>JAEEXQ010000027.1 GCA_016287875.1 Bacteroidales bacterium | reverse complement strand
CCGTGTTTTCACGGCAGGCATTTTAAGTAAGTTACAGATAGTCAATTGGTTGAGCTCCAGGGGGGGGGGAGCAACGATCAATTTTCTTCTTTCATGAAAAACTTCCAGTGGAACAGCAGGAGGTAGAAAGCGCCGACCGTAACACAGGAATCGGCGAAATTGAACACGGGGCTGAAGAAAATCACCTCGCCGGCGGCATTATGAATCAGAGGGAAGTAGAACATATCTACGACCTTTCCGAACATAAAGGGCGCATAATCCCAGATAAGGCCATAGAACAGGCAGTCGATGATATTGCCGAACGCGCCGGCGGTAATGAGCGTAAGCCCGACCAGAACCCCGGTAGGGGCCTTCTTATGGCGGTCAAGCGAAGATATCCACCAGCAAAGCGCACCGAAAAGCACGATGCGGAACGCCGACAGCAGGAACTTGCCCACCGAGCCCCCGAACTTCATTCCGAAGGCCATACCCTCGTTCTCCACGAAGCAGAGACGGAACCAGTTCCCTATCACAGGGATCTGCTCTCCAAGGGCCATATTGGTCTTGACCAGGTATTTTACCACCTGGTCGATGACCACAAGCAATATTCCAAGCACGAGCAGCCTCGTGCCCCTGGAAACCTTCATAGCTTCTAGTTCTTTCCCTGCTTGGCGAGCATCTCCTTAGCCTCTACGGTAAGGGTGGCGTGAGGAACCAGGCGCAGCCTCTCCTTGGGGATAAGGTTGCCGGTAACACGGCAAATGCCGTAGGTCTTGTTCTCGATACGGACCAATGCCGCCTCGAGGTTCTTTATGAACTTGTACTGACGCTGGGCAAGCTGGCTTGCCTCTTCCTTGGTAAGCTGGTTGGCGCCATCGTCCTCGACGGTACGGAAGGTAGGCGAAGTATCCTCGATGTCATTGTTTCCTCCGTGCATCACGACTCCCCTGAGAGTGTTATACTCGGCCCTGGCCTTCTCCAGCATACCTTCGATGATCTGCTTGAACTCGGCAAGTTCTTCATCGGAGTAGCGTGTTTTTACCTGTTCTTCTGCCATAATAATACTATTTACGTGTTACTAGAATCTTGATGGTTTCCTCATTCCACTCGACCTCGCTGCCTTCGCCCTCCTTGGAGAGGGAAACGCTGAGTGCAAGTGTCTGAGATGCGATATAATCTTTGAAGCCGCCCAAGGCCGCTTCGATTTCGTCGTAAGCCTGACCGTCGGCGACGATGCTCACGTCCACACGGTCGGTAACCTCGAATCCACTGTCCTTGCGGAGGTTCTGGATCCTGTTAATGAGTTCGCGGGCGGTACCTTCCTTCACAAGCTCGTCGCTCAGCTGGATGTCCAGGGCGATGGTAAGTGCGCCTTCGGATGCCACGAGCCAGCCCGGCATATCCTCGGAGGTGATTTCATAATCTTCCCCGGTCAGCACCACATTCCCCGAAGGAAGGGCCAGCGTATATTCTGAAGATGCCTGGATGGCGGAAATCGTTGCCTGGTCCAACTTGGCGAACGCAGCCGCGATCTCCTTCATCTGGGTACCGTATTTCTTGCCCAGCACGCGGAAGTTGGGCTTGATCTTCTTGGTTATGATGCCGGTAGTGTCGGAGAGGAACTCCGCCTCCTTCACGTTGACCTCGGTAAGGATGAGGCTCTTAACCATCTCCAGGCGGGCGCGGACCTCGTCGGAGATGACGGGAATCAGCATCTTGGCAAGGGGCTGGCGGACCTTTATGTTCACCTTGCGGCGGAGGGCCAGCACCAGCGAAGTGGCCTTCTGGGCCAGCTCCATACGCTTCTCCAGCTCAGGATCGATGAGGCTCTCGTCGGCCTCGGGCATACGCTCGAAATGCACGCATTCTGCACCGGGTACCAGGTCGAGCCAGAGTTCGTCGGCATAGAAGGGTGCGATGGGAGCGGAGAGGAGGGTGACGGTCTTCAGTACTCCGTAGAGGGTCTCGTAGGCCGCTATCTTATCTTCGGTGAGGCCGCCTCCCCAGAAGCGTTTGCGGTTCAGGCGTACATACCAGTTGGAGAGATGGTCGCAGACGAAGGTCTGAATCAGACGCCCTGCAAGAGTGATGTCGTAGTCTTCGTACGCGGCACGTACGTCGCGGATCAAGCTATTCTGCAGAGAAATAATCCAGCGGTCGATCTCGGAAACGCTGCCTATGCCCTGCGGACGGGCAATGCCCGTACCGGGCTCCCCCTGCGGGACACGGACGGGCCCTTTGCCCGTCGCGGATGGCCTGAGCGAGGCAGCGTTTTCGGGCTGCCAGCCGTCTACGTTCGCATAAAGTGCGAAGAAAGAATAGGTATTATAGAGCGTACCGAAGAACTTGCGACGTATCTCGTCCACGCCAGCCTCGTCGAAACGCAGATTATCCCAAGGCTGAGCATTGGTAAGCATATACCAGCGCAACGCATCAGCACCATACTTGTCCAGCTGCTGGAAAGGATCCACGGCATTCCCAAGGCGCTTGCTCATCTTGTTGCCATCCTTGTCCAGCACCAAGCCATTGGAAATCACGCGCTTGAACGCGGGAGTCCCGCTTACCATAGTGTGGATGGCGTGCAGGGTGTAGAACCATCCGCGGGTCTGGTCGACGCCTTCGGCGATGAAGTCGGCGGTGCTGCCGAAATCCGGGCTGTCGATGCCGCGGAGGCCGGTCTGTGCGTAAGGCATGGAACCGGAATCGAACCAGACGTCGATAAGGTCGCTCTCGCGGACCATCTTCCTGCCGGAAGGGCTTACGAGGAAGATATTATCGACGTAAGGCCTGTGGAGGTCGATGAGGTCATAGTTGGCCTTGCTCATATCGGCGGGATCGAAGCCCTTGTCCCTGAGGGGATTGGAGGCCATGAATCCGGCGGCGACGGCCTTGTCTATCTCGGCATAGAGCTCCTTGATGCTGCCTATGCAGATCTCTTCCTTACCGTCCTCGGTGCGCCATATGGGCAGAGGAGTTCCCCAAAAACGGCTGCGGCTGAGGTTCCAGTCCTGGATGTTCTCGAGCCACACCCCGAAGCGGCCGGTACCAGTAGATTCCGGTTTCCAGCGTATCTGGTTGTTCAAGGCCACCATCTCGTCCTTTACGGCGGAGGTGCGGATGAACCAGGAGTCGAGGGGATAGTAGAGTATGGGCACGTCGGTGCGCCAGCTATGAGGATAGCTATGGGTATGTTTCTGTATGCGGAAGGCCTTGCCCTGGCTCTTGAGCATCACGCAGAGGTCGATGTCGAGGGTGGGATCGTCCTTTCCGAGAGGGGCCTGCTTTGCGAACTGGCGGAAGAAGTTCTCGATGGCGTTCTTCACATAGCGGCCCTCGAATTCCTTGTAGGAAGGATCGACGGATGCTGCCACATAGGCGGGATCCAGATCCTCCAGGCGGCAGAAGCGCCCCTGCCGGTCCACCTGGGCCTGAGGGTTGCCGTCGCGGTCGATGACCATCAGCGGAACTATTCCGGCGGCGGTGGCAACCTTCTTGTCATCGGCACCGAAGGTAGGTGCGATATGCACTATGCCGGTACCGTCCTCGGTGGTGACATAGTCACCCTGTATGACCTCGAAGGCCTTTCCGTCCGGCTTGAACCAAGGGATGAGCTGCTTGTAGCGTATTCCCACCAGTTCAGTTCCCTTGAACTTGCCGGGAAGGACCTCGTAGGGAATCTTGTCCCCGAACCAGGCGCCCACCAGTGCCTCGGCGAGCACATAGACGGCCTCGGCTCCGGTATAAGGGTTGGTGGACTTCACGCGCACATAGTCGATCTTGGGACCGACGCAGAGTGCGGTGTTGGAAGGAAGGGTCCAGGGGGTGGTGGTCCAGGCCAGGAAATAGACGGGACCGTCCCCGAAGAGCTTGGCGGATGCGGCATCCTCCACGACCTCGAACTGGACGGTGGCGGTGGTGTCGGTCACATCCTTGTAGCAGCCGGGCTGGTTGAGCTCGTGGGAGCTGAGTCCGGTGCCGTCGGTAGGAGAATAGGGCTGTATGGTCTTGCCCTTGTAGAGCAGCCCCTTGTCGTATATCTTACGGAGAAGATACCAGAGTGTCTCGATATAACGGTTGTCGTAGGTGATGTACGGATCCTCGAGATCCACCCAGTAGCCCACGCGCTCGGTCATGTTGGTCCACTCCTTGGTGTACTTCATCACTTCCTGACGGCAGGTATGGTTGTATTCCTCTACGCTGATCTTGCTGCCAATGTCGGCCTTGGTGATGCCGAGTTTCTTCTCGACGCTGAGCTCCACGGGGAGTCCGTGGGTGTCCCAGCCGGCGCGGCGGCGCACCTTCCAGCCCGTCTGCGCCTTGTAGCGGCAGATGGCGTCCTTGATGGAACGGGCCATCACGTGGTGGATGCCGGGCATGCCGTTGGCCGAAGGAGGACCTTCAAAGAAAATGAACTCGGGCTCACCCTCGGCAAGTTCGAGACTCTTCTCGAATGCCCCAAGTTTTTTCCAACGCTCCAAAACCCGGTTGCCGGTGGCCACCAGATCAAGTCCCTTATATTCTTTGAATGTCATATTTTTTCCTTAATTTTGCGCTTGTTAAATAGTTTACAAATATAATCAATTCTTTGGAAACTCTTGATATAATACTGCTCGTATGTTTCGTGCCGGCAATCATTACCGGAATAACGAAAGGATTCATCGAACAAGTGATGGCCCTGGCCTCCATTTTCGTGGGCGTGTGGGCTTCTTTCCGTTTCTCGATGGTAGTGGGAGGATGGCTGAACGGATTCATACAGGCCGACCAGCAGGTAATCAACATTATTGCCTTCGCAGTCATAGTAATGACCGTCGTGTTCGTGCTGATGCTGTTGGCAAAACTCCTTTCCAAAACACTGGACCTCGTGATGCTGGGCTGGCTTAACCGCTTGCTCGGAGTTGTATTTGCGATACTCAAGGCCGCCCTGGTGCTAGGGCTCCTGATCTTCCTGCTGGATCCCATCAACGACAAGACCGGCCTGGTGAGCAGCGAAGTGCTGGACAAGTCCGTGCTGTACAATCTGCTCCACGGCATTGCCACCGAGGTGTTCCCCTACCTGAAAGATCTGTTGTTGAATGCATAGGCTGTTATTCATAGAAACTTCCACCGCCCTGTGCTCCACGGCCCTGGCGGAGGACGGCCGCATAATCTCTACGCGCCGTAGCAGCGAGCCCCGCGCCCACGCGTCGCTCACCGCGGTATATATCAAAGAAATGCTGGACGAGGCCGGATGGAAGGTCTCCGACCTGGACGCCGTCTGCCTCAGCCAGGGGCCCGGTTCCTATACCGGCCTGCGCGTGGGTTCATCCACCGCCAAAGGTCTCTGCTTCGGAGGGAAGGTGCCGCTCATTGCGGTCAGCACCCTCGACATACTTGCCCGGCAGGCCATAGAAGCCGGGCTTCCCGAGGGATGCACGGCCATACTCCCTATGATAGATGCCAGGAGGATGGAGGTCTATACCGCCGTCTATTCCCCTGCCGGAGAGCGCCTGAGCGAGATTTCGCCCGTGGTGCTGGACGAGAACAGTTTCGCCGACCTTTTCGCCGCCGGCCCCGTGGCCGTGATAGGCGACGCCGCCGACAAATGCCGCTTCCTCCCCGCAGCCGCCTTTACCCAGACCTGCCCGGAAGCATCCGCAATGCTCCTTCCGGCGATGGAGAAACTACAGAAAAAAGAGTTCGAAGACGTAGCGTACTTCGAACCCTTCTATCTCAAGCAGTTTATCGCAACTACTCCTAAAAAGCTATTTTAGGGCCTTCCCGACTTCACTACGCACTGCCCTGTCGCGCACGGGGATGGTCTGTATGCCATCCTCGGACACCATCAGAATGGCGGGCACATTGTGCACGTTGTAGAGGGTGAGCGAACGGGAGGCGGTGCCGAGCCCGTCGTTCACGTTCACCCAGGGAAGCTCCTGGGACTTGACCACCTGGGCCCAGGCGGACTTGTCCGGATTCACGCTGACTGCATAGATTTCCAGTCCGCGGGAATGGTACTGCTCGTATATGGGCTTGAGCGTCTCCAGGTTGAATATCTTGTGGGTGGCTTCGCGGTCATCCCAGAAAAAGACTAGGGTGTACTTGGCTCCGAGGCTGTCCAGGTCGGCGGTCTTTCCGTCCACGGCAGGCATCCTGAGTTCAGGATAGGATCTCTGGGGGGCGGTGCTCAGACGCTTGTTCAGATTGAAGAGCTGCTCCCTGCGGGCGGTTTCCTGATCCAGGGCGCGGACATACTTGGATTCGGGATAGACGCTCATCAGCGAATCGCATACGCTGCGGAAGATGAGGGCGTCGTTGACTCCGCCGAAGGTGGGCAGACTGCCGCCAAGGTTCTCGTAGAGCACGGGGATGACGGCCAGCGACTTGCTGTTGCCGAGCACGAACTTCACGCTCTGGCGGTAATGGTCCACATAAAGCTTGTTGATGGCCTGGGGCTCGGCGCCGTCGCGGGACATTGCGAGCAGCTTGGCCGCATATTCGCGGAAGCTGTCGTCACCCTGCTTGAGCAGGGCGGAGCCTTCCGAACCGGAAACCTCGTAATTGCCGAGGGTATCCGCCTTCACGACAGCCTTCTCGCCCTTCTCGAGGAGGAGGGATGCCAGACGGGTATCGCCCTTGTACACATAGACGAATTCAGGATTGCCCTTGGCGACATTCACTTTGTAGGTGAAACGGCCGTCGGCATCGGTCTTGACGGTATCGAGAACGGCTGTGACGGTCCCGTCGAGCTGCTTCAGGACCAGGGACGCATCGGGGGCGTCGTTCACGGTGCAGTCCAGTCCGGCCTTGCCTCCCTGGCAGGCGGAAAGTCCCAGCAAGAACAGCGCAGATGCGAGGATCTTATAATTTTTCATATTCTGCAAGTATCGATTTAGCTATCTCCGCCATACGCTCGGGACTCACCTCCGGCTTCTTCTTGCGGAAGTCCAGGTCCCCTTCGGTCTGGAGGGGGACAAGATGGATGTGGGTATGGGGAACTTCCATCCCCAGCACGGCCACTCCGACTCTCTTGCAGGGCACGGCGGCCTTGATGGCCACGGCTACCTTGCGCGCGAAAGCCCAGAGGCCTTCGTACACGGCGGGGTCGAGATTGAAGATGTAGTCATCCTCAACATTCTTGGGGATGACGAGGGTATGCCCTTCGGCAAGGGGGCTGATGTCGAGGAAGGCGTAGTAATCTGCGCTTTCGGCCACCTTGTAGGAAGGGATTTCCCCTTTGGCTATGCGGGTGAAGATGGTTGCCATATCAGAGGGAGATATCGAGAATCTTGAACTTCATTACGCCCGAAGGGACCTGGGCCTCGACCACTTCACCCTTTGCGTGGCCAAGGAGAGCCTTGGCTATAGGGGTGGTGGCGGCCAGACGGCCCTTGGAGAAATCGGCCTCGGATTCACCTACGATGGTGAATTCCATAGTCATACCGGCAGAGAGGTTCTGCACCTTGACCTTGTTGAGCATCTGCACCTTGTCGGTACCGAGCTGGGAGGCGTCCACCACCTTGGCGTTCGCCACCTGGTCCTGAAGCTGGGCTATCTTGAGCTCCAGGAGGCCCTGGGCCTCACGGGCTGATTCGTACTCTGCATTTTCGGAAAGGTCACCTTTCTCACGGGCTTCCGCGATCGCGGCGGAAATCACAGGGCGCTGTGCAAGTGCCTCTGCAAGTTCGTTCTTAAGTTTGTCGAGCCCTTCCTGGCTCATATAGTGTATTGCTGACATAGTTTACAAATTTAACATTTTTTTACAACATTGCTCATCTTCCATCAGCTGCTTTTTCAAATCGTCAAGACCTTCGAAACGTATTTCGTCGCGCACGCGCTGAAGGAAACTGACCCGGATGTTACGCCCGTAAATATCCTCGTCGAAATCGAAAATATGGGTCTCCAGGCCCTGCCCCACGTTGGTCATTCCGTAGAAGCTCCTCTCCCCTATCGTCACCTTCGAAAGATATACTCCAAGGGCAGGCACCAGCTTGAGCGGCTCGTCGGGCTCGAGGTTAGCGGTCGGGAAGCCTATCGTGCGCCCGACTTTCTTGCCGTGGACCACCTCTCCGGAAAGATTGTAATCATAGCAGAGATAGGTGGAAGCCAGGGCTACGTCGCCGGCCTTGAGGGCATTGCGTATCTTTGTGGAGCTGACCGCGATTCCCACGGACGACACCTTCTCGGTGCGTATGACCTGCAGGCCGAGGCTTTCGGCCAGGGCAGCGGTCGCCTCGGGGGTGAGGTTGTCGTGCCCGATGCGGTTGTCGTAGCCCAGAAGTATGGCCGTGGCCCCGTACTTGCCGATGAGGAAGTCGCGCAGGTACTCCAGAGTGCTCATCTGACTGAATTCCAAGGTGAACTCTATCTGCTCCACCCTATCGATTCCCAGGCCCCTCAGCAGGGCGAGCTTTTCGGAGGAGGTATTGAGCAGACGGAGCCCCATGGCATCATCCTGGAGCACTATGCGCGGATGAGGCCAGAAGGTGAGTACGAGACTCTCTTCACCGCGCCTGCGCGCTTCAGATACGAGAGTCTCGAGAACCAAGCGATGGCCTATGTGCACGCCATCGAAGAATCCTGTTGCAACTACAGCCATTTTACCAGAGGGAAGTCCATCCTGTGGGGAAGGAGGCTGTTCTTGGCATACATCCTGACGCCTATCTGGTACATACCTGTACGCTCGGGGATGATGGATGCGTGGAAGGTAGCGACTCCTTCTTCGAAACGGACTACATCATATTCTATCGTTTCCTGGATATGCAGGACATTTTTCTTGTCGGACACGGCGAAGATCATCTCCACGCCAATATCTTCGGGACTCAGGCCGGCAAGGTCGACTACTACCTCGCTGTCCAGAGGATTGTTCTGGGAAAGCACGTAGGCAGCGTTCGGCGCCGAATAGGAACGGATGCTGATGGAGGGCCAGGCATCGCGGACCTTCTTCTTCCAAGCGGCGATCTCGCGCGCCTTGGCGCAGCCGTCGGCAAGCAGGAAGTTGAAACGGTCGTACTGGGGCTGATAGTACTGCACGCAGTAATCCTCCATCATCCTGTTGGTGGTAAAGTTGCAGGCCACGTGCGCGATGGTGTTGCGTATGTAGCCGAGCCACTCGGAGGAATTGTAGTATGCCGGAGCAATCTCGTTCTCAATGATGGTGTAGATGGTGGCGGCGTCCAGCTCGTTCTGGTAGTCGCTCTCTTCGTAGGTCTTCTCCATAGGGAGAGCCCAGCCGCATCCTTCCCTGTAGCCTTCGACCCACCATCCGTCGAGCACGGAGAAGTGCATTACGCCGTTCATCGCGGCCTTTTCGCCGGAGGTACCGGAGGCCTCGAGAGGACGGGTAGGGTTGTTCAGCCACACATCCACGCCCTGGACCAGGCGCTTGGCGAGGGAGATGTCATATCCGGGCACGAAGACTATCTTGCCGAGGAACCTGTCCTGCTTGGAGATGTCTATGATCTGCTTGATGAGCTCCTGGCCCGCGCCGTCGGCGGGATGGGCCTTGCCCGCGAAGATGAACTGCACGGGATGCTTGGGGTCGTTGACTATGGCATCGAGCCTGTCGAGATCCGAGAAAAGCAGGGTGGCGCGCTTGTAGGTCGCAAAGCGGCGGGCGAAGCCAATGGTGAGCACGTCCGCACGGAGATTCTCCTTGATGGCCACGACCTCGCTGGGAGAATAGTGGCTGCTGTATTCAGGATTGGAGAGCCTGTCGTTGATTATGCGTATGAGCTCGGCCTTGAGTATCTTGCGGGTATTCCAGATTTCCTCGTCGGAGACATCGTAAATGCCCTCGAAGCAGCGTTTGTCGTAGTGATGGGTCTTGAATTCGGGACCGAACACCTTCTCGTGCACGGCCTTCCACTCCCTGGATGCCCAGGTAGGATAGTGCACGCCGTTGGTGACATAGCCTATATGGAGTTCCTCCGGAAGATATCCGGGGTACATGTTCGCGAAAATGTCCCGGCTGACCTTGCCGTGGAGCATGGACACGCCGTTCACGTTCTGGGAGCAGTTGGCTGCCAGTATGCTCATGCTGAAGCGCTCGTTAGGGTCGTTCACGTTCACCTTGCCGAGGCCCATAAGGGTATCCCAGCTGATGCCGAAGCGGGAAGGATAATGCCCGAAATAAGACGACATCATACTCTCCTCGAAGGCATCGTGGCCCGCGGGAACGGGGGTGTGGGTGGTGAAGAGGCCGCTGGCACGCACCAGCTCCATCGCCTCGCTGTAATCCATCTTCTGCTCGAACATATACTCGCGCAGGCGCTCCAGGCCAATGAAGGCGGCATGGCCCTCGTTGGAATGGTAGATGGTGGGATGCAGGCCTATGGCACGCAGGGCCCTGATACCGCCGATGCCGAGCAGAATCTCCTGCTTCAGACGGTTCTCCCAGTCTCCGCCGTAGAGCTGATATGTGACCTGACGGTCCTCGGGGCGGTTGTCTTCGAAGTCGGTATCGAGCAGATAGAGGTCGGTACGGCCCACGGGCACCTTCCAGATGCGGGCGTGAAGCTCGCGGCCGGGAAGCTGGCAGCTGACCGTGACCCACTTGCCTTCGGCGTCGGTAACGGGCTCGGCAGGGATCTTGAGGAAGTCCTGGGCGTTGTATTCCGCCACCTGATTACCCTGGGGAGTGATCTTCTGGGTAAAGTAGCCATAACGGTAGAGGAGGCCTACGGCCACCAGGTTGACGTTCATGTCGCTGCTTTCCTTGAGATAGTCTCCTGCGAGTATTCCAAGGCCTCCGGAATAGATCTGGAGAGAAGAGTCAAGGCCATATTCCATGCAGAAGTATGCGATGGAAGGATTGCCCCGGCGCTCTTTCTCGGCCATATAGGCGTCGAACTCGTTCATCACCGAATGCAGCTTGTCCAGGAAGTTGCCGTCCTTGGAGAGCTGCTTGTAGCGCTTGAGCGACACCGTGTCGAGGATGACCATAGGGTTATGCCCGGAACGGTGCCAGATGTCCGGGTCTATATATTTGAACAGTGCCTTCGCGTTGTCGTTCCAGCACCACCATAGGTTCTTGCAAAGTTTCTCCAGGCCCTCGAGTTCGCCGGGCAGGTGACGCGTCACGCGCACGCTTACCCAGCTGGGCCTGCTGATCTCAATGTTTGGTTGCATATTCGTCGTTTACTCTGATAATAAAGTCACTGAGTACGTTCATGTAGTTGATGAAAGCTTCGTACGGAGTGTCATAGGGGTTAAAATATTTGTGTACATCACCGTCCGAGAAGAACTTGGTGCACATATAATAGAAATGGTCGCTTTCCTGCAGACGGCCGAAATCGGCCCACAGGTCGGCATTGTCGATAATCGAAAGTTTCTCCACCAGCGAATAGAGCTTGTTGAAAGCATCCTGCTGGAGTTCGTTTCCGAGCCAGGCGGTCACGTCGCGCTCCTCGTCCGCCCAGGAGATGGGCTGAGGAACGCTGAGCGTGCCTATGCTCTTGATGCCGGAAGCCGCCTCCGAAGGGGTGACGAACTTGATGCCGGCCGAGAGGGCGGCTTTGGGGAAGGCGCGCATGAAATCAAAGATTCCGCTCTCGGCACTCTGATGCTCGCCGAAGGTCTCGTAGTCCATGAAGAGGTTCACTATGTCGCCCTCTTCCGCATTGACCTTGGCCGCGAACTGCTCGGCGGTAAGGCCTGATCCGGCGAAGCGGAAGGCGATGTCGTCGCTGAGCGAATAGTTGCGGAGCAGCAGTTTCTGAGAGCTCTTCACCTCGTTGCCGTAGATGTAGTTGGGGCTCTTCCAGCCAAGGATATGGCGCGCACCCTCGGTGAGAATGGTCTTGAAGCCAAGGTCATAGACGGTCTTTCCTATGGAGTTGGAATAGATGAGCTCCGTATTGCGGAAGGTCACCGGGGTCACGCCGAAGTAGCGCTCTATGGTAGCCTTGTGCTTGAGCACCTGATGGCGGAACTCGTTCTCGCTCTTGAGCGAGGAAAGCGAGTGGTTGCAGGTCTCGCAGAGGAATTCCACGTTACCCGTCGCAGCCAAGGCCCTGAAGCTGTCGATGACCTCGGGGGCATAGCGCTCGAACTGCTCGAGGGCGCTTCCCGTGATGGAGAAGGCCACCTTGAACTTGCCTTTGCTTTCCTGGATCGCCTTCAGAAGAAGGTCGTTCATCGGAAGATAGCACCTGGACGCAATGCGCCGCAGTATGGTGCGGTTCACGAAGTCATCGTAATAATGCGAATCCTTCCCGATGTCGAAAAACCTGAATACGCGCAGGCGGTCAGGCTGATGTATCTGGAAATAGAAACAAAGCTTTTTCATACTCTACTTGGCTAAGACAGATTCATAAACTTGCTTGAGCTTGGCGGTGGCGTTGTTCCACTTGAGCTCGTTCACTTCGTCGTATCCCTGCGCGGCCGCAAAGCGGGCAAGTGCAGGGTAGGAGAGAAGGGCATAGATGTCGTCGGCCATGGCGTCGACATCCCAGAAGTCAACCTTGAGAGCATAGCGCAGCACTTCCGCGGCGCCGCTCTGGTGCGATATGATTGAAGGCACTCCGGTACGCATTGCCTCTAGGGGCGAGATGCCGAAAGGCTCGGATACCGAAGGCATTATATAGACATCCGAAAGCGCGAACATCTTCTGTACGTCGGCCCCGCGCAGGAAGCCGGTGAAGTGGAAGCGGTCGGATATGCCCAGGCGGGCCACCATCCTGATGGCGCGGTTCATCATGTCGCCGCTGCCAGCCATCACGAAACGCACGCCCTTGGTGCGCTTGAGCACCTTGGCAGCCGCCTCGATGAAGTATTCAGGCCCTTTCTGGAAGGTGATACGCCCGAGGAACGTCACGACCTTGTCCCTGACGCCGCGCTCGACTTCGAGGTTCTCGCGTCCGCTGAAGTCCACGGCGTTATGCACGGTCACGACCTTGGAAGGGTCGATGCCGTATTTGTTGATCACTATCCCGCGGGTGAGGTCGCTGACCGTTACCACGCGGTCGGCGGCTTCCATGCCGCGGCGCTCTATGGCATACACGCGGGAATCGACCATATCGTCGGTCCCGCGGTCGAAGGAGGTGGCGTGTACGTGTACCACCAGGGGTTTGCCGGTGAGCTCCTTGGCGGCAATGCCGGCAAGGTAGGTGAGCCAGTCGTGGGCGTGGATGATGTCGAATTCATCCTTGTGCTGCATCGCTATGGTGCCGGCCACCATCGCGTACCTGGCAACCTCTTCGAGGAGGTTCGCTCCGTATTTGCCGGAGAACTTGTATTTCTGCCCGAAGCTGATGCGGAAATCCTTCACCTGCCGGGCGCGTTCGTCTTCTACTATCTTCGAGAATTCTTCTGGGTCGGCGTAGGGAATCAGGTTCGAATCGATGTGGACGAATTTCACCTTGTCGAGGAATTCGTCCACGGTGCCGGTGAAACTCTCCACCGCCACGTCGCTCGCATTGATGATGCGGGTAGCACTCTGGTCCTCGTCGCCGCTGGCGGAAGGCATCACGAAGATGCTCTCGACGCCATTGTACGCGAGCCCCTTGACTATACCTTCGCAGGCAGTCCCGAGCCCTCCCGCAATGTGCGGGGGAAACTCCCATCCGAACATCAGAACTCTCATTTCTTTTCCTCCTTGGAATAAATATCCGTAATATGGTCGACCGCCAGGAGTGCAGCGGTGCTGAGCGCGGAGGCTATGGCTCCGTGAGGCTCCTGCGGCGGATCCCCGTCGTAAAGCTCGCTGAAGGCAGCCACTCCGTGCTTGCTGAGGTCCTCATACAGACCTTCGCACAGCCACTCCGCTTTCTTGCGGAAGCTGGGGCCTATGATGCGGTATCCCACCGCCACATAGTATTCCAGCAGGAAGGGCCTGGTGCTTCCCTGATGATAGGCCAGGTCCCTGTCCACCTGCGAACCCTCGTACACGTTCTTGTACTTGATGTCGCGCGGAGAAAGGGTACGTATGCCGCGGGAGGTCTCCAGCTCGCCGGACACCACCTTGAAAACCGAAGGATGGAGTTCCTCGTCGAGGGGAGAATTCTTTACCCACAGGGCAATCAGCTGATTAGGACGGACGTCCGTATTCTGTCCATTGTTATCCACATAGTCGGCCAGGCAGCCGCGGCGGGCGTTCCAGAAGGTCTTGGTGAAGTTCTCCTTCACAAGATCGCGGATGGGCGCCCACTCCTTCACGAAGGAAGCGGCCGAGCCGTATTTGTATTCCATATCCACCGCAAAGCAGATGGCGTTGTACCAGAGGGCGTTCGTCTCCACCTGGTAGCCGGCGCGCTCGGTCACGGGGACGCCGTTGATGTAGGCGTTCATCCAGCTCAGGGCCACATTGTCCATCTGGGCCCAGAGCAGGCCATTGGGATGCATGGTCACCTCGCGGCGCCTGCCGGGGAGATAGCTCTCCAGTATGCCGCGCACTATCACTCCGTACTTCTTCCAGACCTGCGAAGGAGATACTCCGTACGCGATGTAGCTCTGCAGGGCGGGCACCAGCAGCAGAGGGGCTTCGACCTGGGTGGTACGGCGGAACAGGCGCTCCTGCTCGTCGGAGATCAGGTTGTCCAGCACTTCCTCGAAGGTCTTGGTGTCGCCGTTGGCATAGAGGGTGAGGCCGGCGAGCGAAATCAAAGTCTCGCGGAGCAGGCCCGTGTACATCCAAGAGAAACCGGCGGTGACGCGCTTGTGGCCATTGTGGTTGCAGATGAAAAGGTTCGCCCATCTGGCCAGCAGGTCGCGGTAGTTGTCAATTACGGGGGCTTTCTCGAAGGCCCTGGAGAAGCAGCGCTTGAAGTAGGAAGGATTCTCTTCCTTGAGCGATGCTGAGAGCACCACGGAATCCCCTTTGCCCATCTTGAGCGAGAAGTTTCCGGGCACGAAAAGATCCTCCTTGCAGTCGAAGCCGCGGCGGTATTCGTCGGAATAGGTTATGCCGAAATACCACTCGGGATTGTGATTGTACTGGGCGGAGGGAGAAGAAAGCTGGAGCACGAGGTCGGGGAAGTTGGCGTACATACGGAACTTGGCTCCGTTCTCCACCGGGGTGTAGCCCTGGTCGGCCTCGTCGTTCCTGCGGGTAAGCGCGTGTATGTTGCGGAAAGCGAGGAAGGGCTTCAGGATGACCTCGGCGGCCCCGGGGCTTTCCAGCAGTTCGTATTTGATGAGCAGGCGGTCGCTGTCCGGAAGGAGCAGCAGGGATTTGCGGAAGATTATGTCTCCGACCTTGTAGGTGATGGAGGGGATGGGATCGGCGCCGAAGTCCACCACGTATTTGTGCCCCCTGGGTTCGTAGATGTCCCCATAGCAATGGATGCCCAGGTTGAACTGCTTGCCGTTGACGATTATCGATTCGTCGATTGCGGAAAGCAGCAGGTACTTGTCCCCCCCGAAACGGTCGAGGGTGACGGACAGCAGGCCGTGATAGCGGCGGGTATTGCAAGTGACTATGCTGGTATTGCAATAGGCCCCCGTCTTGTTGACGCAGATGATCTCCCTCTTCAACGAGTAGGAGAGGTTCACGAGTTCCGCTTTATTGAATTTTAGAAACGCCATAAGCTATTTTGTTTTTTCCAACACGACTGCGCATCTGCTCGGCAGATACAGGTACAAAGTATGGTCAAACTCCTGATTACCGTTGGGGCACCTGCCATCCAGGCTGAAGTGCTTTTCCGCGGGCGAGAGTCTGCCTTGTCCGTTGTACGCGGCATCGTCGGTGCTGAATACCAGGCGGTATGTGCCCGAGGGTGCCGAAAAACCGTAGTCTCCGAAGGAGCTTGTCGGGTTGAAATTCAGTGCAAAGATACAATTTTTCCGTAGGAAAACGAGTATTCCCTTCTGCTCGTCGGCGGTGAGCAGCACAGGTTTTTCGCTGAGCAGGCGGTTTTTGCGGATGAACTGCACCATATCCCTGTCGAAAAGTTCCAGACCTTTGTACAGGAGGCTGTCATCGTCGGCTATCGACCATAGCCTGCGGGCGTGGGCGTAGCTCCAGGAATTCCCTTCCCTGGGGAAGTCTATCCATTCCGGATGGCCGAATTCGTTGCCCATGAAGTTCAGGTATCCGTCGCCTGCCGTGGCGGCCGTCACGAGGCGTATCATCTTGTGCAGGGCGACGCCGCGTTCCACCGTCAGGTTCTGCTTCCCCTTGTCCATCGAGAAGTACATTTCCTTGTCGATCAGGCGGAAGATGATGGTCTTGTCCCCCACCAGGGCCTGATCGTGGCATTCGGCGTAGCTGACCGTCCTTTCATCGGCGCGCTTGTTGGTGAGTTCGTACCAGATTTCCCCGGGACTCCACTGCTCGTCGCTCTTCTCTTTTATCCACTTGATCCAGTGGTCGGCTATGCCCATCGCCATACGGAAGTCGAAGCCTACTCCGCCAGCCGCGACGGGAGCCGCGAGCCCGGGCATTCCGCTGACATCCTCCGCAATGGTGATGGCGTCCGGATCCAGCTCGTGTATCAGGGCGTTCGCCAGGCCCAGGTAGGCCACGGCGTTCTCGTCCACCCCCTTGCCGAAATAAATTCCGTAGTCGCCGAAATCAGTGCCGAGGCCGTGGTCCCAGTAGAGCATCGAGGTGACCCCGTCGAAACGAAATCCGTCCAGATGGTACTCCTCCATCCAGTATTTGCAGTTGGACAGCAGGAAGTACTTCACCGCATCCTTGCCATAATCGAAGCAACGGGAGCCCCAGGCCGGATGATGGCCGGCTTCTCCGGGATAGAAGTAGAGGTCTTCCCTGCCGTCGAAACGGCCGAGACCTTCGATTTCGTTGGAGACGGAATGGGAATGGACAATGTCCATTATGACCGCGATTCCGCGGGCGTGGGCCTCATCGACCAGGGCCTTGAACTGCTCGGGAGTGCCGAAGCGGGAGCTGAGCGCGAAGAAACTGCTCACCTGGTATCCGAAGGAGCCGTAGTAGGGATGCTCCTGGAGGGCCATTATCTGAAGTACGTCGTAGCCCAGCTTATGTACCCTGGGCAGCACCTGGGTACGGAAGTCATCGAAGCTCGCGACCTTCTCCTCTTCGGAGCTCATGCCGATGTGGCATTCGTAGATGAGGGGATTGGGGCGCTTGCCCGCTTTCTTATGCTTCCAGACATAGGGCTCAACGTCCCAGACCTGGGCGCTGAAAACCTTGGTATCAGGGTCCTGGACCACCCTCGTGGCATAGGCGGGAATCCTTTCGGCACCGCCTCCGGGCCATTCTACGAAGAGTTTGTACAGATCCCCGTGACGGAGGAACATTGCCGGGAGCTTTATCTCCCAATTGCCGTCCCCGACCGGGCTGAGGGCCCAGGCCTCCGCCCTCTTCCAATTGTTGAAACCGCCTATCAGGTAGATGCGGGTGGCGTTGGGCGCCCACTCGCGGAAAACCCAGCCGTCGGCTGTCTTATGAAGGCCGTAGAAGAGGTGATTGTTTATGCCGTCGGCCAAGGAGGGGTGAGCGCCTTTTATGAAGGCTATCTCTTCCTTGAGACGGCGGTTCCTCTGCTCGATGGCGCCTTTGAAGGGCTCGAGCCAGGGGTCGGTCTCGTATATTTTCTTTACTTTCATTTCAGCTCGTCCAAACGTTCTCTGGCAGTACGGAGATATGCGCGGCAGGCGGCGATCAGCTCGTCCGAGCGCGCGATAAGCTTGTCGATGTCGTCCAATGCCGTGGCAGGATCCTCGACCTTGCGGGCTATCCTGTCCAGCTCCTCCAGCGCGTCCTTGTAGTTGAAATCATCCATTTTCCCTGATGTTTTTTTCAATCACTCAAATATACAAAAAAACTATTGTTAAATTTGTAAAAGTATGAAGGATATGGAGAAACTGAGCCTGCTTGACCTGCAGCTTATGATAAGGGACGGAGTGGAAAGCGCCGTGCCCGAGAAGCTGTGGATACGGGCGGAGGTGGCGTCGGTCCAGGCCAAGAGCAATGGCCACTGTTACCTGGAGCTCAGCCAGTCGGAAGACGGCCGTCTGGTGGCCAAGGCTCGGGCCGTCATCTGGAAAAGCGTATGGTTTGCCCTGCGCAGGTATTTCCTGGATGCCACGGGCAGCGAGCTCTCCCCCGGAATGCAGATACTGGCCCGGGTCCAGGCGAGCTACAGCGAGCTCTACGGCCTCACCCTGGTGATAGACGAGCTCGAGCCCGAGTTCACCCTGGGCGCCGCCGAACTGGAAAAGCGCAAAACCATAGAACGCCTTGAGAAAGAGGGGCTTATCGACAAGCAGAAGGAGCTGGAGCTCGCGGAACTTCCCTATGCCCTGGCCGTGGTTTCAGCCTCAGATGCGGCGGGCTTCGGGGATTTCCGCCGGCATCTCACCGAAAACGAATTCGGATTCAAGTTCAAAGTAGAACTCTTCCCCGCCACGATGCAGGGAGAATCCGCCCCCGCGAGCATAGTGGACGCCCTCCAGCAGATCGAGGCCGACGGAGGATACGATGCCGCCCTGATACTCCGCGGCGGCGGTTCCGTGCTCGACCTGGCCTGCTTCGACGACTACGACCTGGCCTTCACCATCGCCAACTGCGGCATTCCGGTATTCACGGCCATAGGTCACGACCGGGACTATCACGTGGCGGATATGGTGGCATACGATTTCGTCAAGACCCCTACCGCCCTCGCGGACCTCTTCATCGACTGCGTGGCCGCCGAAGACGAGCGCATAAGCAATTTCAGCAACCGCCTCCGACTTGCCATCGCAGGCAAGATTTCCTCGATGGAAAGCGCACTGGAGGTGCTCGGGCAGCGCATCAAGGCAGCCGACCCGCGCAACCTGCTCACCCGCGGTTATTCCCTGGTGACCGACGAGAAGGGAGTAGTGCTTAAGTCGGCGGCAAAATTAAAGCCGGGCCAGAGGCTCGGCATTATGTTCGCGGACGGTTCCGTCCGTGTGGAAATCATAGAATAGAACCTACTTCTGACGGCAGTATATCTGCACGGGACAGCCCGTAAGATTGAAGTTCTTGCGGAGCTGGTTCTCGAGGAAGCGCTTGTAGGGCTCCTTGATATACTGGGGCAGATTGCAGAAGAACGCAAACGAAGGGAATTTCGTAGGCAGCTGGGTTATGTACTTGATCTTCACATATTTACCTTTCCATGCCGGAGGAGGGGTCTCCTCTACGACGGGGAGCAGCGCCTCGTTCAGGCGGGCGGTAGGAATCTTCCTGGTATAGTTGGCATACACCTCGGATACGGCGTCCAGCACGTCCTGGATGCGCTGCATCTTGACCACGGAAGTGAAGATGATGGGCACGTCGTCGAAGGGGGCGAGCCTCGATTTGAGTGCGGCGGTATACTCCTTCAGGGTCTGCGAATCCTTCACGAAAAGATCCCACTTGTTGACCACCAGCACGCAGGCCTTGCGGTTGCGTATGATGAGGTTGAAGATGTTCATATCCTGCGACTCCATCCCGCTGGTAGCGTCTATCATCAGCACGCAGACGTCGCTGTGCTCGATGGCACGGATGGAACGCATCACGGAGTAGAATTCCAGGTCCTCGTTCACCTTGCCCTTGCGGCGGATTCCGGCGGTATCCACAAGCATGAATTCGTGGCCGAACTTGTTGTAGTGGGTCTCGATGGAATCGCGGGTGGTGCCGGCTATGGGAGTGACTATGTTCCGCTCTTCGCCCAGCAGGGCGTTGGTGATGGAAGATTTGCCCACGTTAGGCTTACCCACGATGGCGATCCTGGGCAGGCCGGCATAGGGATCTTCCTTCTCCACCTCCTCGGGCAGGGCCTTTACCACGGCGTCCAGCAGGTCGCCGGTGCCGCTGCCGTTGGCTGCCGAGATGCTGTACACCTCTCCCAAGCCGAGGCCATAGAAGTCGAATGCGTCATACATCTTTTCGCCGGAGTCCACTTTATTGACGCAGAGTATGACAGGCTTGCGCGAACGGCGCAGCACGTCGGCGATTTCGGCATCGTAGTCGGTTATGCCGGTGGCAGCCTCGACCATGAAGAGCACCACGTCGGCCTCGTCTATGGCTATCTGCACCTGGGTGCGGATAGCGGCCTCGAACACATCGTCCGAGTTGGAGGTGTAGCCTCCGGTGTCCACTACGGAAAATTCGCGTCCGTTCCAGTCGCTCTTGCCATAATGGCGGTCACGGGTGACACCCGCAGTATCGTCGACAATAGCCTGGCGCATTCCTACCAGGCGGTTGAAGAGTGTGGATTTGCCGACATTGGGCCGGCCTACTATTGCTACTAATCCGTTCATTGCTCTTAATCATTGGACCTCCGGTCGGGGCCGGAGGTGACATTATAAAGTGAACAATCTGCGCAGGCGTCCGAATAGTTGCCGGAGCAGACCTTTGGTTTGTGAAGCTTCGCGTCCTCGTCCTTGTAGCAGGTGATTCCGCGGGCTTTGAGTTTCTCGTTGCTGCCGACGTCGTACTGGGGGAACCCGCGCTTAAGAAGGATTCCCACGCTGAGAAGGACCACGCAGATTCCTACCAGCAGGACGGCAGCAAGAAAAACTTTCATATTACTTGATTTCGAATTCGGGGCTGACCGGCTCGTACATATAGACCCTGCGCATTATGTTGGCAAATACGGGGGCTATGGACAGCACGGTTATCTTCCCTTCGGGATCCAGCTCGGGATGAGGGATGGTGTCGGTGATGAACACCTCGTCCAGTGCGGAATCCTCGATGCGCTGTATGGCGTTTCCGGAGAGCACTCCGTGGCTGGCGCAGGCGCGTACGCTCTTGGCGCCCAGCTTCTTGAGCACGTCGGCAGCCTTGCAGAGGGTACCGGCGGTATCGATCATATCATCCACTATGACTACGTCCTTGCCTTCCACCTCGCCTATGGCCTTGATCTCGGATACCACGTTGGCACGCTCGCGGGTCTTGTGGCAGATGATGACGGGGCAGTCCCTGCGCTGGCTGAAGAACTTGGAATAGGCGTTGGCGCGCTTTGCACCGCCCATATCAGGAGCAGCAATGGCCAGGTCCTTGAATTTCATGGATTCGGAAATGGCCTTCACGAACACGCCGCTGGCGTAGATGTGGTCCACGGGGATGTCGAAGAAGCCCTGGATCTGGTCGGCGTGGAGGTCGCAGGTCATAATGCGGTCGGCACCTGCGGCTCGCAGCAGGTTGGCGACAAGCTTGGCTCCGATGCTGACGCGGGGACGGTCCTTGCGGTCCTGGCGGGCCCAGCCGAAATAAGGGATCACGGCGATGACCTTGTCGGCGGAAGCACGCTTGGCTGCGTCGATGCAGAGCAGAAGCTCCATCAGGTTGTCTGCAGGGGGGAAGGTGCTCTGGATAAGGAACACCGTCGCTCCGCGAACGCTGTCACGGTAAGAAGGCTGAAACTCTCCGTCGCTGAATTTGTCGACTTCGAGGGATCCGAGCTCGATGTGCTCGCCATCGGCTCCGCCCGTTTCCTGAAGATACTTTACGACTTCCTGTGCAAAAGCCTCTGAGGCCTTGCAGCTGAAAACCAACATTCTGTGTTCGTGTTGCATATGTTATTTGTCTGACAATAAGGATTCAATGTAATCCAGTATCTGCTCCCTGCCGGTCTTCTT
This sequence comes from Bacteroidales bacterium, assembly GCA_016287875.1. GTDB lineage: Bacteria > Bacteroidota > Bacteroidia > Bacteroidales > UBA932 > Cryptobacteroides. The sequence goes on along the minus strand of JAEEXQ010000027.1, from coordinate 5,493 downwards.
GGCCGAAGAGCTAGTGAACATAGGCGGCAGTTCCTCCCAATCCTGGAGGAGCAGGGCCTTGTCCTTTTCGATCTGCGCGGCGGTAGCCGTCGCGCTCTGCTTGTCGCACTTGGTGAAGATAATCGCGAACGGCACTCCGTTCTCCCCGAGACCGGCCAGGAAATCAAGATCCGATCGCATTATGTCGTGGCGGGAATCCACCAGCACGAAAAGGCATACAAGTTCTTCGGAAGAGAGGATGTAGTCGCTAATTATCTTCTGCAGTTCGTCGCGGGAGCCGTGCCCCATACGGGCATACCCGTAACCGGGAAGATCGACCAGATACCAGCTGTCATTGATCAGGAAGTGATTTATGAGCTTTGTCTTGCCCGGGGTGGAGGATGTCATTGCCAGACGTCCGTTACCCGTGAGCATATTGATAAGCGAGCTCTTGCCCACGTTCGACCTCCCGATGAAAGCAAATTCGGGCAACTTCCGACCGGGTTTGGACGAAACCCTGGTGCAGCTGCCGGCGAACTTTGCATCCGTTATCTTCATAGCACAAAGATAACGAAATCTGCGGAGAAACCGAGCAGGCTTCCGCAAAAATTATCCTTTAGGATACAGAATCGTGAAACAGGCGCCTCCCAGGGCAAATGAACGGGCATAGGAGATGGATGCGCCGCAACGTTCGAGCACGCTCCGGGAGATGGCAAGCCCGAGGCCGCTGCCACCGTTCTTGGTGGTGAAGTTCGGCGTGAAGAGCCTGTCTTCGTTCTCCTTAGCCACGCCGGGACCGTTGTCCTCGAACACTATGTCGTAGAAGCCTTCCCGTATGGAGTTGCGGAGACTCACGCGCACTATTCCCCCCTTGCTGCCACGCTCGGTGAGGGCCTGGACGGAGTTGTTTATCAGGTTCACGAACACGCGGGTAAGCTGGGGCTTAGGGCCTAGCACGAAGACATCCTGCAGGCCTATGAATTCGAACTTTATGTCCCCTCTGTTGTCGAAGATGGAAATCTCTTCCTGCAGCAGGGCGGAGAGATTAATCTGGTCCGGCTCCTGGGTATAGAGCTTGGCGAAGGTGGAGAACTCGTTGGCAGTCTCGGAAAGAATGTCTATATGGTCGAGCAGCACGGAGCTTATCTCGTCGAACTTGTCCTGCCAGCTTTCATCTCCCTTGGCCTTGAGGCGTATCAGGCGCTGGATCTGCAGCTTCATGGGCGTGAGAGGGTTCTTGATTTCGTGGGCGACCTGCCTCGCCATTCCGCTCCAGGCCTTGTCACGCTCCGCCTGGGCGAGCTTGCGGCTGCTCTCGGAGAGTTCCGTCACCATCCTGTTGTATGCGCTCACAAGGCCGGAAATCTCGTCCTTGTTCTCGTAATGTATGTATTCCAGGTCGCCGAGGCCTGCGGCATCCATCTTGGTACCCATCTCCACCAGAGGCTTGAACATCAGTTCCAGGAAGCGGGAGGCCATGTACATCGCCACCAGCAGCAGGAATATGAACAGCGAAATGATGGTCAGGGAGTGGCTGATGACATAGGTCTCGAAGTCGTAGTTGTCGTCGGTGTAGGGAGCGCAGATGATGGCCGCTATCGAACCGTCGTCGCCCAGCAGAGGGGCGTACATGCTATAGAAGGTCCTATTGCCTATCTTTTCCTTGTGGATGAAGTAGCGGCTGGTATTGCGGACTATGGAATTATACGCCTCGGGATCCATCCTCGGATCCACCTGCATCTGGTAGAATACATCAGGGGCGGTCGACATCAGCACCATTCCGGCAGGGTTGTATAGGGTGATGTCGGAGTTGGTATTGTTGCCCACGTCATTCAGCAGGTGCATCATTTCCGGGGTGCGTGTCTCCAGGTTGAAGGTCTGTCCCTTTATCCTGGCGGCCAGGGACGCCTGGATGGAATTGATCTTCTCCGACATCAGGGTATTGCGGCTCACCTCGTTGCGGTTGTACACGAACACCACGCTCACGGCCGCCATGATGACCAGCGTAAGCCCCAGGGAGACCAGCACTATCATACGTATCCTGGTCTGGAAGTAGTTCTGGCCGAAGGCCTTCCTGCTCGAGCGGCGTATCAGCAGCAGGTTGAAAACCATAAAGCAGAGCAGGCCTATGAATATGACGGAGATGACATAGTTATAGCCCTTGATCCTGGGCCGGGAGATGACCACCGTCTCGCTGTCGGTCACCTTGTACACGAAATGCACCCATCCGTGCTCCTGGATACCGTCGGAGCGGTCCGCCCAGTAAGGCTCCATCTTGATCGAATAGGCATAGTTCCCCTTGAAAGTCAGCAGCCGGCCGTCGTCGTAGCGGGCGAAGGAGTATTTGTTGGGAATCAGCACCTCCCCGGGAAGGGTAGGGCCTATGATGGTGGCATAGCCACTGTAGCGCCAGTCGGTCTTCTGTTCCACCGTGATGAGCACCTGCGAGTAACCATATCTGCCGAGATTGTAGAAGAAGGCTCCCACATAGTTCACCAGGCCGTTCCCGGCGTCATAGTAGGAGAAATGGGAATTGGGGGATATGGGCTCGGAGGCCGACAGCACGCGGAAATCCTCGGATTTGAGGGAGACGGTCACGTCGTAATCCCTCATTATCCTCCGGAAATAGCTTTCCTCCAGGCGGCTGCCTATGCTGGCACCGCCGTTGGGAAGGGACGAGAGCGAGGCTATGATGGGGTCGGTGGCAATCCTCTCCTCTACCGAACGCAGACGCATTTCCAGGGAGATGTCCCGGCTGACCGCCAGGCGGCGTGCCCAGACCTCGAGGCTTGCCTGCTCCTTGCGGAGGCCCAGGCAGGCGGTGATGGAAACGAATACGACAGCACCTGCGAATGCCATCAGTATCCTCAGTCCCATGGAACGGGAGAACACCGACGATATCATCTGCACCACCATCAGCACAGAGTCCAGCAAGGCTATGTAGGCCAGGATTATCAGGGCGCTGACGGTCGAGAAATTCTCGGGTTTGTAGAGCTCGAGGGAGATGTTCGAATTCAGCACTATGCTCCGCAGGGCCAGTATGGTGAAGGAGAGGATGAGCAGCGCGGCGAAGCTCAGCCCTATTATCCATATGGCCTTGGACTTACGGGTACTTAGGCGGCGGAACACGTCCCTGCGCACTATGTACAGGAAACTCACTATCACCAGTATGGCCGTAAGATAGTTGAACAGTGCCCCTAGGGAATGGAACAATCCCGAATCCGCATACAAGGTCGGGGAGAACATCGGGAGTTCGGATCCCATGTTCCGTTCGAGCAGATGCAGGACTATAAGTATGGGGATTATGGGGATGGTAGCAATCCAGAAGCGCCTTATCACCGGCTTGGCCAGCAGGAAGAGGAATCCGCAAAGTATGAACAGGGCCAGGGCGACATAGAGCATCACGAAGTTCACCACCACCGCCACTCCCGGCGACTCGCAGATTATCTTGAACCTGGGTTCGCCGTCCACATAGACTTCCCGGCCTTCGCTGTCGGATATTGGCTGTATGGAATAAGGGAGAATCTCCTGGTCGTTGGCATCCGACATTTCGAGGCCGGCGATGATGCGGACGTTCAGGCTGTCGACAGCCTTCACCAAATACCACTTAGGGCCCAAGTTGCAGAATGACAAGTCTTTACCTATGGAGGCCAGAGGCGAACGTATCGGGGAGCGAGGGCTGGTCAGGGCATCGAAGAAAAGCCCGGTATTCAGGTCATCGTTCATCACCGGGAAGCGGTTGCACCAGCTCTGCAGTGAATCGTCCACGTAACGGTAGATGACCATATCCTCGGGGAGATCCTTTATGGTGAGCCATTCATCGGAAGGGACCGTGAATGCCCTGGCCACATAACGGTCCAGCGCCTTGATCTTGTCGTTGGTCAGCTTCTCTACCCGCCTGGCAATGACTTCGGAACGGCTGGACGGGTAGGTGCCTATGCTGGAAAGGAGCACAAGCACTATGCTGACTACCATCAGGCAGGCGGCAACGGTGTCCAGTATCTTGTTCCTGTTCATTCGTGATGATAAGGTTCGCCTTTAATAATCGTGAAGGCACGGTAGAGCTGTTCGGCAAAAATGGCTCTGACCATCTGGTGGGAGAAGGTCATCTTGCTCAGGGATATCTTTCCGGAAGCCTTTGCATACACCTCCGGGCTGAAACCGTAAGCGCCTCCGATTACAAAGATAATGTCTTTCCCGCCACGGTTCATAAGTTTCTGCACCTGGGCGGCGAATTCCAAGGAACGGAACTCTTTACCGTGCTCGTCGAGAAGGAAGAGCTCGGCATCTCCGGCTTCCTTCAGTATCAGGGCCCCCTCCTTCTGCTTTATCTGCTCTTCGCTCAAGGCGGAAACTCCCTTAAGTTCAGGGATTTCCTTCAGCTCGAACTTCACATAGTGCTGCAGCCGGGAGGTATAGAGTTCCAACCCGGAGCGGACCCACGGAACGTCCGTCTTGCCGACGGTTAGCAGAATGAACTTCATATATTACTGGACCCTTTCGATCTTGAATTGCTGGATCTGGTTCTTGTTTTCGCTGCAATACACGAAAATGGTCACCAGGTAGGTCTCGCCTCCGGCATTAAGGTTGCCCAAGGCGTATTTCATATTTGCCCTTCCGGCAGTATAGGTAATTTCGAAGGCTCTGGGAGTATGCAGGCTGAAGAAACTGTGCAGTATCTGCTTAGCCTGGACCTTGCTGGAATTGCCGCCCTTGGAAAGGACCGTGATGTCCAGATTATCGGAGAACCAGGCCGAAAGAGCATCGGCGTTCCCCTGGGAGATATATTTGCTTATAGGTACGAATACATCATAATTCCCGCTCTGGGCCTTGGCCCCGAACGCGACACAACACAAAAGTGACAGCGCTGCAAATGCTCTGATAATAGAATGCATACGCGCTGTCACCTTGCAAATTTTGAGCCAACGGCTGAGCGGAAACTATACGCGCTGTCCGTAGCTGCGGTCGGTGGTGTTTACGGTGATGACGTCATCCTGGTTGATGAAGAGAGGAACCATGATCTTGGCTCCGGTCTCGAGGGTGACTTCCTTGAGGGCAGAAGTAGATGCGGTGTTACCCTTGACGGCGGGCTCGGCATAGGTAACCTTGAGAGTTACATAGGTGGGGAGCTCGCAGGTGAGGCAGCGCTCTTCGTCTGCTACGAACATCATTTCGACGTGCTGGCCTTCCTTCATAAGATCGGAGTTCTCCACCACATCGTGAGGGAGGTGGATCTGCTCGTAGGTCTCTTCGTGCATGAAGTTGAAACCGTCCTCGTCCCCATAAAGGAACTGATAGGGACGCCTTTCGACGTTGATGGTCTCGATCTTTGCACCTGCAGTGAAGGTGTTCTCGAGGATGCGGCCGTTTTCGAGGTTACGGAGTTTGGTCTTGACGAAAGCGGGGCCCTTGCCGGGTTTGACGTGCTGGAACCATACGATCATACAAGGTTTACCGTTGAAATTCAGGTAGAGGCCGTTTTTGAAATCAGCTGTTGTTGCCATATATAAATCA
>JAEEXQ010000026.1 GCA_016287875.1 Bacteroidales bacterium | reverse complement strand
TGTACGGCACGCAGCTCCTATGGGTGCTGGCCATCAGCGCATTCTTTACCTGGGTGATGACGGAGGCCTACGGGCGCTTCGGAGTCGTGACGGGGGATACCGCCATCCACGGAGTCAAGAATAATCTCCGGGGAGGGAAGGTCTGGGCCGTGATATTGATAGCCGGCCTGGTGGTAAGCCAGTGGATAAGCCTTTCCAGCATACTCAACATCACCTCGAACGCCGTGGCGGAAGTGCTCTGCCTGTGCATCCCATCCATCTCCGAAGCGTCTTCCTACTGGATAGTGCTGGGGATGGCGGTGCTGATAGCGGGGACGGTCTGGTTCGTGCTCAACCGGGGGAATTACGGTTCTTTCGAGAAGATACTCTCGGTGCTGGTGACCCTGATGGGTCTGGCTTTCATAATCTCGATGTTCATCGAGGTCCCTTCTCCCGGAACCATAGCCCGGGGATTCGTGCCTTCCATCCCGGACAGCGCGGATGCCCGCCTGTTCATAGCGGCGTTCGTGGGCACTACGATGTCCTCGCCTACCTTCGTAATCCGTCCTATGCTGGTGAAGAGCAAGGGATGGGGACCTTCCGACCGCAGGACCCAGAGCCGCGATGCTGCCGTGAGCGCCTCGCTGACCTTCATCATCAGCGCATCGATAATGATCTGCGCCGCCGGCGTGCTCTTCTCCCGGGGGATAAGCGTGGAGAAGGTGCTGGATATGATCTATGTGCTGCAGCCCATTGCCGGCCGCTTCGCGGTGGCAGTGTTCGTGGTAGGCCTGCTCAGCGCCGGCCTGTCTTCCATCTTCCCTATAATGATGCTCGCGCCCGAACTGATCAGCGATTACAGGGAGGGGGAGATGCGCACGGGCACTCCGCTCTTCAAGATACTCACCGCAGCCGCCGCTCTCGCAGGTCTTACCATCCCCATACTCGGCACAAGCCCGGTGATTACCCAGATAGCCTCGCAGGTTACCCTGGTGTTCGTGCTTCCGCTGGTAATCATCCTGATGCTGGTGCTCATAAACAAGAAGGAGCTTATGGGAGATGCCCGCCCCGGCCTTCCCTTCAGCATACTGATGGCCCTGGCCTTCGTTTTTGCCTGCGTAGTCTCCTATACCGGTGTGATATCCCTGGGGAAACTTCTGTAGCGGATTGTGGAAAAAATGTGGATTTATTTTTTCCGTATTCTTGACTCGTTTTAAGAATTGCCGTATATTTGTATCCCGATTGCTCTAATCGGGTTTTTTTATGTCCAGTACTCTACGCAATGCAAGCCTTCATTATGTCGGCTCGCAGCAAGACACAAGCATATACGAACTGCGCGCTCTGCAGTTCCTCAACAGGTATTTCATTATAAGCGGGGCAGGGACCCGTCATCTGATGGCCTCCCCTGAAGTAGTAGGATTCGACTCCTATTCAGCAATGCTCCCCGAAACTGTCGCCGCCCTCCGTTACCTTTTCCCTTCTGGTTCGGAGGGCGACGTCGATATACTCACCATCCTCCGCGGCGGCCTTAACTATCCTATAGAAGAGGCCTGCCATCAAGTCGGCGTGAGGGTGAGGGATATGCACTTCGTTTCCTGCGAACGTACTATCGAGGACCACGTAATCACCGGCCTCGACATCAAGTACGAAAAACTCCGCATTACCCGCGACCGCACCCTGGTCATAGGCGACATCATCGCCACCGGCGATACCCTCCGGCTATGTCTCGACCAGGTGCTGGACCGCTTCCGCCGTAAGGGCGGCAGCATCCGCAAGATAATCTTCTTCACTATAGGCGGCACGCGCGCGATTCCTCTTATGGAGAGGATGACCGAGCGCATCTGTGCCTACTTCCCTGAATTCGAGGGCTTCCAGTGCTTCTTCTACGAAGGAATCTTCTCCGTGTATAAGGACAAGGGAGTCAGCGGAATCAACGTGCCCGACATCGATTTCGGATGGAACGACGGTGTGGTTTCCCCCGAATTCCGCAAGTATGTAATGGAGCATCAGGATGCCCTGTTCGAAAAATGCATCATCTACGATGGTGGTGCCCGCCGTTACGAGATCCCCGTGCACTTCGAGGAGGTGCTCGATTACTGGAAGGGGATGCTCGAAAGGGCGGACCAGATCGATATGCAGGCCCTGGTGAACGAGAAGCTTGGTTATGAAGGCCCCCTCGACTACTCGGTGTGGCTGCTGATGACCAATCTCGGCACCCTTCCCCAGGAAGGGCTCCAGCAGATATGGGAGGCGGAACAGGAGCTCTGCCGCAAGGCATCTTCGATGTCGCTCAAGGAGCTGGCGGAACGCAGAATCTATGAAATAACCCAAATATCCAGGAATTATGAGTAAACAAAAATTCGACGTGGACTACACCTCGCAGGCTGTAGACCGTGCAGGGCGCAAGAGCACCCTCAGTATGTTCATGGTGATGCTTGGCTTCACCTTCTTCAGTGCAAGTATGTGGGTCGGACAGAATCTGGCCGCAGGCTTGAATTTCAGCGGTTTCGTATGGGCTCTCATCCTCGGCGGCCTCATCCTGGCTGCCTACACGGGATCTCTCGGCTACATCGGAGCGGAGAGCGGTCTGTCCCTGGACATGCTTGCACGCAGGAGCTTCGGTTCCAAAGGCAGCTGGCTTCCCAGCGCAATGATCAGCTTCACCCAGATCGGTTGGTTCGGAGTCGGTCTTGCCATGTTCGCCATCCCTGTAGCCAAGGAGCTTCTCGGCCTCGAGGTCACTCCTGACTACATGCCTTGGCAGGGCTATCTGCTGGTTCTCATCGCAGGTATCCTGATGACCGGCAGCGCCTACTTCGGAATCAAGAGCCTCACCATCATCAGCTACATCGCCGTTCCCGCAGTGGCAATCCTCGGTACCGTAGCAATGGTAATGGCCGTCCATAAGGGAGACCTCGGCCTCGTGGAGCAGTTCAACCTCGGCACCAAGAACCTCGGCATCATCGCCGGTGCAGGCCTTGTGGTCGGAAGCTTCGTGTCCGGTGGTACCGCAACCCCTAACTTCACCCGTTTCGCCAAGAGCGGCAAGGTGGGTCTCTGGACCACGGTCATCGCCTTCTTCATCGGCAACAGCCTTATGTTCTGCTTCGGCGCCGTTTCCAGCATCTACGTAGGTGGTAACGACATCTTCGAGGTTATGCTCAACCTGAACCTCTTCTACCTCGCAGTGCTCGTGCTCGGCCTGAACATCTGGACCACGAACGACAACGCCCTCTACACCGGCGGTCTCGGCCTCAGCAACATCTTCGGTCTCAGCAAGAAAGCTATGGTCCTCATCTCCGGTCTCGTCGGCACCATCGCCGCAGTGTGGCTCTACTGGAACTTCTGCGGCTGGCTGAACGTTCTCAACTGCACCCTTCCTCCCGTCGGTATCATCCTCATCCTCAGCTACTTCCTCGACAGGAAAGCTTACCTTGCCGATACCGTGGAGATCAAGACCGTCAACTGGTTCGCAGTTGCCGGCGTGGTGCTCGGTGCCGTCGTCGCCAACCTCGTCCACTGGGGCTTCCCTGCCATCAACGGTATGGTAGTCGCTGCTATTTGCTACTTCTGCGGCAGGCTCATCTGCAAGAAGTAATGTAAGTCTGATACTCGAATAAACATAATGCCTGTCCGATACAAGGACAGGCATATTTTTTTTCTTTGCAGATGATGTCCGGCCCTGCCGCTAGAACGACAGCCTGAAGGAGAGCCCTGTTACGGGACGGAGATCACCTGCGCTGCTGCCAATTCCATAGGAAGGAGCGGCGTTGGCGAAGAAAGGCTGTACGTCGAACTGCACATTGCCGGCATAGCCGGAATGACGCAAATCCTGATGGTACATATTCTTGACCTTGGCCACGCGTACGGCATCGACGATGCTGCATACTTTGACCACGGTGGCGCTCAGACGCAGAAGGGCGCTGATCCCGGAATAAGACACGTGATAGCCATTGTCGAAATCCAGTTCATCGGCGGTGCTCCAGGCAAGCAGACGGAATCCCCAGTACAGACCGAAGTATCCGGCAGCGCGCCCCCATTCACCATCGATTCCCTGACCCAGGCCGGTGAAGAAGAAACTGCACCATCCGGCAGTGCTGGGGTTGTAAGGATCGTGGCGGGAGGGTATGTACGCCCTGTGGTCGTACCAGTTCTTGTACTCGTCGTACGACATTCCCGGGCGGGCGAACGAAGACCAGGCGGGCTCTTCTTCGACCGGGACTGCGGGCGCATTGATGCCCTCCAGGACCTTCTGCCCTTCAGGATAGACTACGCAGCGGCCGTCGTTATAGCGCACCATCAGCACGTCCGAATTGTCGATTTCGTAAAGATGATCGGCCGTATCCTTCCAGTATTTGAAAAGGATACGGTCGTTATCTGTAGATTGTATGATGGCAAGGATGTCGGTGCCATCGAAGCGTGTTATGACGTCCTGTGCCTTGGATGTAAAGGCTGCGAGGAATGCAAAAGCAACAATAAATAACTTTCTCATACCTGCAGCCAATACAAAAACCGTGACAAAATCATTCTCCCACGTGGAAAGCCACGCGTAGTTCTTCGATTTCGGAATCGGTAATGGGATTCAGCTTGCCGACGGGGGCGGCCATTATCAGCGAACGGGCACTGAAATCGGCGACTTCCAGACGGTCGAAAGTGTTGATGAGCTTATCTCCCGTAACAACGACGGAATCATTCTCGAACATCACGCAGGGAGTCTTGCTGAACGCCTCCGCCACCTTCTTGAGGTCGTCGTACTGACTACCGAAGGGGAACTTGGGCACATCCTGCAGGAAGATCCAGCTCTCGGGGATGGTGCGCACGTCGAACTTCTCGTCGGTGCAGCAGTATCCCATAAGCGAAGGGGTCTGGGTGAGGATTATGGAATTGATCTTGGGATAGCGCTTGTAGAGCTCGTAGTGTAGGGCGACGCTGCGGCTGGCTATCTTGCCTGCCTCTATCATACCGTCCTTCACCTGCACTATGTCGTTGGGCTCGAGATCCCATCTCTGCACGTCGGCGGGGGTGATCAGGAAGTCGTTCCCCCTCCAGCGCACGGAAGCGGTGCCGTAGGATGAGCTCATCAGCCCCTGGCGGCAGGCCCTGCGGACGATTTCGCAGATTTCGGTGCGTATGGCCCTTTCGTCGGAGGGATGCTCCACGTTCATGAAGTTCTGGAAACGGTTGTTCACGGCCTGGGCGTGATGCTGTATCTGGGCCTCGGTGAGATAGCGGGGCGTGCCCAGGGTATCCGCGTTCAGTATGGTGCGGGCGCAGAGTTCGAGGGTCTCGAAGCGCTGGTAGGCATCCGCGATATCCTCTCCCATCAGCACGACGCCGTGGTTCTCCATTATCACCGCCTTGTATTCCGGGTTCTTGGCGAACTCGCCTGCGATCTTCTCGCCCAGCAGTTCGCTGCCGGGGAGGGCGTAGGGCGCGAATCCCACCGGCCCGCAGACTCCGTGGGCCTGGGGGATGATGGAAGTGTCGGGAACCTTGTGGGTGATGCTGAAGGTCACCAGTCCCGGAGGATGGGCGTGGATGACGCTGTGCATTCCGGGGCGCATCTTGTAGAGGGCCTTGTGGAAAGGATACTCGGAAGATGGCTTGTGCGGGCCTATGATGCTGCCGTCGGCCTTGACGCACATTATGTCTTTAGGGGTGAGGGATCCTTTGTCGATACCGGCGGGAGTGATCCATATGTCCCCGTTCTCATCGAGGATGGAGACGTTTCCTCCCGAGGTAGTGGTCATCCCGCTGCGATAGATCATGCCGATGATCAGCGTGATCTGCTCGGCGGGATGCATCAGTTTTACGTCGAGTTGTTTCATAAATTTTCTGCGTTGGCAAGAAGATAGTTTTCCGCCTCTACGCTCCAGAGGCCGTTGTTGGCTTTGCAGATACGGTCGAGCTCGTCGTACACGGGCTTGCCTACCTTGCCGAAGTCTGCGATGGCGGTGAGGGGCATTTTGACGTGTGTATAAATCAGTTTCTTTCCTCCTGGTATGGAGGTAAGGTTCAATGTAGTGTCGATGACGGCGTTAAGTCCTCCTACGTGGGTGACCAGTCCGGCGGGATCCAGGCCCTTTCCCATCATCTCCAGGGCCTCCTTCATATCGTTGGTGTTGCCGCCGCTGGTGCCCACCACGTGGGTGGAGGCATAGTGGACGTTGTAGAAGTTGAAGGGGGCTTTGAATGGCGCCTTGGAAGGGCCGGAGAAGAAGTTCAGGCAGCCGTCGTATGCGAGGATGTCGTCGGCCTGTTCCACCACGGAAGGTACCGGGGCCATTACCACGACCTCGTCGTATCCGCTTCCGCCTGAGATTTCCATAAGCTCCGCGACCGGATTCTCCATCGCTCCGGTATTGACATAGCGGAGCTCTATGCCGCGGGACTTGGCATATTCCACGGTGTAGAGGCTGGCGGCGCGGTCCAGGCGCTCCTGGTTGATGTCGGTAACCACGAAAAGCGCCGGCCTGCGGTCCTCGCGGTGCAGTACGTAGTTGATGCAGGCAAGGCCCATGGGCCCCACTCCTGCCAGCAGCGCGAGCTTGCCGCCGTCCTTGATTTCCATGCTATGGTCGTAGGTGCCCGGCTTCACGTGGTAGCAGGCGTGCATTGCGCCTATCACGCAGGACAGGGGCTCGGCCAGGGATGCGGGATAGAATCCTTCTCCTTTGTAGGGAAGCAGACATCCGGTCTCCATCACTTCGTTGGGGATGACCACGTAGGTGGCGTCTCCTCCCACATATTGATATGAATATCCCGGTGCGCTGAGAACTCCCACGGGGCCTCCTTCGTAGAACATTGCGGGCTGTATGGAGAATTTGTCCCCCTTCTTGAAACGGCCCTGCCATTTGCTGCCTACTTCCAGGATTTCTCCCGCGAACTCGTGGCCTACTATCACGGGCTTCTCCGCTATGTCGCGGGGAACCCTCTTGTGGGTGTCTGCCTGATGCGCAGCCTTGTAAGTGGACATACAGATGCTGTCGCTGACGACCTTCGCAAGGATTTCGTCCTGCTTGATAGAGGGAAGCTCGAATTCCTCCAGCCTCAGGTCATCTTTTCCATAAAGTCGTACTGCTTTGGTTTTCATATGGCGTCTTTCTAGGTTACGATAACATTACCTGGCCGCCCGTGACCGGGATGGCCTGTCCGGTTTCGCCGGTCTGCTCAATGGCGTAGAGTATTGCCTTGGTGACATCCGCCGGAGTGCATCCCTTGTGCATAGGGACCTTCGACAGATAATACTCCTTGACATCCTCCACGGTCTTGGCCCCCGGAACCTTGCCGGCCTTGAGATACTGCACATACAGGCCCTTTTCCGGATCGCTCCAAAGCGGGCCGTCCAGGAAGTTGCCCGGGCAGATGCTGTTGACCTTGATGCGGTAAGGGGCAAGTTCCAGGGCGAAGGACTGCGTGAGGCCTATACCTCCGAACTTGCTTCCTGCGTATGCGAAATTGGCCTTGCTGCCTTCCAGTCCGCTCTTGCTGTTTATCTGGATGATATCCGCGAAGTATCCGGGATCCACGGCCGTCTGCAGCTTCATCACGTGCTGGGCCACCTTGGCGCAGTAGAAGTATGCGTTGTAGTTTATCTTGGTCACGAACTCCATATTCTCGGGCGTCATTGCCTCCAGGTCTCCTGCGCGCACTACGCCAGCGTTGCTCACGAATGCGTCCAGGGCACCGAAATTCTTTATGGTTTCGGCAATCAGGCCATTCAGGCTGTCGAGATCCGCCACGTTGGTCTTCACGAAAATGACGCGGTTGTTCCTGCAGATTCCGCTGAGCGCCTCGGCCGTTTTCTCGCCGGTCACGTCGTTGAGGTCCGCCACCACTATGTTGGCTCCCTCCTTCACCAGTTCCCTGGCTATGCCCTCGCCGAAGCCCTGGGCTGCGCCGGTAACTATGATAGTCTTTCCTTCCACACGGCCTGCGGATGCTCCTGCCGCCACCTTGCGGCGGTAGTTCTCTACCTCCCAGTTGTCTATGAAGTCTATCCACTTCTGTTCCATCGGGTGCTGCCCGCCGAAAGCCTGGGCCCCGGCCGCGACCTTCATGGCATCCAGGAACACCTCGGTGATTATGCCGGCGTTCCTGGCATTGTCGCCCACGGCCACCAGGCCTATGCCCTTGATGAGGATGACCTTGGGAGTGTGGCCGTAATTGGAGATGTATTCCTCGATTGCCTTTTCGGCATTTGCAGTATCCTCAAGCCAGATATAGTGGCTCTTGCAATATACTATGATGTCCGGGGTGAACGGCGCGGCCACTTTCCTGAAGCCGGCCTCGCTTTCGGTAAATTGGTCGGTCAGGGCGTTCTTGGTGACCCTCAGCGTCTTCAGCCCGCGCCCTCCACGGCTCAGTATCTGGCGGATGGCCGGAATGGATTCCACCATAATATTGGCAGGTGCGCTGTCGGCAGGTTGCCCCTCTGAAACCGCTGCCACCCTCGGCATGCTAAGAGGGGGGACCGCGTCAGCGGTGGGGTCGAGCGGATGCGAGACGGTTGAGGAGGGACAACCTGCCGCAGCGCTCAAAATGTCGATAATATCATTGTATATGCCATCTATTTCGGCTACAGAGTCGGCGCCGACGAAGACGCCGTGGTTCTGCAGGAAGATCACCTGCGGCTCGGCGCCTCGGGCGGCTTTGTAAGCCTGAATCTCGTCATAGACCTTCTTGAAAAGGGTATAGCCGGGATCGCAATACGGGATGTAGAGAGCATCGGGGAACAGTTCCTTGCACTTGGCTTCTGCCTGCTGCGAGCACATAAGCGCGTTGACTGCAGTGGGATGCAGATGTACCACGAATGCAAAGCCTATTGCATCGTGCATCGAAGTCTCCACCGAAGGGCGGCGGTCTTTAGTGATGCAGGCAGCCGCAAGGTCTTCTTTCACCTGGGCTTCGCGCTCGGCGGTATCGGCGCTGTAGGTCTTGGTGCCCATAGGATTCAATTTGGCGCGGTCCAGCACGGCAAATCCGTCTTCGCCTATGGTGGCAAGGGCATGCCCGCTGGCCTTTACCCAGAGACGGTCGGCGGTCTTGAAGGAAGTGTTGCCTCCTCCGGCAATCACGAAACGTGAATCGGACCCGTACCTGCGGGAAACCTCTATCAATTGCTCGATTTCTTTCATTTCTTGGCTTTCTGATGTTCGATGATGGCGCAGGCTCCGCGGTAGTTGATGGCTTTCAGTTTGTCGGAAAGCTCCGCCGCATCGCGGGTGCGCAGTTTCACCGGCTCCATCGCCGGCGTATTGTGTTCGGAACCGAAGCTCACTATGAAGCCTTCGTCTTCCAGATATCCGGCATAGCTCTCCAGCACCGCGGTGGTATTGCGGGTGGTGATGAACTCCGCCGAATGGATTCCGCGGCGTTTGAGTATGTCCGCCGCTTTCTGCAGGTCTGCCTCGAAATCGGTGAAATTCCCTTTGGCATCATCTCCCAGGAAGGGATAGGTGGGGATGCCTCCGGCCGCCTCGATAATGTGCTGGACGGTTTCCATAGGCAGGAAGGCCTTGGGATCTTCCGGCACGAACGCCGCACCGCCGGCCTTCAGCAGGCGGCTGCGTATTTCATTTTCCATAGCTGCGATGTCGTTCACATCCGACTTCGCCGGCGCTCCAAATATCTTCTCGTACACTTGAGTGGCGGAGACTCCGGCAATCGCCATGCGAAGAGCCTTGGCCAGGTGACGTTCGCGGATGGAACCGCGTGTCAATTCGGCGGCTATCTTTGCAAAGTCGAGCCGGATATCAACGCCGACGGCCGCCAGATGGGCGTTCAACTTCGCGCACATCCTCTCCACCTGGGCATTGGACTCCGCCCGCACGGCCTGCAGCAGCCTGAGAGGCTCTCCGCTCAGCGTGACGGGATAGGCCAGACCCTTGCCACTGATGTAGGTGCGCCCCGGATTGTTGGGGTCGTTCACCCTCAGGCCAGCAGCCTGGTCCTCGGCGTTGAGGGAGATGAATTCTATGCCGAAGATGGGCTCCAGGCCGCGTTCGGCGCAGCCTTCCTTCCATTCCCGGTATCCGTCGGTCGAATAGAAATCATTGATTCCCACGACCTTGACATCCTCCGCGGCCGCCCTGTCCAGCGCCTCGTCTATCGACTTGAAGGCGCTGAAAGAGTAGGGGGTATGCAGATGGCAGTTGACGTTGACCATAGGCTAGACACCTTTCTTGGCACGGATGATCTGCTGGGCGGCGGTGAAATTGCCCGTAGGCACGTAGCCCGGCAGCGGCACCATCTTCTCGTTGATTATATCCAGGAACCATTCGGGCTGGGGGAAGAAGGCTTCTTCCAGCTCGTGGCAAGGAGTGATCCAGTTGCGGGAGCCAAGCACTGCGGGGGCTGCGTCGAGGTAGTCGAAGCAGAGGTCCGCGATGTTGGCCGCAAGGTCGTTGAGGAAGGAACCGCGCGCGGAAGCATCTCCCGCAATGATTATGCGGCCGGTCTTCTTGACGGATTCGATGACCTTCCCGTAGTCGAAGGGAACGAGGCTGCGGGCATCGATCACCTCGGCCTCGAGGCCATACTTCTCCTTGAGCATATCCGCCGCCTTGAGCGCACGGTAGAGGGTTGCGCCTATGGTGAGGAAGGTGACATCCTTGCCCACGCGCTTGACATCGGGTTCCCCGATTGGAATCTCATAATATCCTTCCGGAACTCCACCCTCGTGGAACTGCTCGCCTATGCCGTAGAGTCGCTGGCTTTCGAAGAAGATGACGGGATCCGTGCCCTGCAGAGCGCTGTTCATAAGGCCCTTAGCATCGTAGGGAGTAACGGGGAAGACCACCTTCAGGCCGGGTATGTGGGTGCAGAGGGAGGTCCAGTCCTGGGAGTGCTGTGCGCCGTATTTGCTGCCGACGGAAACGCGCACTACCACGGGCATCTTGAGGATGTTTCCGGACATTGCCTGCCACTTGGGAAGCTGGTTGAAGATTTCGTCGCCGCAGCAGCCGAGGAAGTCGCAGTACATAATCTCGGGAATCACGCGGCCGCCGCACATCGCATAGCCGATGGCGGTGCCGATGATGGCCGCCTCGGCGATGGGGCTGTTGAACAGACGGTGGTAGGGGAGAGCCTCGGTAAGCCCGCGGTACACGGCGAAGGCGCCGCCCCATTCGCGGTTCTCCTCGCCATAGGCGACGAGGCTGGAATCCTTGTAGAAACGGTCCACAACGGCCTCGAACACGCCGTCGCGGAAGTTGTACAGCTTCATGCTGCTCACCGGCTTGCCCTCCGCATCGAGGTAGAAGCGGGATTTGCCTGCTATCTGCTTCACGCGGGGATTCTCCTCCAGAGGCATCAGTACGTCGGGCTTGGCATCGCCGAAGGAATCCACGCTGCCATTGGAGTACATCATATCTCCCAGGAGCTCATTGTCTTTCACGAGGTCCATGCGGGGGGAGATGACAGGGTCGATGGCGAGCTTGTACATCTCGAAGATGGTCTCCTTCATCTTGGCCTGGATGGCGTCCAGGTCCTTCTGGGTGGCAACGCCTGCTTCTATCAGCTTCTTTCCGAATGCGATGATGCAGTCCTCGGCCTCCCAGGCGGCGATTTCCTCCTTGGTGCGGTAGGAACTCTGGTCCGACGGGGAGTGGCCGCTGTAGCGGTAGGTCACTACGTCCAGCAGGGCCGGGCCTTCCTTCTTTTCGAGCAGGGCCTTCTTGCGGCGGAATGCGTCGATTACCGCGAGGGGATCATATCCGTTCACGCGTTCTGCGTGCCAGGCTTCGGGGTTGAATCCTGCACCCAGGCGGGCGGGGAAGGTATATACCATAGTTTCTCCCTTGGTCTGTCCGCCCATCGCGTACTGGTTGTCCATAACGTTGATGAGCACCGGCAGGCCGCCTTTCATATCACCCTCCCAGAGGGTATGGAACTGGTCCATGGATGCGAAGGTCATGCCTTCGAGCACGGGGCCGCGGGCCATTGCGCCGTCGCCGAGGTTGGCGACCACAATGCCCTTCTTGCGGTTGACTTTCTTGTAGAGGGCCGCACCTACGGCTATGGATCCGCTTCCTCCCACGATGGCATTGTTGGGATAGATGCCGAAGGGAGTGAAGAAGGTGTGCATGCTGCCGCCGAGTCCCTTGTTGAAACCGGTGGTGCGGGCGAAGATCTCTGCTATGGCTCCGTAGATGAGGAAGCGCACTCCGAGTTCCTTGGTGTCCTTGCCGGTGTAGCCCTTCTTGGCGACCTCCAGGGTGGCACCGCCCCAGAACTCTTCCATAATCTTCTTGAGTTCCTTTTCGGGGAGTATCTGGATGCTGCGCAGGCCTTTGGCGAGGATTTCGCCGTGGCTGCGGTGGCTGCCGAAGATGAAGTCGTCGGTGTCGAGGTTGTAGGCCATACCCACGGCCGCGGCCTCCTGGCCTGCGGAGAGGTGGGCGGGACCGGGATTGTTATATTCCACGCCATTGTATCCGCCGGTGGTCTTGACAAGGTTCAGCATTGTCTCGAACTCGCGGATGGTGAACATATCGCGGTAGATGCGGAGGAGGTCCTCCTTGGTGAAATTCCCTTCCTTGAGTTCGTCCTTGACGGACTTCTTGTACTGCATTACGGGAATCTCCGGGAACTTGATCTCGTGCTCCTGCGGGCGCAGGGTGACTTCCGGATCGATGTAAAGAGCTTTTGGCATAGGTTAGTGTATTGAAAATGCGGTTTCTTTGATTATTTCGGATACGGTAGGGTGGGGGAATACCACCTCTTTGAGCTGCTCGAGGGTCATCTCCTGCTCGATTGCGATGCAGGCGCTGTGGATGATCTCGGAGCAAGGGTTGCCCAGCATATGGACGCCCAGCACTTCGTGGTACTTGGCGCCGACTATTATCTTGCAGATGCCCTCGCCGCGCTCGTTCTCCGCGACGAAGCGCCCGGAGTAGGCCATGGGCAGCTTGACCACCTTGTAGTCTATGCCCTGCTTCTTGGCCTCTTCCTCGGTGATGCCTGCGCCGGCTACCTCGGGATTGGTATAGACCACGCCGGGGATTGCGTTGTAGCGCATATGGTCTTTCTTGCCGAGAATGTCGTTCACGGCCACCTCGCCCTCGCGGGATGCGGTGTGGGCAAGCATCGAGAATCCGGTGACATCTCCCGCGGCATAGACGCCGGGTATGTTGGTGCGCATGTGTTCATCTACCTTTATGCCGTAGGGACGGCCGGCAGGGTTGAGGGCAAGCTCCACGCCCAGGTTCTCCAGGCCGAAGCCCTGAAGGTTGGCACGGCGGCCGACGGATACCAGTATCTTGTCGCCGCTGACGCGCTGGGTATTGCCTTCGGGATCTTCATATACGACGGTATTGCCTTCGATGCCTGTAACCTTGCACTTGAGGCAGAACTGAATGCCCTTCTTCTCGTACTGCTTCTGGAGCATCGCGCTGATTTCGTCGTCGAGGGGACCGAGTATCTTGGGGAGCATCTCCACTACGGTCACCTTGCTGCCCAGGGTGCTGTAGAATGCGGCGAACTCCATACCTATGACTCCGCCGCCTATGACCACGAGTTCCTTGGGCTGTTCGGTGAGGGAGAGGATTTCGCGGTTGGTGACTATCACGTCGCCGGCTTCCTTGAGCCCGGGGAAGGGAGGAACTGCCGCTTCGGAACCGGTGCAGATGAGCAGGTTCTTGGCGGTGTAGATTTCTTCGCCGGCCTTGACGGCTATGCCTTCGGCTCCGCGGCCCTGGATCTCGGCGCTTTCCGCCACCACGGTGACCTTGTAGGCCTTCATCGCCGCGCGCACTCCTGCGACCAGTTTCTTGACGACCTTGTTCTTGCGCTCGACGATTTCGTCGTAGCGGAAGCTGGCGTTGTCGGCATAGACGCCGTAATGGTCGCCATTCTTGGCATAGTTGTAAACCTTCGCGCTGTAGAGCAGGGTCTTGGTGGGGATACATCCTTCGTTGAGGCATACTCCTCCGAGGCTCTTGCGCTCGAACAACACAACGTTAAGGCCTTCGGCACCGGCCCTCTCGGCGGCAACATATCCGCCCGGGCCTCCGCCGATAATCGCTAAATCAAAAATCTGTTCCATATCTTATAAATCTATTTCCAAGTTTTCGATCTCCGTCGCCACGGCTTTCAGGAACCTCGTAGCCTGCCCGCCGTCGATGGCGCGGTGGTCGTAGGTGAGGCTGAGGCCCAGGTAAGGCACGAACTCCACCTTGCCATCTTCCATCTTGGGGCGGAGGGTCATTGTACCTACGCCCAGGATCGCGCTCTGAGGCACGTTGATGATGGGGGTGAACCACTCGACTCCGAATCCGCCCAGGTTGGAAACCGTGAAGGATGCGGCCTCGCTGGCGAGGAGGTCGGGGTTGATGCTGCCCTTCTTGCAGTCGTCGGCAAGTTTTTTCAGGGCCTTGCTGAGTTCGCTTATGCTAAGGTTCTCGGAGTTCTTTACGCAGGGGACCATCAGGCCGCGCTCGGTATCCACGGCGCAACCTAGGTTGACGGTCTTGAATATGCGCATCGCATCGCCGAGGCAGTGGGAGTTGACTTCGGGGAACTTCTGCAGGGCCTTGATGACCGCGAAGCAGACGAAGTCGTTTATGGTGATGTTAGCGTCGACCTTCCCTTCCTCGAGGGCCTTCTTGGCCTTTTTGCGGAGGGCCTGCAGCTTGCGGGCGTCGGCACCTAGCATATGGGTGAGCTGGGCGGTGTTCTGCAGGGAGTTGTACATGCTCTTGGCTATCAGCTTGCGCATGTTGCTCATCTTCACCGTCTCGAACTCGGTACCTTCGCCGGGGATGTCGGTATGGTTGGGTTTCCAGACTTTAAGGTCGCCGGCTTTCACGGTGCCCGCCAGGCCGCTGCCTTCGCCGGGGATGAGTCCGCCTTCGGCCATCTTCGCCTTGGCCAGGCCGCTGAGTCTGCCCTGGGCCGCCGCTGCCGCGAGCACGTCGCGCTCGATGATGCGCCCGCCGGGACCGCTCCCTGCCACGGCGTCGAGATTGACGCCCTTCTCATCCGCGAGTTTGCGTGCGCGGGGGGATGCGGGCGCTCCGGGAATTGCGGCTGCGGAGGGACTTGAACCCTCTGAAACTGTCTCGCTTCGCTCGACCCCACCGTTCGCTGCGCTCACGGTCCCCCCTCTTACAGTGCCGAGGGTGGCATGAGTTTCAGAGGGTTCAGTCCCTCCGGCAGCACCTTTTCCGGCATCGCCATTTGCGGCGCTAGGAGCGAATTCGGCGAAGGATTCGCCCGGCTCTCCGATTACCATCACATTGCTGAGGCACGGGATCTCGTCGCCGTCCTTGTAGAAGATGGCGAGCACCGTTCCTTCGACCTGCGACTCCTCCTCGAAGGTCGCCTTGTCGGTTTCGTAGCCGAAAAGGACATCGCCGACCTTGACGCTGTCACCAACCTTTTTCTTGAACTCGGAGACGATGCAGCTCTCCACGGACTGGCCCTGCTTGGGCATTATTACGACTTGTGCCATTATGTGTTATTAGTGTAGTTCCTATTTAAACACAACAAAATTACTTACAATCCTGCTCAACTGCAAATTATGATCATGCTGAAATATTTGAAATTTGGCAATAGGATTGTGAATTTTGCTGAAATTACTAAATTTGCGGAAACAAATCTCGAAATGAGTAACAAAGTAGTCATTTTTTCTGCTCCGTCCGGGTCGGGCAAGAGCACTGTCGTGAACCATATACTCGGCCTTCATCCTGAGATGGAATTCTCGGTTTCGGCCACATCCAGGGCTCCTCGCGGGAGCGAAAAGGACGGCGTGGAATATTACTTCCTCAGCGCGGAGGAATTCCGCAGCAAGATAGAGGCCGATGCCTTCGTGGAATACGAACAGGTTTATACCGACCGCTATTACGGAACTTTGAAAAGTGAAGTCGAACGCATCTGGGCGAAGGGGCACGTGATCATCTTCGACGTGGACGTGAAGGGCGGAGTGAATCTCAAGAAATATTTCGGTGACGCAGCGCTTTCGGTGTTCATCAAAGCCCCCTCGGTGGAGGCTCTGAGGCAGCGCCTGATCGGCCGCGGGACCGACTCTCCAGAAGCTATCGCGGAGAGGGTGGCGAAGGCAACCGAGGAGCTGACATATGAAGACAAGTTCGACTATGTGCTTGTGAATGACGACCTTGAGGCCGCTTTCTCGGATGCCGAGAGGGTGGTCGACGAATTCCTCTCGAAATGAAAATCGCAGTCTATCCAGGATCCTTCGATCCCCTGCACATAGGGCATAAGGCCATTCTGGAATACCTCACCGAAGAGGGTGGGTACGACTGCACATATCTTATAGTATCTCCCCAGAATCCCTTCAAGGACCCCTCCAAAGCCCTGAATGCCCGCAAGCGCTACGAGGCTGCCTGCGAGGCGGTGGCCCGGCATCCGGAACTGAAGGTGAAGGTGGATGATATCGAACTGGGGATGGATCCTCCGAACTATACCATCCGCACCCTGGATGCCTTGAAGGCCCGGGAGCCGGAGAACGATTTCACCCTGGTGATGGGCGCCGACAATCTGGAGGGCCTGCCGCGCTGGCGCTGTTCGCGGAGGATTCTTTCGGACTATGATGTAATAGTATATCCCCGCCGTGGCTACGACAGCGCCGAGTTGCTGGCGATACTCCAGGAACACTGCCGCAAGCGCCATATCCGCTGCCACGTTACTTTGATAAATGCTCCGCTGGTGGACATCTCGTCCACTGACATCAGGCACGCTCTTACCCGCGGAGGGGATGTGTCCGGATTCTTGATGTAAAATAAAGTATTGTTATGAAGAAGTTTCTCAAATGGTTGTGCATCTTCATTGTTGCAGCAGTAGTTGCCGTCGCATGCATCTGGGGCGGTGAAATCCGCAGCATCAGCACTATCGAATCAGTCGGAGGGAACGAGTATCTCTACAAGATGGAATACCGCGCCGCATATGACCTGGACGATGTGGTTTCGAGGGATATCGACAGCAATGCCAAACTGCTGGAATATGTAATCGGGCGCATCGGGAAAGGGATTCCCATCAAGATGAAGAGTGCCCAGGTGGCCGACGAGAACGGCGAGCTCGGAACCTTCGCCTGCACCAGTTTCCAGGCCGCCAAAGCGGACGGGGAAGGATACTGGTACGGCCGCAACTACGACTTCTACAAGAACCCCACGATGGTCACCATCTCCCATCCCAGGAAGGGCTATGCTTCCATCGGCGTGAGCGATATGTCCCATTTCGGATACGGGCTGGACAAGCTGCCGGACGCCCTGGCCAGGAAGGTCAACTGCCTCGCAGCCATCTATGCGCCCGTGGACGGTATCAACGAGAAGGGCCTCTGCACCTCCATCATGGCCCTTCCGAATCAGGCCGCCTGCCAGGAGAGCGGGAAGCATAAGGTGGGAACCACCATCATAATGCGTCTCTGGCTGGACCGTTGCGCAACCGTGCAGGAGGCCCTCGACCTGGCCGCAACCCTCGATATCAGGCACGACACCGTGGTCGGTTCGGGCTACCATTATATGGTGGCGGATGCCAACGGCGACTGCGCCATCCTCGAGTTCGACAAGGAGGATGGATGGAAGTCCATGATCCTCCGCAAGCCGGCAGGGGAAAAGTCCATGCTGGTGACCAATCATCTGCTTTCTCCTAAATACTATACCACCGAACCTGATCCTGCCGTTGGCAATCCTCACAGCAAGAGCTGGTGGCGTTACGAGACCGCCGGTGCATATCTGGCCGCCCACGAAGGCGTGCTGACCCTGGAAGAGGCCCAGGAATGCCTTGCCCAGGTGCACTGGAAGGATCTTGTGTGGGAAAACGGCGAGATAGAAGACACCCAGTACAGCAATGTCTATGACCAGAAGAACATAACTTTGACCTTGCGTAACTGGAACGATTACGAGACCTCCGTGAAATTCAGTCTGTAGTTGCTTGCCTTGCCATTCGGCAAGCGGCGGTGCCGCAGTTCCCGCCCGTCATGCCCGACCCAGACCGGGCACCCTGCCCACTGAAAGCACGTGGGTGGCCGAAATGAGGGCAAGGTCCCAGGCCTAAAATCAGACCCTGCCCATCAGAAGGCGTTCTGCGCGGAGTCCGTGCCCCAAAATGACCGTTTCTGGAAACGAATATAGTAGGAGCCAGCATTTTGTTCCCGAAATGAAGGGTTTTTGGGCACCGATGGGGTTTGCGGAAAGCTCCGTGACCAAAACAAGGGGTTTTTGGGCACCGATGGGGTGCGGCAACCCTGGGTGGTTGTGTGCTGTGCCGCGAAGTGACGATGTACGGAAAGAGGCAGCCTTAGCCCAGCGACCAGATTCCTCGGCTCGCTGCGCTCGCTCGGAATGACAATAAGGGATTTGGGGGCGGGCAGTCAAGTGACTGTGTATCAACGATATCCTGAAAACAAATCGGCGAAATCGACCGATTTGTTTTCAGGATAATGCTGTGAATCAATGAGTTAAGTGCCCGATCAAGTCGGGCATGACGAAAAATGGCTGGGAATGATGGGAGGAATCAGAGCATCTTCTTGCGGTGGAAGATCCACCAGGCGCCGAAGACTATGCCGGCCATGACGGCGAGCAGCACGACCCAGGCCCAGCGCCAGCCGTCCAGGGGAAGCTTGACGTTCATTCCGTAGAAGCTGGCAACCAAGGTTGCAGGCATCAACAGCAAGCTGATGAAGGTGAAGATCTTCATTATGCTGTTCTGGTCGAGGTTGATGATTCCCAGCACGGTATCCTGCAGATACTCAAGCCTTTCGAAGGTGAAATTCGTATGGTTGATGAGCGAACCTATATCCTGCAGGAGCACGTTCAGTTTGGCGTCGTACTTGTCAGGAGTGCGGCCGCTCTTGAGAAGGTTCGTGATTAGGCGCTGCTTATCCACTATGTTCTCGCGGACGAACATCGCATTTTCCTGCAACTGGTTGATATCCAGGAGGAAGTCCTCGTTGATATCCTCTTTCTGGTTGATGCGCTTGCTGAACTGGGAGGTATCCTTACTCATAAGCTCGATGATATCGGCATCGAGGTCCACGCGCTGGTCCATTATGAAAAGGAAGATGGTCCAGCCGCTCTCGAACTGCGAAGGACGGGCCTGGAGGCGGCGCTGCAGCGAGGTGAAGGACCGCAGGGGAATCTCCCTCAAGGTAGTGAGCGTATCCCCCACGAGGGTGAAGGACACCGGGTCGATGGTCATTTCGTCATCGGCCGGCGAGAGGAAGTTCGTATTTGCGAAGATAGCTTTGTCGTTTTCGAAAAAACGGGATGAGCTCTCGATCTCCTCGGCCGTGGCACGGCTCTGGATCTCGGTTCCAAGAAAACTCTCTGTTGCGCGCTTTTCATCTCCTGTGGGAGACAGGAGATCTATCCAAAGCACGTTCTTTTTGCCCAGCTTGGCAAAATCCGTTTCGTGCTGGCTTACGTTAATGTCAGCTCCTTGCCTGTAGAAAATGCTGATCATTCCACTTCCAATTCTGTTCCCGGCGCCCCATAGCGGCGCTGGAAGGGTTAATATTTACGGGTTAGCTGACGTCACGGACAAGTCAGCCTGCAAATGTAGGCAAAAATTTCTTTTTTCGCCTACATTTGCATTATTTTTTTACAGGGGGAGGGTTCCCCCTGACCCCCTCTGTCGCCTCAGGCTCCGAAACAGTATTTACCGGGATAAATTACTATATTTGTAGGTTATTATGAACGAATATCCTTCCAAAACATTGCAGGAGGCCGTAGAAGCCATAGGGTCGCTTCCGGGAGTAGGCTCCCGCAGCGCACTCCGCCTTGCCCTCCATCTGCTGCGCCAGCCTGCCGAGAACATACATCATTTCGCGGCGGCCGTCGATGCCCTGGCCGACAAGGTGCACTACTGCAAGATCTGCAATATGATATCCGACACGGACACCTGCCTGATATGCTCGGACGGCAAGCGCGACAGAAACACCATCTGCGTGGTGGAAAGCGTACGCGACGTGATGAGCATCGAGGCTACCGGCCAGTACCACGGCGTGTATCACGTGCTGGGAGGGATAATCTCGCCCATCAACGGCATAGGCCCCGGGGACCTCAGCATCGACCGTCTGGTAGAAAGGCTGCAGGAGTCCATTACTCCCGCCGAAGTGATACTTGCCCTAAGCGGAGACGTGGAAGGGGAGACCACTTCTTTCTACATCTACCGTAAGATCGCCGGACTCGCCGGGAAGATATCCACCCTTGCCCGCGGCCTCGGCTTCGGCGACGACCTCGAATACGCCGACTCCCTGACCCTCGGCCGCTCCATAGTCAACCGCCAGGAATTCAGGCCCAGGTAGAATCCGTCAAAATGACCATAATCCTTTGATCTTTGCCACATTTGCAAGGATTCCTTTGGGATTGCCTGCCGTATTGGGTATATTTGAAAGTTTAGTTATTTCAAAAATGAAAAAAGTATTTCCCCTGGTTTTATCGTTGGTCGCCCTGTTTGCGGCAGTTTCCTGTTCTTCAACCAAATCAGATAGCGTAGGCGTACGCACCGATGCCCTTGACGACGCCCTCTGGGCCCAGTCGGAATGGATATCCGTGGCCGATGCTCCGGTAATAGACGGGCTGGTGCGCTCTTCCATCAACTACAGGGCCGCCGACGGAGCAAGCTGGTTCGTGGCCGAACCCGTGAACGAGCGTAAAGTCAGCTCCGCCAAATGGATGACCGCCGGCCTGGGTGTCTATGAGCTTTACGTCAATGGTAAACCCGTCGGCGAGGACGCCCTGAAACCCGGCTTTACCCATCCCCTCAAAACCAAGATTTCCTATACCTACGACATCACCGGCGCATTCAAGGCCGGCAAGGGAGAATGCAATCAGCTCGCAGTCCAGGTGACCCCTGGCTGGTGGGCCGACAAGATAGTCACCCCCGTCAATCCCCACGGAATGCTGGGCCACAAGACTGCCTTCCGCGGAGTACTGGAACTGACCTACGAGGATGGCAGCACCAGCATCTTCGGCACTGACACCGAGAACTGGAAGGCCGGCATCGCAGGCCCCGTCACCCACGCGGCCATCTTCGACGGCGAGGAGTACGACGCCCGCATCAAACCCGGCTTCGAGACCCCCGAAAAACTCTCCGTCCCCGAGGTGAACGAGGAATTCAAAGGGGAGATAGTCCCTTCCGTCGGCGCAGAGATCTGCTTCCGCAAGGACCTGGCCCTCAAGCCCGTGGACGCCTATGTGTGGGAGGAGATAGAATCCGCTTCGGAGGATGCCTACGGCAAGATAGTGGTCAGGCGCAGGTATGAGGGCGGAAAGAATATGGTCCTGAACCCCGGCGAAACCCTCGTGGTGGATTTCGGGCAGAATGCTGCCGCCGAACCTTCCTTCGTGTTCAAGGCTGAGGAGGGAACCGTGCTGACCTGCCTGGTGGGAGAGATACTCAACGACGGCAACGGTGCCAAGAGCCGTGGAATGGACGGCCCCGAAGGCAGCGTGCACCGCACCAATCTCCGTACCCCCGATGATTGCTTCCGCGCCATCTATACCTTCGGCCCCGCGAAAGGCTATGTGAGCTATATGCCCCGCTACACCTTCTTCGGCTACCGTTACGTGTCCATCACTGCAACGGACAAGGTGATCATCAAGAGCATCGAGTCCGTGCCCGTGACTTCCATCAGCAAGGACTTGCAGACAGGAACCATAGTCACCGGAAACGAGCTGGTGAACAAGCTGATATCCAACACCATCTGGGGCCAGCGCTCCAACTATCTGTCGGTTCCTACCGACTGCCCTCAGCGCAATGAGCGCCTGGGCTGGACGGCGGATACCCAGGTGTTCACCGAGACCGGAACCTTCTTCGCGAATACGGATGCTTTCTTCCACAAGTGGATGCGTGATATGCGTGACAGCCGCAACGAAAACGGCTCCTTCCCCGGAGTAGCCCCGACCGCCCAGTACGGAGGCAATATGATGCGCCTCGGCTGGTCCGATGCCGGCATCATCGTGCCCTGGGTAGTGTGGAAGCAGTTCGGCGATGTCAGCATCATCGACGAGAACTGGGAGGCAATGGACAAGTTCATCCGCTACATCGATGCCAACAAATATGACCACGAGGCCCTTGCTGCCGAGAACGGCAACTACCAGTGGGCCGACTGGCTGAGCTACGAGCCCCTCGAAAGTCACGGAGGCAGCGCCTTCTACGATAACAACAAGGACAAGAAACGCCGTCCTCTGCCCGAATCCATAGAATACTGGAACTACCTCAGCGCTTGCTACTGGCTATCCGACGCCGAGATGATGCGCGACATGGCTGCGGCAAGCAGCCGCGATGCCTCGGAATACGCAGCCATGGCCGACAATGCCCGTGCATATATGAAGGCCAGGTTCCTGAATGCCGACGGCACCTTCAAGACGGAGATTCTCAATACCATGCAGACCCCTGCGCTCTTCGCCCTCCGCGCCGGCCTGGTCGATGGTGCCGCCAAGGATGCGACCATAGCCCGACTGCGCAAGAACTTCGAAGACCACGGAAACTGCCTGCAGACAGGCTTCCTGGGCACTTCCATTCTGATGGCTACGCTCACCGACAACGGTATGGTGGACATAGCCTACGAACTGCTCTTCCAGCGCAAGAACCCCAGCTGGCTCTATTCGGTAGATAACGGCGCCACCACCATTTGGGAGCGCTGGAACAGCTACACCATCGAAAAAGGAATGGGCCCCAAAGGTATGAACAGCTTCAACCATTACGCCTATGGCTGTGTCTGCGAATGGATTTGGGAGACGGTCGCCGGCATAGCCGCCGATCCCGCCCAGCCCGGATTCAGGCACATCATAATGAAGCCCGTCCCGGACAAGCGCCTGGGCCACGTGGAGGCTGAATACAAGAGCGCCGCAGGCACCATCAAGAGTGCCTGGCGTTACGATGGCGACGTCTGGACCTGGAAATTCACCATCCCCGAAGGAGCCACTGCAAGCGTGACCCTCCCCGGCGAAAGCGAAAGCAAGGAATACGAGGCTGGATCCTACGAAGTCGTGAGATAACGCCCCTGCCTGTTCCAGTTCCAAAGACCTATGAAACTGGAGATGATGCAGAGCACGAACTGGACGACAAACCATTTGTTGTCCAGATTCACGTTCATCCAGATCGCGAACACATCCGCGATAATCCAAATCCACCACTGCTGTATGTAGGACTTGGTAAGCCACCAGGTGCCTATGATGCTGAGCGCGGTGGTGATGGCATCGAGGAAGGGGTTGGGATCGTTCAGGGCCTTGAGCAGGAAATAGAGGGCGGGGATGGCCACGGCCACCATCGCGGCGCTGACAAGGAATACCTTCAGGGTAAGTTTGTTGAGGATTATCCCCGAAGCCACTTCTTCCGAAGCCTTGGCAGAGTCTTTCTTCCAATTGTAGATGCCTACGAAGCCCATCACGATGTAATAGACGTTGAGGGCGGCGAAAGCCCAGGTGGCGCTGTTGAAGAAGTTCAGGGCAGCGCAGATGCAACTCGGAATATAAAGATACCACATCCATTTGCTGTGCTTTATCTGGAAGAACAGGTAAGCGACGAAAGTGAGCGTGGCTACTATCTCCAGAATGTCCGCAACTTGTTGTGGCAGAAATGATAAAATCATAATTGTTACTTTTAAACGGTTGCAAATATAGAAAAAATTCCTATCTTTGCAGGCTTTTTCGTGCGGGTGCATCCCGCGCGTGAGGTACAAAACATAAAGTCAAACAACTAATTTGTTCAAACACAATTTATTATGTCAGAAGAAATTAAGAACGGAATGCTCAATGCATCGGTAGCACCTGAAGCATTCGACTGGGACGCCTTCGAAGGCTCCGGTCTTTACGATGCCGCCCAGAAGGACGAAATCCGTAAGGCCTACGACCAGACCCTCTCCAAGATCGTCGAGGGCGAGGTAGTCGAAGGAGAAGTCACCTCCATCAGCAAGCGCGAAGTCGTCGTTACCATCGGCGGCAAGAGCGAGGGCGTCATCGCAGCTCCTGAGTTCCGCTACAATCCCGACCTCAAAGTCGGTGACAAAGTGGAAGTCTATGTAGAGAATGCAGAGGACAAGAAGGGACAGCTCGTCCTTTCCCACAAGAAGGCTCGCACCCTCAAGTCTTGGGACAGGGTCAACGAAGCTTTCGAGAACGACGAGATCGTCAAGGGTTATGTCAAGACCCGCACCAAGGGCGGCATGATCGTCGACGTCTTCGGTATCGAGGCATTCCTCCCCGGCAGCCAGATCGATATCAAGCCTATCCGCGACTATGATCAGTTCGTGGACCAGACCATCGACTTCAAGATCGTCAAGATCAACCAGGAAGGCCGCAACGTGGTCGTTTCCCACAAAGTTCTCCTCGAGGCCGAGCAGGAAGCCCGCCGTGCCGAACTCATCGGCAAGCTCGAGAAGGGCCAGGTGCTCGAAGGCGTGGTCAAGAACATCACCAACTACGGCGTATTCGTCGACCTCGGCGGCGTGGACGGACTCATCCACATCACCGACCTCAGCTGGGGCCGTGTCAACCATCCCGAAGAGATCGTCTCCCTCGACGAGAAGATCAAGGTCGTGGTTCTCGACTTCAACGAGCAGCAGAAGCGCATCGCCCTCGGTCTCAAGCAGCTTAGCGCCCATCCTTGGGACAAGCTCAGCGAGGACCTCAAAGTCGGTGACAAGGTTACCGGTAAGGTTGTGCTCATCGCTGATTACGGTGCATTCATCGAGATCGAACCCGGTGTCGAAGGTCTCGTACACGTTTCCGAGATGTCCTGGAGCCCCAGGCTTCACAGCGCTCAGGAATTCCTGAAGGTCGGCGACGAGGTAGAGGCCCAGATCCTCAGCATCGATCGCGAGGCACGCAAGATGAGCCTTGGTCTCAAGCAGCTCACTGCCAACCCTTGGGAGAGCATCCGCGAGAAATATCCTGTCGGCAGCAAGCATACTGCTACTGTCCGCAACGTCACCAACTTCGGTGTGTTCGCCGAACTTGAGGACGGTGTCGAAGGTCTCGTCCACATCAGCGACCTCAGCTGGACCAAGATCAAGCATCCCAGCGAAGTTGTCGCTCCCGGTGACAGCATCGAGGTCCAGATCCTCGACTTCGACGAAGTCAACCACAAGCTCAGCCTCGGCCACAAGCAGCTCACTCCTAATCCTTGGGATGAGATCGAGGCCAAGTTCCCTGTCGGCTCTACCGTAGAGGGAACCGTCGCTTCCGCCACCGATAAGGGTGCCAACATCACCCTCGACGGTGCAGAGGGCTTCGCCTTCAACCGCGAGCTCGTCAAGGAAGACGGCAAGCAGGCTGTCGCTGGCGAGAAACTTCCCTTCAAGGTCATCGAGCTGCGCCGCAGCACCGGCCGCATCCTCCTCAGCCACCTCCGCACCTATCAGGAGGTCAAAGAGAAGGCCGCCGCTACCGAGGCTAGCAACACCAGCAAGGCCGTGAAGAGCATCAACAAGGCTGTCGAGAAGACCACCCTCGGTGACATCGACGCTCTTGCCGCTCTGAAGGAGAAGCTCGAGAAGGGAGAGTAATTCCCGTGAACTTCACCTTGACGATATTGGGTTCGGCTTCGGCCCTTCCCTTTTCCGATAGAAATCCAAGCGCCCAGGCACTGTCCGTGCACGGGCGCTTGTTTCTCCTTGATTGCGGAGAGGGAACCCAGCAGCGTATACGTCAGGAACACCTTTCATTCGTAAAGATCGAAGCAGTTTTCATCTCCCACATCCACGGGGATCACTGCTTCGGCCTTTTCGGTTTGCTCAGCACGATGAGTCTTTATCATCGCGTTGCTCCGCTGCACATTTTCGGCCCGCAGAATCTCGGGCCCATCATCAAATTCTATCTGTCCTATTTCGGGCAGGACCTCGGCTACGAAATCGTATTCCATCCCATCACCGCCCAAGGCCTCGCAATGACGACGAAGAATGTGACGGTAACGGCATTCCCCCTGAACCATAAGATGGACTGCTACGGCTACAGGTTCGACGAGATCGTCACCCCCCGCAGGAACCCCTGGAAACCGCGCTCCTATGCCTACGTTTCCGACACCGCCCCCTTCCCCGAACTCGCCTCCTACGTAAAGGACGTCGACCTCCTCTACCACGAGGCCACCTATCCCGCCGGAATGGAGGACAAGGCGCAGCAGTATTATCACTCCACATCCCTCCAGGCAGCGCAGTGCGCGCGCGACGCCGGAGCCCGCCAACTCATTATAGGACACTACTCTTCGCGCATAAAGGACATCTCTTCCCTCGCCGAAGAATGCCGGGAAATTTTCCCCGAATCCTTTACCGTAAATGATGGAGATATCTTTGAAATTCCGTATATTCGCGAATATGAAAAGATGTCTTCTGATTCTACTGGCGTTGATGGCTGCGCTGACGGCAGCATCTGATACCCCGCAGAACGAATATATAAAGAAGTACGCTCCCGTCGCGGTGAGCGAGATGCACCGTTCCGGCGTGCCGGCCAGCATTACCCTGGCCCAGGGCATGCTGGAGTCCCGCTACGGCCTTTCCAGCCTCGCGGCCGACGGCAACAACCACTTCGGAATCAAGTGCCACCGCAATTGGGGCGGGCGCACCATGCGTGTGAACGACGACGCTCCTAACGAGTGCTTCCGCGTGTATGACAGCGCCGAGGAGTCCTTCCGCGACCACAGCGACTTCCTCCGCTATCAAGACCGCTACAAAGCCCTTTTCGAGCTCAAGCCCACCGACTACAAGGGCTGGGCCAAGGGCCTGAAGAAGGCCGGCTATGCCACCGACCCCAAGTATGCCGAAAAGCTCATCAAGATAATCGAGGACTATCATCTGGACAAGTATGACAGCGGAGACGTCCCCCGGGAATCCCCGCTCAAGATAGAGAAGAAGGCCCAGGTGGAGGTCAAGTCCCCCGTGCGCAAAGGGCAGGCCGCCGAGAGCTATTCCTTCCGCCTTGAGCGCAAGGTCTTCAAGAAGAACGGCATACTTTGCGTATATGCCGAGCCGGAGGACACCTACGAGTCCATAGCCCTCGAGTTCAATCTTTTCCAGAAGGAGATACTCCGCTTCAACGACCAGGCCGCGATGCGTCCGCTCAAGGTCGGGGAGGTGGTGTACCTGAAGCCCAAGAAGCGCCACGCGCCATTCGGGCTTCCTATGTTCGTGGCCGACGACAAGGCC
>JAEEXQ010000025.1 GCA_016287875.1 Bacteroidales bacterium | reverse complement strand
GAGTCGTTGGAAGGCCGGTTTGAGACCATCAAGATGGGGTACTGGGAGTGGCACGAAATGCGCGATGCATTCGGTTTTACCATGCAGCAGTACATTTACTTCGGAGGCTTTCCGGGGCTCGCACCAGATATAAAAGACGAAAACAGATGGAGAAACCTGATGGAAGATACTATAATATCACCTATCCTCACGCGGGACATTCTAGAGATTGAGGAAATCCGTAATCCGGCGCTCCTTCGCCAAGTCTTCGAACTGGCGTGCATAGAATCGGCCCGGGAGCTTTCCCTTACCAAGATACAGGGAACCATGAATAGCGGCACCGTTCCTACCATCAAGTCTTATCTGGATATTCTAGACAAAACGATGTTGGTAAAGCCACTTCAGAAGTATTCACCTTCGCCCGTCAAGGAGAAGAATTCCATCCCCAAGATGCAAGTTTACAATAGTGCTTTCCGCAACCGCTATGGTATGTATTCTTTCGAAGAGGCGGTAACGGATGCTACAGAATGGGGGAGGTTGGTGGAATCTGCCGTGGGTTCGCACCTGGCCAATCGCTCTCAATTGGATGGGTTCGAACTTCTTTATTGGCGTAAAGACAATAAAAAGGAATGTGACTATGTCCTAAAAAAAGGTCAGGCTCTTGTGGCTATCGAGGTCAAGAGCAGCAATGCTGACAACGCAGATGGTTATGAGCTTTTCAAGGAGCTTTATGGCAAGCACATCACCTCAGCGATGATTGTCGGTCCGGAAGGACTGCCACTAGAGGATTTCTTCAGCATGGACCTGAAGGTACTGTTTAAGAGGAAATAAACCTGTGGGGCCAATTATCTGATTAAGTGTGAATTAACTGTTTTGCCTTCCCAGAACCAAGGGAAGGCAAAATGCGTAATTCGCTGATATATAAGCGATTGCCTCCACGCGGACGTATATCTGGCAAATAGTGTACATTCCTCTTTGAAACTTCCGAAAAAAGTTTCAAATTTGTAGTTGCTTATGAAACTTTTTCTGATTGACGGCCATGCCCTCATCTTCAAGATGTACTATGCCTTCCTGGGCAGGCCGATGATAAATGCCAAGGGGGTGGATACGTCCATCCTCTTCGGCTTCACGAAGTATCTGCTGGAACTCATCCGGCGCGAGCAGCCCACGCATATCGCGGTGGGCTTCGACCCGCCCGGAGGCACCTTCCGCAACCAACTCTATCCCGAATACAAGGCCAACCGCGGCGAAACTCCCCAGCTCGTCATAGATGCTCTGGAGCCGCTCACGCAGATAGTGAAGGCCCTGAATATCCCGGTGCTGATGATCCCCGGTTTCGAGGCCGACGATGTGCTCGGCTCCATGGCCAAGCGCAGCGCCCGCGAAGGGTTCGACGTGTATATGGTTACGCCCGACAAAGACTACGGTCAGTTGCTTGAGCCCACCATCTTCCAGGTCAAGCCTGGCAAGAAAGGGGGAGACGACGAACTCTTCGACATCCCTCGCCTGCGCGAGAAATACGGCATAGCCCGCCCGGACCAGATAATCGACCTCCTGGCTATCTGCGGCGATGCCTCCGACAATGTGCCCGGCGTCAAGGGCGTGGGTGAAGTCGGCGCCAGCAAACTTCTTCAGAAATACGATACCCTCGAGGGCATCTACGAGCATCTCGATGAGCTCACTCCGCGCCAGCAGGAACTTTTCCGCGCTGCGGAAGATCACATCGCCCTCAGCAAGGTTCTGGTGACCATCAAGACGGATATCGACATTCCCGTTAAGGCGGATGATATGCGTCTCGAGGCTGCCAGCCCGGCTGCCATGGATCTGTTCAATCTCTATGGTTTCAACTCGCTTAAGAAGTATCTGAATGTTTCAGATTCCGCCGGGCCTGAAGGTATTCCCCCTTCGGGAGTTCGTCCTGCGGACTCACCCCACCATCCCTTCGGGACGGTCCCCCCGCTATCGAACCGCGGGTGTTACGTCCCTCAGGGGGAAGGCCTTCCAAACACCAAGAGAATTATTTGAGTAATGAAGAAGTTAGCAGTTTTTGCCAGCGGGACGGGCAGTAATTTCGAGGCGATAGCAGACGCTTGCGCCGACGGAAGGCTGGATGCGGCAGTGGTGCTGATGGTCTGCGACAAGCCGGGAGCGCCGGTGATAGCAAAGGCCGAGGCCAGGGGCATCCCCACCTTCGTGTTCTCCCCCAAGGAGTATCCTTCCAAGGAGGCATTCGAGACGGAAATCGTGGGATTGCTGGATGCTGCCGAAGTCGATCTTGTGTGCCTTGCGGGTTATATGCGTATTGTGGGAGATGTGCTGCTGCGTGCCTATGAGGGCCGTATCATCAACATACATCCATCGTTGCTGCCTGCTTTCAAGGGCGCTCACGCGGTGGAACAGGCGGTGGCCTATGGGGTGAAGGTTTACGGCATTTCTATCCATTGGGTCAACAGCGACCTGGACGGCGGCCGTATCATTGCCCAGAGGGCATTCGAGTACGATGGCGACGATCCTGCCGAGGTGCATCGTATAGGGCAGAAGATAGAGCATTCGTTATACATAGAAACAATATCAAAACTTTTAAAATGAGAGCATTAGTAAGCGTAAGCGATAAGACGGGCCTGGTTGCCTTCGTGCAGGGCCTGGTAGATCTGGGGTGGGAGATTATTGCCACCGGCGGCACACAGAAACTCCTCGAGAGCGAGGGTGTGAAGACCATCGGTATCAGCGAAGTTACGGGATTCCCGGAGATTCTGGACGGGCGCGTGAAGACCCTGCATCCCAAGGTGCACGGCGGTATCCTCGCCCGCCGCGATGTCCCCGGGCATATGTCCACCCTTAAAGAGAACGGAATCGAGACCATAGACCTGGTTTGCGTGAACCTCTATCCTTTCCGTCAGACCATCGCAAAGGAGGGCGTCACCCTCGAGGAAGCTATCGAGAATATAGATATAGGCGGCCCTTCGATGGTGCGCAGCGCTGCGAAGAACTGGAAAGATGTTACCATAGTCTGCGATCCTGCCGATTACGGGCGCGTACTCGCCGAACTCCGCGAGAATGGCAAGACCTCCCAGGAAACCCGCCTGCAGCTTTCTGCAAAGGCTTATACCCACACCGCAGAATACGACAGCTGCATCGCTAGCTATATGCGTGCCAAGGCCGGCCTTCCCGAGAAACTCTTCCTGGAGTTCGATTTCAAGCAGGGCCTCCGCTATGGCGAGAATCCTCACCAGAGCGCAGCTTTCTATGCGGATATGCAGCCGGTTCCCTTCTCCCTGGCCTTCGCAAAGCAGATACAGGGCAAGGAGCTTTCCTACAATAATATCCAGGACGCAAACGCGGCCTTGAACGTGCTCCGCGATTTCGAGGAGCCTTGCTGCGTCGCCCTCAAGCATATGAACCCTTGCGGAACCGCAGTCGCCGCCAGCATCGAAGAAGCCTGGCAGGCTGCCTACGAGGCCGACAAGGTCAGCATCTACGGTGGAATCGTGGGTGTCAACCGCGAACTGACCGCCGAGGTGGCCCTGGGAATGAAACCCATCTTCCTCGAGATAGTCATCGCTCCTTCCTATACTCCCGAGGCCCTGGAGATACTTTCCGCCAAGAAGAACCTCCGCGTCCTCCAGGTCGATATGACCCGCACCGGAGCCCCCGTGCCCCAGTACGTGGGTGTTACCGGAGGCCTGCTGGTACAGCAGCTCGACACCCAGGTCGAGACCATCACCGAGGAAATGTGCGTCACCAAGGCCAAGCCTTCCGCCTCTATGATGAAGGATCTGGAGTTCGGTTGGAAGATAGTCAAGCACGTCAAGTCCAACGCCATCGCCGTGGTGCGCGACTGCCATACCATAGGCATAGGCGCGGGCCAGACCAACCGCGTGGGCTCAGCCCACATTGCCCTCGAAGAGGCCAAGGCTGCCGGATTCGAGTCCGGACTCATCCTCGCATCCGACGGATTCCTTCCTTTCGATGATACCGTGGCCCTGGCCGCCCAGTACGGAGTCGCTGCCATAGTACAGCCCGGCGGAAGCATACGCGATGCAGAGGCCATAGCCAAGGCCGACGAACTTGGAATAGTAATGCTCTTTACGGGCGTACGTCACTTTAAACATTAGAATCAATGGGTCTAGTATATCCTCTTCCTACACAAAGGACGGCTATGGCTGCCAAGGAGATCCATCTTGAGGATTGCCTCGGGAAGACCGTGCTGGTAATAGGCGGCGGCGGTCGCGAGCACGCAATCGTGGATGCCCTCAGCCGCAGTCCTCAGGTAGAGCGCATCTATTGCGCTCCGGGCAACGCGGGCATAGGAGAACAGGCGTTCAACGTTCCCCTGAAAGACACCGACGTCGAGGGCCTCAAGGCCTTTGCGCTGGAGAATAAGGTGGATCTTACCGTGGTAGGCCCCGAAGCATCGTTGGCCGCAGGCATAGTGGATGCTTTCCGCGCTGCCGGCCTCAAGATTTTCGGTCATACCAAATCCGCCACCCGCATCGAGAGTTCCAAGGAGTTCGCCAAGGAATTGATGGCCAAATACGGAATCCCCACCGCCGGCTACAAGAGCTTCGATTCCTACGAAGAAGCCGTCGCCTACGTGTCCGGGAGGCCTTTCCCCGCAGTCATCAAGTACGATGGCCTGGCCGCCGGCAAGGGTGTGGTGATTGCCCAGGATCTTTCCGAGGCTAAGGCCGCTCTTTCCGATATGCTGCTGGATGCCGCCTTCGGCAAGGGCAGGGTGGTGATAGAGGATTTCCTCACCGGCCCCGAATTCTCCTTCCTTTGCTTCGTGGATGGGGAGAGAGTCTATCCAATGCCTCTTTCCCAGGACCACAAGCGCGCCTTCGACGGCGACAAGGGCCCCAATACCGGAGGGATGGGCGCCTACACCGGCCTGCCGTTCATATCTTCCGAGGATAAGGATTTCGCCTTCCGCGAGATTATGTGCAAGGCTGCATCCGCAATGGTTTCGGAGGGATGCCCGCTTAGCGGCGTGCTCTACGGCGGCCTTATGAAGACTCCCCAGGGAATCAAGGTCATAGAATTCAACGCCCGCTTCGGCGATCCCGAGACGGAAGTTGTGCTGCCTTTGCTGGAAAGCGATATTTTCGATATCTTTGATGCCGTTGCCGAGGGACGCGAGGCCGCTGAACCCGTCTGGGCATCGGGGGTCACTCTCGGAGTCGTGCTTGCTTCGAAGGGCTATCCCGGCAAGTACGAGAAGGGCGCCGTGATATCCGGGCTGGATGCCGTCCAGGGCAGGGTTTACCATATGGGAACCGCTTTCCGGGACGGAACTCTGGTGACCAACGGCGGCCGTGTGCTGATGGTGGTCGGAAGCGGTTCCGACGTTGCCGATGCCCGTGCGGCCGTGTACCGTGAGGTCGCGAAGATTGATTGTGATAATTTGTTTTACAGGAATGATATTGCGCACTGCGCATTGGAAATATGATAATTGACGGAAAGGCCATCAGTCAGGCCGTAAAGGACGAGGTCCGCGCCGAAGTCGCGGCAATCGAGGCAGAGGGCAAGCGCAAACCTTGCCTCTGCGTAATAATAGTGGGGGAGAACCCCGCCAGCCAGGTGTATGTGCGTAACAAGGTCAAAGCCGCCGCATATACAGGAATGGAGTCGATGCTAATCGAACTCCCCGCAACGGTTTCGGAGGAAGATCTTCTTGGAAAGATTGCGGAGCTGAACGCGGATCCCTCAGTCGATGGTATCCTCGTGCAGCTTCCTCTCCCCAAACATATCGACGAGGAAAAGGTCATCGATGCCATCTCCGCTGCCAAGGATGTGGACGGATTCCATCCCTCCAACGTCGCGGGCCTTTGGCTCGGCAAGGATTGCGTGGTGCCCTGTACCCCCGCAGGCGTGATGCGCCTTCTGGACAGCACCGGAGTGGACCTGAGCGGCAAGACCGCAGTCGTGGTGGGCCGCAGCAACATTGTGGGCAAGCCAGTCGCCAAGCTCCTTCTGGACCGCAACGCCACGGTAGTGATAGCTCACTCCCGCACCGCCGACCTCGGCGCCGTCTGCCGTCAGGCCGACATACTGGTCGCCGCCGTGGGCAGGCCCGGCCTCATCACCGGCGACATGGTCAAACCCGGCGCAATCATCATCGACGTGGGTATCAACCGCACGCCCGAAGGGAAACTCTGTGGAGATGTGGATTTCGCATCATGCTCTGAGGTCGCGGGCTGGATCACCCCCGTCCCCGGCGGCGTAGGCCCCATGACCATCGCAATGCTGATGAAGAACACCCTACGCTGCTATCGCAGCAAGTAGGGCCTATTCTGCAGCTTTTGCGGTATCCTTGTTGGAATTATACCATTCGATATATCTCTTGACTTGGTCTTTCATCGTTAAATCGCGGGTGCCGTTGCGCCAGTCGTCGATGCGCCAGAGGCCATCTTCATAAACCAAGGCCATATCGAACTCGTAGTCCGTGGGGCTATAGGGGGCGAAGGAGGGAGCATAGACCTTGACTTTCACGGTCGTCTTCCCATCAGCGACTTCCCCAGTCTCGTATTTGAGCTCGGAGTCTTCCGGTTCGAGGATGGAGTCGCCGTTGCCGTCGTACCAGTAGAACAGGAATTCGTAATCCCCGATCATTCCGGGATACATTTCCGTTTCCCAATCCATAGCTTTGTAGGCCTCTTTGAGGAGCCCGTAGAACTCTGTCGAGAAGGCCGTGGAGTCGATTTCGCTGATGTCTTTATGGTCGGGAATCTGGTTGAAAGCCCATTCGCACCACTCCTGCGAGGGGGCCGAGGGTTTTATGTTGCAAGCACCGAAGAGAAGGACTAAAGATGCCAGGATGAAGATTAACTTTTTCATAATAATTTGAGTTGGTCATGGCAAATATAATAGTAATCCCCGAAAAATCACCAGCTTGGGATCTCGCTTAGGAGTTTTGTTTTGAGGTATGCGCGGAGCAATCTCCGGCATCCCGCCCTGCCGCTTGCTCCCGCCTCCAAAAACGGCAGCCAGCCCCCGCCCCCCGCAAAATACAAAAGACGAGGCCAGATGACCTCGTCTTTTTCTTGGGGTGCGATGTGGGGCTCGAACCCACGACAACCAGAACCACAATCTGGTGCTCTACCAACTGA
The DNA here is from genome assembly GCA_016287875.1 of Bacteroidales bacterium. Taxonomy (GTDB): domain Bacteria; phylum Bacteroidota; class Bacteroidia; order Bacteroidales; family UBA932; genus Cryptobacteroides. The sequence goes on along the minus strand of JAEEXQ010000025.1, from coordinate 20,089 downwards.
ACTAATCGCACCGTGTTAAGGACTGCAAAGGTACGAAAAAATATTTTATCCCTGCAAGTTTTATTTGTATATTTGTGCAAAGTTTTCCGGTCAGGCCGGGAACGACGTAAACGAACTATGGCAAAAGAAATAAAGTTTTCCCTGGTTTACAGGGATATGTGGCAGTCTTCGGGCAAGTATCAGCCCAGGGTCGACCAACTCGTGAGAGTGGCCCCTGCCATTATAGATATGGGATGCTTCGACCGTGTGGAAACCAACGGCGGAGCCTTCGAACAGGTCAACCTCCTCTACGGAGAGAACCCTAACATCTCGGTCCGCAAATGGACGGCTCCCTTCCACAAGGCTGGAATCCAGACACATATGCTGGAACGCGGACTGAACGCCCTGCGTATGAACCCGGTACCTGCCGACGTGCGTGAACTGATGTTCAAGGTCAAGAAGGCCCAGGGCACCGACATCTCCCGCTCTTTCTGCGGACTCAACGATCACCGCAACCTCAAGCTCAGCGTCGAATATGCCAAGAAGGCAGGGATGATCTCCCAGGCGGCTCTCTCCATAACCAATTCCCCCGTCCATACCGTCGAGTACTATATGGGAGTCGTGGACCATCTGGTGGAATACGGAGCCGACGAGATCTGCCTCAAGGATATGGCCGGCATTGGCCGTCCGACCTTCCTTGCGCAGCTGACATTCGAAATCAAGAAGAAATACCCTCACATCAAGGTCCAGTATCACGGCCACAGCGGCCCGGGCTTCAGCCCCGCATCGATGCTGGAGGTGGCCCGCGCCGGCGCCGACTATCTCGACGTGGCAGTGGAACCCCTCTCCTGGGGCAAGGTCCATCCCGATGTGATTACCATACGCGAAATGCTCAAGGCGGACGGATTCCTGGTGAAGGATATCAACATGGATGCCTATATGCAGGTCCGCGCGCTTACCCAGGAATTCATCGACGACTTCCTCGGCTACTGGATCAATCCCTCCAACGCCCAGATGACCTCACTGCTGGTAGGCTGCGGCCTGCCCGGAGGAATGATGGGCTCGATGATGGCCGACCTTAAACCCTTCCTCGGCGCCGTCAATGCCGCAGAGCGTGCCGCAGGCCGTCCGGACATAAGCCTGGACACCCTGATGGTCAAGCTCTTCGAAGAGGTGCAGTACGTGTGGCCCCGCCTCGGATATCCTCCGCTCGTGACCCCGTTCAGCCAGTATGTGAAGAACACTGCCCTTATGAACCTGCTCAATGTCATCAAGGGAAATCCCCGCTGGACCACCATCGACAAGGATACCTGGGGAATGATCCTGGGCAAGATGGGCAAGCTCCCCGGCGAACTCGCTCCGGAGATCGTGGCCCTCGCGAAGGAGAAGGGTATGGAGTTCTACGACGGCAACCCTCAGGACATGTATCCTGACGAGCTTCCCAAGTTCCGCGAGATGATGAAGGAAGAGGGCTGGGACGAAGGCCCCGACCAGGAAGAGCTCTTTGAGTTCGCTATGCACGAAAGGCAGTACCGCGACTTCCGCTCCGGCCTTGCCAAACAGCGCTTCAACACCGAACTCGAGGACTTCCGTGCCAAGGCAGGCGCACCCATCAAGGTCGTCCGCCCCGTGGTCGAGATGCCCGAATTCAATGTGGAAGAATACGCAAAGAAATATCCCAATGCCGTGCCCGTGCAGGCTCCCGTCAAGGGTCAGCTGCTGTGGCAGGTAGATGTCGATGACGACTCAGCCGCACCCGTTGCCGGAACCGCCGTCAAGGCAGGAGAGGCCATGGGCTACGTGCAGACCTACTACGGCCGCGAGGAAATAGTGCCCGCCCGCGACGGACGCGTGGTGGCAGTCACGGCCAAGCAAGGCAAGAATGTAGTGAAAGGCGAGATCGTCGCCTTCGTGGAATAGGGGAAGCTAGGCGAGCTCGCAGAGCATAGTCGCCTGTGTGCAGTCCTTGACCCTGACCTTTACGTAGTCGCCGGCTTTATGGGCAGTATCTGCCCAGACACACATCTTATTGGAACCCGTCCTGCCGCAAAGCTCGGACGGGTCCTTTTTTGAAGGACCTTCTACCAGCACCTCGAACACTTTCCCCACGTCCTTGCGGTTGCTCTCCAGCGAGAGCCTGTTCTGGAGTTCGATGAGCTCGTTGAGGCGGCGGGTCTTTACGTCGAGGGGGATGTCGTCGGGGTACTGCCTCGACGCGAGGGTCCCCGGGCGTTCGGAATAGTTGAACATGAAGGCGGCATCGTAGCCCACTTCTTCGAATATGCTCAGGGTGTCGCGGAACTCCTCCTCCGTCTCGGAACAGAATCCCACGATGGCATCGGTGGTGATGCCGCAGTCGGGCATAAGCTCGCGTATCTTGGCCACGCGCTCCAGGTACCATTCCCTCGAGTAGCGGCGGCGCATCTTCTCCAGTATGCGGTCGTTACCGCTCTGCACGGGAAGATGTATATGATGGCAGATGTTGGGCCAGGCGGCCATGGTCTCTATGACCGCATCGGAGATGTCCTTGGGATGCGAGGTGGAGAAGCGCACGCGCAGGGTGGAGGATATCCGGGCCACCATCTCGAGAAGCTTGGCGAAGTCCACATCCTCGAAATGATAGGAATCCACGTTCTGCCCCAGAAGGGTTATCTCCTTGTATCCGGCCTCGACGCATTCGCAGGCCTCGCGGACTATGGTATGGTAATCCCTGCTGCGCTCTGCGCCGCGGGTGAAAGGTACTACGCAATAGGAACATACGTTATTGCATCCGCGCATTATGGAGATGAAGGCGGATACACCGTTCTTGTCGATACGTACGGGGGAGATGTCCCCGTAGGTCTCCTCGCGGGAAAGCTCGACGTTGATCTGGGGATGGCCTTCGCAAACGGCATCCAGCAGCATAGGCAGGCTCCTGTAGGCGTCGGGGCCGGCAACGATGTTGACCTTTCCCGTATCCAGCAGGGCATCCTTCAGACGCTCGGCCATGCAGCCCAGGATTCCTACCACCAGGGCGGGTTTTGCCTTGCGGAAGGTGTTGAAATAATCGATGCGCCCCCAGATGCGCTGCTCGGCGTTGTCGCGGATGGAGCAGGTGTTGGCCATTATGACGTCGGCTTCGGCAATTTCCTCGGTACGCTCGTAGCCGTGACGGGCCAGAATGGAGAAAACGACCTCGGTGTCGTTCACGTTCATCTGGCAGCCGTATGTTTCGATGTAAAGCTTTTTCACGACGCAAAGATATGTAAAAATTATCGTATATTTGTAAGTTGTAAGAAATGAAAAAGGCTGTCAAAATATCTGTCCTGCTGCTTCTGGCGGGCATGCTGCTGACGGGCTGCGTGAGCAAGTTCAAGAAGATTTCCGTGTCTTCTTTCGAGCTGGAATCCGTTGTTCCCACCAGCCTCCGCAGTGCCAACGTGGTGATCGACGTGGGTATCGACAACCCCGCGCCGTCTTTCCAGGTGCGCGACATCGAAGCAACCATCAAACAGAATGGGAACGTGATGGGTCTGGTTACGGGGGAGCCTGTTTCCGTAGATGGAAAATGCAACAGGGTATATCGAATTCCTCTTAAGGCCCAAATCGCCGAAGGAATTAGCCTGATGCAGGTTTTGGCCACCTACAAGAGCTTCAACCCCGAGGAATTTACCATCGATCTGCACGCCAGGGCCAACATTGCCGGCAAGGTTGGCAAGGATATTGAGTATAATGATGTGCCCCTTTCCAAGCTTATGAAGAAATGAAAAGACTTTTAATAGCATTACTGGTTCTCTTTTCCCTGTCCGCGCGCGCCCAGCAGGCCGTGCCCCCCGGTTATGTGCTTGTGGATTCGCTTGTATTCACTCCTCTGGCCGCAGTGGATTCCACCCTCGAAGGAAGCACCATATTCAACGTGCTCCCCGACGGCGTGGAAGTGAGGCAGTCCGGGACCATACGCAATGCGGTCGAAACCCGTATCCGTTCCAACAGGGGCAAGATGGTCAATGGCTATAGGATACGCATCTTTTTCGATAATTCCCAGTCCGCCAGGACTGCCAGCGAGGCAGCCCTCTACCGTTTCAAGGTCCTCAATCCTGGTATCTCCGCCTACAGAAGCTTCTCCAGCCCGTATTTCCGCGTGACGGTCGGGGATTACCGCAACAAGTCCGAGGCCCTTGCAGCCCTGGGTGCCATCAAGCAACAGTTCCCTTCTGCTTTCATAGTGCAGGAGCGTTTCAAATATCCGGCAATGGAGAACAGAAGTGCTTACCGGGTAGATACGCTCAAAGTCCTGAAGAAAGTGAACTGATATGCAGAAGCAGGGACTCGAACTCAAGCAGACACAACGCCTGTCTCCTCTCCAGATCCAGACCATCAAGCTCATCGAGCTTCCTGTGCAGGAACTGGAGCAGAAGATCCGTTCCGAGCTTGAAGAAAATCCCGTGCTGGACGACGCTCCGGATTCCGAGCGCCGCGATGACGCCGACGACACCAAGGACATCTCCATCGACGAAATCAAGGACGACGGCGAAATCCCTTCCTACAAGACCCGCATCAACAACTGGGGCAAGGATCCCCGTCCCGAATACAACACCTTCTCGGTCCGCGAAAGCTTCACCGAGAGCCTGATGGAACAGCTGGGTTACCGCAATCTCGATGACAGGGACTACCAGATAGGCAGGTTCATAATAGGCAGCCTGGATTCCGACGGATATCTGAGGCGCGACATAGAGTCCCTGGTGGACGATATGGCCTTCCGCGCCGGGATGGAAGTCAGCGAGGCCGAGGTTGAGAAGATGCTCGCCACCGTGCAGGAGTTCGATCCCGCCGGCGTGGGCGCAAGGGACCTGCGCGAATGCCTGCTTCTCCAGCTCAAGGTCCGCAAACAGACCGAAGAGGTGAGGGATGCCTACCGCATACTCAACGAGCAGTTCCTGGAATTCACCAACAGGCATTTCAACAAGGTGATGTCCCGGCTCAGCCTCGACGAGGCCAGGCTCAAGGCTGCGATTTCCTGCATCAGCCGGCTCAATCCGGCCCCCGGCGGCCAGCTGGATGACAGCTATGCCGAGCAGGCCCAGCAGATAGTGCCCGACTTCGTGCTCGAGGAGCACGACGGAGAACTCTCCTTCTCGATGCCCAGGTTCAACATTCCCGAATTGAGAGTGAACCGCAAGTACGCCGATATGGTGGCGGATGCCAAAGGCTCCGGCGACAGGGCCCAGAAGGAGGCGGCTGTGTTCATCCGTCAGAAGATAGATTCCGCCAAGTGGTTCATCGAGGCCCTGAAGCAGCGTCAGAACACACTCCAGCGCACTATGCAGGCCATACTCGATTTCCAGCGCGAATATTTCCTGGACGGCGATGATACCAACCTGAAGCCTATGGTGCTGAAGGATATCGCCGAGAAGACAGGATTCGATATCTCCACCATCTCCCGCGTGGTGAACAGCAAATATATCGAGACCCATTTCGGCATCTTCCCCCTGAAGTATTTCTTCTCCGAGGGAATGGAGAACAAGGAGGGAGAGGAGGTCTCCACCAGGGAACTCAAGAAGGCCCTGCTGGACTGCGTGGACGCTGAGGACAAGAAGAAACCTCTTACCGACGAGCAGCTGGTGGCGGAGATGGAGAAACGCGGTTACAAGGTTGCGCGCCGTACCATCGCCAAGTACCGCGGGCAGCTGGGCATCCCTCTGGCCAGGTGGAGGAAGGAATTGTAATCCCTACTGTTTTTTAGTGTTCCTGCTGCGGTGACATACCAGATGTATGTCTATCTCATCGACTTTATACCCCTTGGGAGCGTGGTCTTTGAAGTAGGCTGCGGCCATTGCGGAGAAGTCCTCGTCCACCAGGTCCTTCAGCTCGCTGCGCTTGCGGTCGAATACGTGGAGATGGGTGCGGGTGATGGCATCGTACCAGACTCTGTTGTCGCTGGTGGGGATGCGGCGGTAGATACCTATGGCGCTCAGCCCGGAAAGAATGTTGTAGACGCTTGCAACAGTGACTTCGGCCGTGTCCTCCTTCTTGATATGCTCGTACACCAGGTCGGCGCTGGCGTGGCCCAGGGCAAGCATCGCCGCGTGCACGGCTATCCTCTGCGGGGTTGCTTTCAGCCCTTTCGACTTGAGGATGGAGCGGAATGACTCCATATCCGGAGCAGTGCGGGTTCGTCTCATTACAGACAAATTTAACAAAAAATATGAGTATATTTGTAAAATGGAAAAAACAAGACTTCTCATCATAGGAGGCGGCCCTGCAGGATACACTGCAGGCATCTATGCTTCCCGGGCGGGCTTGGCACCCGTCCTTTTCGAAGGCCCCGAGCCCGGCGGACAGCTCACCACCACTACGCTGGTGGAGAATTATCCCGGCTTTGCCAAAGGAATAGATTCCCTGAGCCTGACTTCGGCAATGCGTGAGCAGGCCGTCAACGTGGGCACCGACATACGCCGTGGCATAATCACCAAGGCCGACTTGTCGAAACGTCCTTTCAGCTTCGAGATCGACGGCTCCCCGGCCATCGAGGCGGATGCCGTCATCATTGCCACCGGTGCCACCGCCAAATACCTCGGGCTTCCCTCCGAAAGGAAGTATCGCGGAATGGGCGTATCCGCCTGCGCCACCTGCGACGGTTTCTTCTACCGCAAGAAGGATGTCGCCGTGGTCGGAGGAGGGGATACCGCCTGCGAGGAAGCTACCTATCTGGCAGGGCTCTGCCGCAAGGTCTATATGATAGTCCGCAGGGATGTGTTCCGCGCCTCCGAAGCCATGCAGAAGAGGGTGAAAGATACTCCCAACATCGAGGTGCTGTGGAACTGCAATACCCGCGAAGTTCTCGGCGATGCTTCCGGAGTCACCGGCGTAAGGATAGAGCGTAAAGATGGCGAGGTTTTTGATATAGCAGTTGACGGCTTCTTCCTCGCGATCGGCCATCATCCCAATTCCGACCTTGTGAAAGAGTGGGTGGAGATCGACGGAAACGGCTACATAGTGACCTCTGGCGCCTCATCGCATACCAATGTCGAAGGTGTGTTTGCGGCAGGCGACGTGCAGGATCCCCACTATCGCCAGGCCATTACGGCGGCGGCTTCAGGATGCCGCGCCGCACTTGATGCAGAAAAATATTTGAAGAAATGAAGTTTTCAAGAATCCTTCTTGCGGCGGTGCTGCTTATGAGCTTGCTCCCGTCCTGCAGGAGCCAGTACGAACAACTCCTCACGGGGAATGACGTAGATGCCAAATATAAGGCAGCCTTCGAGCTTTTCAACAAAGGAAAGTACACCAAGGCCGCCGGTATGTTCGAGAGTATGTCCATCCTCACCAACGGAACTCCCCAGGACGATACCGTGCAGTTCTATTGGGCGCTAAGCAACTATCGCAGCAAGGACTACTACACGGCCCAGGCCAACTTCAAGTCCTTCCTCGACAAGTTCCCCCGCAGCCCCTTCTCGGAGAATGCCGAATTCCTCCGCCTGGACTGCCTCTACAAGAGCACCTACCGCTGGGAGCTCGACCAGACTCCGACCTATGCGGCCATCGTTGCCATACACGAGTATCAGATGAACCATCCCGCCTCCCTGCATACCGCGGTTTGCAAGAGGATGCTGGAGGACCTGAACGAAAGGCTGGATATGAAGGCCTACCAGAATGCCTACATCTACTACAAGATGGAGGATTACAAGGCAGCCAGGGTCGCCTTCCGCAATGTCCTGAAGGATGATGCCGACAATATCTACCGCGAGGACATACTCTTCTACACTGCTATGTCTTCCTACAAGTATGCCCTGCTCAGCGTGCCCCAGAAGCAGAAAGAGCGCTATATGGTGTTCGTCGACGACTACCTTAACTTCGTGGGCGAATATCCTGACTCTCCCCGCTGCAAGGAGCTTGAGCACTACTACAAAAAAGCGAAAGAAAAAATTTGAAACTTTCCGTATCGTCTGGAAAGTATAAGAAGTATGGAAAAGAAAATACCTACTAACACTATCACCAGGGACATCAAGAACCTGGCCGAGCCTACGGGCAACATTTACGAGACTGTGGTCATCCTCTCGAAGAGAGCGAACCAGATAGCCCTTGCAGAAAAGAAGGAACTCAACAAGAAACTCGAGGATTTCCGCGGCGAGCGCGACGCCACCAAGGAAGAGGTTTTCGAGAACAAGGAGCAGATCGAGATTTCGAAGTACTATGAGCGTCAGCCCAAACCGGACCTCGTAGCCATTTCCGAATTCGAAGAGGGAGAAATTTATTTCCGTACCGCCAAGAGCGAGGAGTAGCGCCGTGCTGCGTTCGCTTCACATAGAGAATTACGTGCTGATAGACTCTCTGGATATTTCCCTTCCGGAGGGTCTCGGCATTATTACGGGACAGACCGGCGCAGGCAAGAGCATACTGCTGGGGGCGCTTTCGCTGCTTATGGGCGCGAAGGGGGATCCCTCGCTGATTTCCGCCGGCGCACAGAACTGCATAGTGGAAGGGGAGTTCTCCGCTCCTGAATCCGTCCGCGCCGCTTTGGAGGATGCGGAAGTGGAATGGGACGGAGGGAATCTTCTCATCCGGCGCGTGCTGAATGCCAGCGGGCGCAGCAGGTCCTTCGTAAACGATTCTCCCGTGAACGTGCAGCTGCTGCAGGATATTTCTTCCTCGCTGGTGGACATACACTCCCAGCATCAGAGCCTCAAGCTGTCCGACCACCGCTTCCAGATGGAAGTGCTGGACCATTATGCCGGATGCGCCTCCGATGTGGAGGAATGCAGGCGGCTCTGGGCCGGCATACAGGCCAAGAGCAAGGAACTCGAAGAGGTCCGCGGGCGTCTGTCCCGCCTGCAGGCCGATAAGGAATACAATTCCGCCCGCTTCAAGCAGCTGGACGACGCGCACCTGCGCGACGGGGAGCTGGAGGAGCTGGATGCGGAGCAGAAACAGCTCTCCAACGCTGAATCCATAAAAGAAAGTTTTGCCGCCGCTTCCGCCCTTCTCGAACCGGAAGAGGGGATGAGCGTGGAGGCTGCCCTGAAAGAGGCCGGACGCCTGCTGGAGAAGCTCTCCTCCTTGGTGCCGGATGCATCTTCGCTGGCCGAAAGGCTGCATTCATCCCGCATAGAGATATCCGACATCGCCGGAAGCATCGTCGATCTGGATTCCCGTATATCTCTATCGCAAGAGCGTCTGGAGCAGGTCGAGGACCGTATGGGACTGCTGTATTCCCTGATGCAGAAGCACGGCTGCGCGAATGTCGCGGAGCTGATCGAGGCCAGGGAACGCTATGCCGAGGCCCTTTTCGATTCCAGTTCCCTGGAAGATAAGGCCGAAGCCCTTGAAAAAGAGCTGGACCGCGCCCGCAAGGAGCACCTCTCCCTTTGCTCCCGCATACACGCCTCGCGTGCCAAGGCGGCCCCGGGACTGGCTGCTGGAATACAGGAATCACTTCGTTTCCTGGAGCTGGACAGGGCTGTGTTCGCCGTGGAAGTATCTCCCGCCGAACCCTCCTCCACCGGTTCCGACTCCATTACTTTCAAATTCTCTTCGACCGGCAGCGCTCCGGTCGATGTTAGCCGCTGTGCCTCCGGCGGCGAGATCTCTCGCATAATGCTGAGTCTCAAGGCGCTTATGGCCCGCTACACGGGAATGCCCACCATGGTTTTCGATGAAATCGACACGGGCGTTTCGGGCAGCGCGGCCGACAAGATGGGCCGTATGATATGCAAGATGGGGGAGAATATGCAGGTGCTGGCCATAACCCACCTGCCTCAGGTAGCTGCCAAGGGCTCTGCCCATTTCGTTGTGGAAAAGAGCAGCGCAGGCGACGGCACCGTATCCACCGTCCGCCGTCTTTCCGACGAGGAGCGCGTGCAGGAAATAGCGCGGCTGCTCAGCGGCGAGCGCATCACCCCCGAAGCCATTGCCAACGCCCGCACTCTGCTGGCGTAGCTTTTACTGAAGTACTATGTGGAAGTCCGGTGTGTAGATTACGCGCCGTACGGCCTTGTTCACGAAGCCCTCGGAGCCTTCTTCGCGTTCGAAACGGAAGTCGGTCTGGAGGCCGTGTCCGCTGCAATCCTGCAGGACCTTGGGCCACTGGCGGCCGTAGGTGCGGCATATGTCCACGAAGAAGTGAAGAGTGTCATATCCGTGGAAGGCGAACTGGTTGGGCTCGGCATTGAACAGGGCCCTGTAGGCCATTATGAAGTTGCCCACGTTCTTGTCGTTGAAATCAGTGAAATACGCTGCGCTGATGTGGGTGTTCACGCTGTGCAGGTATTCAGTTTCTATCATACTGAAGGAACGTATGCGCGAAGGAGCGTAGAGGGCCACGTTGTGCTTCTTGAAAAGCATCAGGTTGACATTGCGGACGGCATCGTTGACGAAGGATTCGTCGTCTGCCGCGATGATGTAGCGGGTGACTCCGTTGGCGCTGTAGTGCCATTCGAATGCTTTCTGTATGGAGAGGCCTTCGAGTATCCCGTAGCTGATGGTATGATATTTCACGCCGGATGCCTTGAGGGCGTCCACTATGCTCTTGGAGCCTTCGGAGAGGGGAGCGCCTTTGGATGTGATCAGCACCAGGCTGTCCCCGGGAGCCATGTCCTGCAGGGCCCACTGCACCACGTCCTGATTCTGGAGCACTGTGGGGGTAGGGGTCTGGATGGAAGGAGACGAGGAGCAGAGGCTGTAGGCCTGGGGGTCGAGGGGAGAGATGACCATCTTCCCTTCGGGGCATTTGCCCAGCATCATCTGCATATCCTTGGAGGTGATGGGGCCTATTATTATGTCGTGCTTGTCGAAGCTTCCTTTGTCGATGGAGGCGCTGTCCCTTACGTCGATGGCGTCGATATCAATGGAAAGGCCTGATTTGCCCAGGTCGCGTGCCGCCAGCAGCAAACCGGAGTAGAAATCAACCGTGTTGTCGGAAAGACGGCTGCTGGTGAAGGGCAGCACTACCGCTACTTTGATCCTGTCGGGGATATCCACCACGAAAGCGGGCACCGTATCTGCGGGAGCAGCGACGGCTTCGGGTTCGGTTTTGGTTTCCGGCTCTTCTGTCTTGGCTGTCTTGAAGCGGCCGGGATAGAGCCAGCGGTCCAGGGCCGATGACGAGGCAGGCTTTTCCTTGGCGGGAGCCGGTACGGCCGCCGGAGCGGGGCTTTCCGCGGGGGCTTCGGCAGTTGCGGCAGGAGCCTGTGCCGGTGCGGAAGGCTGGGTAGGGATGAAGATCACCTGTCCGGTCTTGAGGCCGGCGTTCTCCAGATCCAGGTTCTTGTTGGCATCGTAGATGTCCTGCAGGCTTACGTTGTAGGCCTTGCTGATGGAATACAGGGTCTGCTTCTCCGTAACCACGTGGGCGTAGTAGCTTTTCCCGTTCACGCGGACTTTATCCTGCGAGATCTTTACCTGGGGTGCCTGGTAGTCCTGCGCCACGGCGCTGTAGGCACCAGGGAGCAGCAACATCATTATGGTGGTGATCAGTATTCTTTTCATAATTCAGCAGCAAAGTTAAGCAATTCTTCCGAGAAGCTCTCCCAACTAAGGCGCTTGCGTTCGCGCTCTATGCTCTGCAGGCACCTGTCTTTGATGTCGGGATTCCCGAAATAGCCCCTGATGGCGGCGGCGATCGCAGCGGGGTCGGGACTGTCGGCCACGAGCCCGGTGCCCGTGTCGCCTATTGTCTCCCTGAGCCCGCCTACGGCAGTTACCACCATAGGCACGTCGAAGTGGTAGGAAGCCGAACTGACCCCGCTCTGGGTGGCGCTGCGATAGGGAAGCACCGTCAGGTCGGCCGCCGAGAAATAAAGCTTCACGTCGGCATCGTCGATGTAGTGGCGGAAGATGTGTATGCGGCTTTTGGCCGGGGATGCGTCGATGGCGGCCTGGTACTTGTCGAAGGAGCCGTAGCACTCGCCGGCAATTATCAGCTGATAATCATCGGGGAGGGTGTCGAAGGCCTCCAGAAGTATGTCCAGGCCCTTGTACTCCCTTATCAGCCCGAAGAACAGCAGGTTTTTCCTGCCGGGCTCCAGGCCCAGCCTGCGCTCCGCCTCCCCGCGGGGAAGCTTCTCCCCGAAATGGGAATAGAGAGGATGGAATATGACCTTGCAGGGCAGGTCGGGGGCCCATTTGCGAAGGTCGTCGGAGACGGCGTCGCAGAGGGTGACGCATCCGTCCAGGCTGTGGAGGAAGTATTTGGTAAAGGGTTTGTCTATGATGTGCCTTTCGTGGGGGATGATGTTGTCGGCAATCGCCACGACCTTGCAGGAACGGCCCATCAAGCGGGCCACGCTGCCCAGGGACGGGGCGAAGTAGGGCATCACGTAGCGCATCAGCAGCAGGTCCGGCCCCCAGGCACGGATTTTCCTGGCCGCGGACGGCCAGTTGAAAGGATTGGCCGTGTCGAGCACGGCTTCGGAGTCTATGGGGAAAGAATCATCCCCGGCCGACACGTACTGTGTCTTGCCGGGGAAGAGGAATCCCGGATACTGCCGGGAATAATTGTAAGCCTTGACGTCCGCTATCTTTCCCAGCTCATGATAGAGATTTCCATTGAACTGGGCGATACCTCCTCTGAAGGGGTGGAACGCGGACAGAATGGCGGTTTTCAAATTACTTGGTCTCTTTTGCCTTGGTCTTGACGTAGGCGGCGTTGAGGCCTTCGAGTATCTCGTCGGTGATGTCGAGCTCAGGATCTGCGCAGGCAACGGGGGCGGGGAGGACGGAGCCCTGGGTGCTGATGATCATCGCATACTTCTTCTCGGCGTTGTACTCGTCGAGGAAGGACTTGATGGCATCGGCGATCTGGTTGAGCATCACCTGCTGCTCCTCTGCCATTTCCTGCTGCTTCTGGGCGGCATACTGCTGGAAGTTGTTCTGCTGCTCCTGGAGCTTCTGGCCCTGGACCTCGGCGACACTGCGGGTAAGGAGACCCTTGTCTATCTTGTCCTGGAATGCCTTGACGTCTTTTTCGAGCTTGGAGCCGCGGCGGTTGATTTCCTGCTGGATGCTGCCGACCTTGGTCTCGACCACGGAACGGAGGTCGTTGGCCATATCGTACTCGTCGAGCACGCGGTCAAGGTTGAAATAAACGATTGCGCCGGCAGCGGGGCCTTCGCCTGCTGCGCTGCTCTCCGAAGAGGCAGCGGCATTGTTGCCGGTTTTGCAAGAAGCAGCCATAAGGATCATACCTACGGCGCTGAGGATGAGAGCGATTTTTTTCATATGATTTTCTTTAGTTGTTTTCTCGTTGAGGAAGTAACTTACAAAGATAATTATTTTCTTCTAAATCCGTGCCAAGTACTCTTTGATGGTCTTCTCGAGACCCATATAGAGGGCGTCGCAGATAATGGCGTGCCCTATGGATACTTCGTCGGTCCAGGGAATGGTGCGGATGAAGTATGCGAGGTTGTCGAGATTGAGGTCGTGGCCGGCATTCAGGCCGAGCCCTGCCGCACGGGCGGCTTCGGCGGTGCGAAGGTAAGGGGCGATTGCGGCCGCGGGATCCTTGTGATAGTTGGCGGCATAGCCTTCGGTGTAGAGCTCCACGCGGTCTGCACCGCATTCTTTTGCGGCTACGGCCATTTCGGGCACGGGGTCGATGAAGATGGATACCCTTATGCCTTTGCTATGGAAGAGCCCGCACATTTCGCTCAGGAAGTCGCGGTTACTGACGGTGTCCCATCCGGCATTGGAGGTGATGGCGTCGCTGGCGTCCGGTACCAGGGTCACCTGGTCGGGAACGACCTCCAGCACGAGCTCGCGGAACGACTCCGGGCAGGGGTTGCCTTCTATGTTGAATTCAGTCTTGAGCAGCGGACGGATAGCCCTTACGTCGCTGTAGCGGATGTGCCTTTCATCGGGCCTGGGATGGACGGTGATGCCCTGGGCTCCGAACTTTTCGCAGTTCAGGGCGGCGGCGGTCACGTCCGGCATATTTGCGCCGCGCGCATTGCGCAGCGTGGCTATCTTGTTGATGTTTACGCTTAACTTGGTCATCGTGATACAAAAGTAGCAAAAAGCGCTGAAAATCGTAAAGATTTGATTATTTTTGTAAGCTTAAAATGAAAATCGGATTTTATATAAAAAAACCTGCTCTCAGGGGGGACCGCCGCATCGACGATTTGCTGTCCCGCCTTGCCGGAGCCGGCATCGAATTATATGAAATCCATTGCCGGGAATGCGTCCGGGAGGGTTCTGCCATGGTGCTCAGTTTCGGGGGCGACGGCACTTTCCTCAGCGCCGCGCACAGAGTCTGCGAGTCCGGTCTTCCCATACTCGGGGTGAACTTCGGGCGTATGGGATTCCTGGCGGCGAATTCCGCCGACGCCGTTGCCGGCGCCATACTCTCCGGATCCTGGACAGTGGAGGAGCTGGATATGCTCCAGGTCAGCTGCGAAGGTGTGGAAATCCCGGATTTCTGGCCCTATGCCGTGAACGAACTGGGCCTGCACAGGGACAGCGCCGCAATGTTGGGCGTGGATGTGGCCCTGGATGGAAACAGGCTCCCCACATATTGGGCGGACGGGCTGCTGGTGGCGACGGCCGCAGGGTCCACGGCCTATAACCTGAGTGCCGGAGGCCCCATTTGTATGCCCTCCACTCACGTACGGGTGATAACTCCCGTAGCTCCCCACAACCTCAATCTGAGGCCTATGGTGGTGCCCGGCAATACCGAGGTGGAGCTCCGCGGCAATTCCCGCAGCGGAAATATGGTCCTGAGCCTCGACAACCGCAGCTATTCCATCCCCTGCGGGACGAGGGTAAAAGTCAGCAGCGCTCCCTTCCCCCTGAGGAGGGTGAGCCTTGGAAAGTCGAACTTCATCGATGCCCTGAAGAGCCGTTTCTTCTGGGGGCAGGATGTACGCAATACGGTTGAATGATATGCAGCTTCCCGAAAAACTCCCGAGACATATCTCGATAATAATGGACGGCAATGGCCGCTGGGCCAAGGAGCGCGGCAAGGAAAGGGTCTTCGGCCACGCCGAGGGCATCGAGAGCGTCCGCGTGATTACCGAAGCTTGCGCAGAGTGGGGGATTCCCTATCTTTCGCTCTTCGCTTTCTCGGAAGAGAACTGGGGCAGGCCTCAGGAGGAAGTCGATACGCTGATGAAGCTTATGTTCAAGGCCGTGGCCGGAGAGTATGAGACGATGATGCGCAACAACGTCCGTTTCCTGGTGCTGGGCAACCGGGCCAGGCTTTCGCCCGCTCTGCTGGAGGCGATCTCGCAGCTCGAGGAGCAGACTTCGCGCAATACCGGCCTTACTATGATAGTGTTCGTCAGCTACAGCGGTAAGTGGGACATACAGCAGGCGGCCGACCGTATGGCGGCAGAAGGGGGCGACAGCATCGAGCCCTATCTCGTGACCGCCGGAATCCCGGATCCGGACCTCATCATCCGCACCTCCGGCGAGAAGCGTATCAGCAACTATCTGCTTTGGCAGGCAGCATACAGTGAATTTGTTTTCACGGAAACACTTTGGCCTGATTTTAGAAAGAATAGCCTCCTGGCCGCTCTCGAGGAGTATGCATCGCGGGACAGGCGTTATGGAAAAGTTAAGTAAGAGAATGAAGATCAGAAAGATACTTGCCCTTTCAGCATTATTGATCCAGGGACTCTTGTCCTTTGCCCAGGAAGGGGGCGTGGAAGTGGATTACGCCCATCCTTCCAAGTACATTTTGGGCGGAGTGAGCGTCGAAGGAAACAATTATTTCAGCGAACAGCAGATCATATCGTTGACCGGACTCCAGAAGGGGATGGAAATCACCGTTCCCAGCGAGGAGCTTTCCGGTATAGTGCGCCGCCTGTGGCTGCAGCGCTTTTTCGAGGACGTGTCGATGGAAATCGACCATCTCAGTCCTGCGCGCGATTCGGCATACCTGAAGATAGTCATAGTGGAAAGGCCCAGGGTTTCCAAGTGGAGTTTCTCCGGCGTCAAGACCGGCGAGAAGAAGGATCTGCAGGAGCGTCTCAACCTCCGCCGAGGCGGGGAGTTCTCCGACTATGTGGAGAAGACGGCTTCCGACATAATCAAGAAATACTACGCCGAAAAAGGCTTCCTGGAATGCAAGGTCAAGGCCGAGGTCAAGAAGGATTCCGTGGTCAAGAAGGCTATACAGGTGAATTTCGACGTGGACAGGGGAGTGAAGATCAAGGTCCAGGAAATCAACTTCATAGGCAACGAGCACGTAAAGGACTACAAGCTTGCCCGCAGTATGAAGAAGACCAAGTCCCGCAAGTTCTACAACTTCTTCCATTCCAAGAAATTCGACCCCAAGGAGTATCCCAACGACAAGAAGACGCTCATCAGCGCTTTCAATGAGGCAGGGTACCGCGATGCCCGCATAGTCAAGGATTCCATCTACACCATCGAGCCCGGACGCCTGGGAATCGACATTACCGTCGATGAGGGTGACAAGTACTACTTCCGCAATATCTCCTGGACCGGCAACTCGGTGTATCATTCCGACCAGCTTAACGAAATCCTTTCCATCAAGTCCGGCGATGTCTATGACAAGGTGACTATGGAGAAGAGGCTCTTCGGCAGCGGCAAACCCAACGAGTACGACGTGTCCAAGATGTACCGCGACAACGGTTATCTGTTCATCCACGTGACCCCGGTCGAGACCAACATACAGAATGACTCGGTCGATGTTGAGGTGCGTATCTCCGAGGGCAAGCAGGCCACCCTGAACAACATCATCATCAACGGCAACAACCTTACCAGCGAGAAGGTGGTGCGCCGCCAGGTGTTCACCCGCCCCGGATATCTCTTCAGCCAGAGCGACTTCGAGCGTTCCATCCGCGAGATTGCATCCCTCGGCCAGTTCGACCAGGAATCCATCCAGAGTCCGGAAGGTTATTCCATGGTCCCCAATGCCAACAACAACACCGTCGATATAGTCTATAACGTCACCGAGAAGCCTTCCAGCCAGCTCGAGCTGTCCGGAGGCTGGGGCGGCCGCACCTTCGTGGCGACCGCGGGCGTGGCGTTCAACAACTTCTCCACCCACCGTTTCTTCGACAAGGGGGCTTGGAGGCCTGTGCCTCTGGGAGATGCCCAGAACCTCGCCATACGTTTCCAGACCAACGGTACGTACTACACGGCCCTTTCGGCCAGTTTCACCGAGCCTTGGCTCTTCGGCAAGAAGCCTACTTCGCTGAGCATATCCACTTATTATACCCGTCAGACCAACTCCAATACCTATCTGCAGATTCTCCGCCACGACAGGATGATGGAAATCTACGGTCTGTCCGCTTCGCTGGGTAACCGTCTCAAATGGCCCGACAGCTATTTCGTGCTCTATCACGGGCTGAGCTGGCAGACCTACAAGCTGACCAACTGGTATTCCGGATATTTCTTCTTCGACGACGGTCTGTCCCACAACCTCAGCTATTCGGTGACGCTCAGCCGTAACTCCACCGACCAGCAGATCTATCCCCGTATGGGTTCCGACGTCTCGCTGAGCCTTCAGCTTACGCCTCCCTTCTCGTTGTTCCGCAAGCATACCTTCGACGCGCAGGGGAACAAACTGCCCGTCAAGAGCTGGAAGGACATCGACTATGATACCTGGGATTCCGACCATCGTTTCCGTTGGATAGAATATCATAAGTGGAAGTTCTCCGCAGCCAGCTACACCAAGCTCGCCGGCGACCTGGTGCTTATGACCAGGGCCCAGTTCGGATATCTGGGAACTTACAACCGCAAGTGGGGCTATTCCCCGTTCGAGGGCTTCCTCGTAGGCGGTGACGGTATGTCGGGTTACAATACCTACGGTTCGGATATCATTCCTCTGCGAGGCTACGAGAACTATTCGCTGACTCCTGTGGAAGCTACCAGCTACAATTCGAACGGTAGCGCCTACGCTGGCAACGTCTATGACAAGTTCACCGTGGAGCTCCGTTACCCGGTCATAATGCAGCCTTCCAGCCAGATCTTCGTGCTGGCCTTCCTCGAGGGAGGAAACTGCTGGTCCGACATAAGAAAGTTCAATCCTTTCCAGATCAAACGCAGCGCTGGAGTCGGTGCGCGCATCTTCTTACCGATGATTGGTCTGCTCGGCATCGACTGGGGTTATGGATTTGACGACGCCCAGAACGGCGGAAGCCAGCTCCACTTCATCATTGGACAACAATTTTAATTAATTTAGATATGAAAAAGATTCTATTGATTGCAGCGGTATCGCTTATCGGTTTTTCGGCCTCGGCCCAGAAGTTCGCTCACGTGAATTTCCAGGAACTCGTTCAGTTGATGCCCGAATCCGACCAGGCTCGTGCTACCATCCAGGAGTCTCAGAAAAACGCCCAGGAATCCTATCAGGAAATGATGAACGAATTCCAGGACAAGTATTCCAAGTATCAGCAGAATGTCAACAGCTATACTCCTGCCACCCGTAAGAGCAAAGAGGATGAGCTCACCCAGATCCAGCAGCGCATCCAGGAATTCAGCCAGAATGTCGAGCAGGAACTCCAGGAGCAGCAGCAGAAGCTGATGGAGCCCATCTACAAGAAGGCCCAGGAGAAGATGAACGAGATCGCCAAGGCCGGCGGTTACATCTATGTCTTCGACCGTTCTTCGCTCCTTTATGTGGATGATACCCAGAGCACCGATATCACCCCTGAGTGCCGTAAGGCCCTCGGTATCGCCGAGGACAGGACCATGGAGAGCCTCCAGGCCGAACTCGCTGCCAAAGCCGCTGCCGCAAACGCCCAGTAACCTACAGCTAGCCTCTTAAAAGAAAAACTATAACCAAAGTTTAACGTAAATAATGCAACATAAGGTAATCGATGCCAAAGATGTTGTAATCAGATTTGCAGGAGATTCCGGTGACGGCATGCAGCTCACCGGGTCTCTTTTTGCAGATATGTCAGCCATCTATGGTAATCAGCTATCCACTTTTCCGGATTATCCTGCAGAGATCCGTGCCCCGCAGGGCACCGTCTCCGGGGTGTCCGGTTTTCAGGTCCATATAGGCAGCGACAATGTCAACACCCCAGGCGATTTCTGCGACCTGCTGGTGGCTATGAACCCCGCCGCGCTTATGGCCAATGCAAAATGGTGCAAGCGTACGGCTATGATACTGGTCGATTCCAACGCTTTCGACGAAGCTGGAATGAAGAAGGCCGGTTTCAAAACCGATGATCCTTTCCGCGAACTCGGAGTCGAGGACAGGGTGCTGATCGTGGCCCCCATCACCGAACTTACCGAGCTCAGCCTCAAGGACAGCGGAATGGACATCAAGGCCATACGCAAGTGCAAGAACATGTTCACCCTGGGTATGGCCTGTTTCATCTACGACCGCCCTCTGGATTACATCTTCACCTATCTCGAGAAGAAGTTCGCAAAGAAGCATCCCGAAGTCATCGAGCCCAACAAGAAGGTCCTCAAGGATG
This sequence comes from Bacteroidales bacterium, assembly GCA_016287875.1. Taxonomy (GTDB): domain Bacteria; phylum Bacteroidota; class Bacteroidia; order Bacteroidales; family UBA932; genus Cryptobacteroides. The sequence goes on along the minus strand of JAEEXQ010000025.1, from coordinate 746 downwards.
GTTTCAACTATGCTTCCAATATGCAGATGATAGCCAATACCTATCATATCGAACCTTCCCATCCCAAGAAAGGTACCTACCGCAACATCACCGGCAACCAGGCAACGGCCTGGGGCCTGCTGGCCGCTTCCGAAAAGAGCGGCCTGCCTCTGTTCTGCGGTTCCTATCCTATCACGCCGGCAACCGGTATCCTCGAGGAACTGGCCATACATAAGAGCCTGGGCGCCAAGACTTTGCAGGCTGAAGACGAGATTGCGGGCATATGCACCGCCATCGGAGCTTCCTATGCGGGGAATCTTGCCGTCACCACCACTTCCGGTCCCGGCCTTTCGCTTAAGAGCGAGGCCCTGGGCCTGGCCGTAATGGCGGAGCTTCCGCTGGTGGTCGTGGACGTGCAGCGCGCCGGCCCTTCTACCGGTATCCCTACTAAGACCGAACAGACCGACCTGAACCAGGCTCTCTACGGCAGGAACGGCGAATGCCCCATCCCCGTGGTTGCGGCACATTCCCCGTCGAACTGCTTCGATACGGCCTTCAACGCCGCCAAGATAGCTCTTGAGCATATGACTCCGGTGATGATGCTTTCCGAAGGTTTCCTCGGAAACGGTAGCGAACCCTGGCTCATCCCTTCGATGAAGGATTATCCGGTGATCCGGCCGCCGTTTGCTACAAGCCTTCCGGAAGATGGCAAGTTCAAACCCTTCGAGCGCGATCCGCAGACCCTTGTACCCAAGTGGGCCATCCCC
>JAEEXQ010000003.1 GCA_016287875.1 Bacteroidales bacterium | reverse complement strand
GCCGGGAGTGGCAGGAACGAAGGGAAAAGCCGATACAGTCTTAAAAGCGCACAAGATTCAATGGGTGGATACGACGATAGCTCGCACCTTCGCAGGCCGAGCCCATCGAGCACCATATTTCTCTTTTGACCGTTTCCAGGAGAGGATAAACTGATGTGCCAAAGATGAACAAGAGATATGGACACTCGCTGCCGACTAAATCCGGCTGATCAGATCCTGCGGAGTTATGTCTTGCATAAGAGAGAAAGCAAACCACTTCTTCCCCAAATCCTTCAGTGATGCTCCAATATGATAGACTTTGTCGTCGATGATAAGGAATCTATCGTGTGCCTTGTTAAAGGCCTGGACATCAATGGGAGGATACTGGGCATTATGCCTGTTGATATCCAACTGGAACTGCGCCGAAACCTGCTTGGTGTAGATCGTTGCTTTCACGGAAGGATTCCGTTTGTCAAGCATCGTCAATACGGTCTCATCCACATAATTGTCAATCAGAACGATTTCCTTCTTTGCACTTTTGATAAGTCCGGCTACAAACCGATAGGCATCGAAGATTTGTCCATCGTAGAAGATGTTCTGCTTAGGAACGACAGCCCGCTCTTCCAACTTGTCGAAGATCTGCTCAATCTTATGATCAGTCTCAAGTTGTTTATACTCAATACGGTCCAGTCTCTGGAACACTTGCGCATTCGACAATAGGAAATGGCGCATAGCGACGAATGCCTCTATGATCTTTACACTGATTTGGACTGCTGATGGACTATGAAGAACTGATGCCAGCATTGCAACTCCTTGTTCGGTAAAAGCATAGGGTTTATTAGGTGAGAACTTTAAAACCGAGAGGCGGTCACAATTTGTTACCACCTTATCAACCTCTTCTTTTGACATCCGAAACCTGAACGATTCCGGGAATCTATCTATATTTCTCTTGACAGCTTGATTCAGAGATTTCGTTTCTACACCATACAGATCAGCAAGATCTCTATCGACTATTACTTGAATACCGCGAATGCTCAAAATGCGGCTTTCTACAGGCACCAGTTCGAGGTGGTCACAATTTGTTACCACCTCTGATCCGTTAGTATTCACGGCATCCATTGTGGGTGACTGTCGCATTTTTTGCGAGGGTTCAACTCCCTTATCTTTTGTCTTCTTCTCCATAGCGCGTTCTTTTATGCGAAATTAATCATTTTTCTCTAACAAGTCATTGAACTTGGTCATCGAAGTGGCTTTGATATCATCAACGATATCTATATAGGGTTTCATGGAAGAATAGTCGCTATGGCCCGTCCACTTCATTACGATGTTCGGCGGGATTCCCAGGGGTTGTAATGCGTATTTCCTCATTGATACCGGCGAGTCGGCATAGGGTGTAGTTCGGCAACGCCTTGTTATCGTTGAAGGGAGCATCCTTGTATTTCTCCAGAATCGCCTTAGTAACGTCTGATTCTCTGCATCCCAGGCATCAAGGCTGTTCACCTGACATATCCCCTATGCTCCACGAAAAAGTCCAGCCTTTTCTCGGCTGGACTTTTTCGTGGAGCATGCGCCCGCAGGGCGGCTAATCCCCTACTTCTTCAGCACCTTCTCTGCCAGGCGCATCGCAAGGATGGCCACAGGAATGGTAAGTAATATCATCACAATCCATAGACCTACATTGTCGATGACGGGAGCCATCTTGGCGGCGTAGCCTTCGGGCATCTCAACCACAGCAGCCTTCAAAGAGCCTTCCGTGTCGGTCCACCAATGCGAAGTATAGCAGAAGAAGGTGAGCGCAAGAGGAATGAAACTGGTGCGTGTACCTTTCCTGGTATCGTATCCGTACACTTTGCGCAGCACTTCCGCCAGCGCAGTCAGAACCACTATCGATATTACCATAATGGTATCGGCCTCGCCGCTGGAGAGCAAAAGGACGAGAAGGAATCCGTTCAGGATTGTCGGGACACCGAAGCTTTTCATTTTAGATGCCGCATACAGATAGATGAATGCATAGGCCAAGGGAATGAATGTTCCTGCATATGCATAGCAGGCCGGATGGATACTTCCGGAAAAAGCGAACAGACACAAAGCGGCGAACCAAAGGACCGCACAAATGGCTAGGGTTAAAATCTTTTTCATATACTCTCAATTTTGATCTGTGCAAAAATACCCAGCATAGTATAGACAATCAATCCTCATTTGTTGGTAATTCACTATATTTGTAGTATGGATTCCATTAGAAGAATATGTTTACTTGCCGCTTTGATCTTTGCCGGCAGCATTTCCAAGGCTCAGCCTAAAGTAGAATATCTCGGCCCCCTGCAGGGCGAAAACAGCGGCCAGCCCGGTTTCGCTTACCAGGGTATGGACATATACCGCAATCATATGGTCAGCTGCCAGAACCAGGGCATAGCCACGGTTTACCGCCTGAAAGGGAAGGAATTCATAGCGCTGGGGCAGTTCCACCTGGCATCATTCCACAAATACAATCACGCCAACGTGGCTTCCTTCGGCGTTGAGAAGGTCTCTGGAGAGGACCCGCTTCCCGTGCTATACGTAAGCCAGTGCCATAAGAAACCAATAGACGGCAGGAAAGACGTGCTCTATGCCGAACGCATCTCAGCGGACTTCTCCTCTTCCGAACTGGTGCAGACCATCTTCTACGACGACGTCAACCACGACTTCGGCTACGCCCTGCAGTGGGTCATAGACAGGAAGCACAAGATGCTGTATGGCTATGGCAATACCGTCGACAACAGCGATCACGCCAACCGCCACCGCATCATCAAGTTCCGTCTTCCTTCGCTTTCAGAAGGCCCGCTGGTGGTCCTCAAGGCTGAGGATGCCTTGGAAAACTACCTCATCGAGGATGAATCGGACTTCCGCTTCAATCCCATTGGCCAGGGGCTTTACATAAGGAACGGCCGCCTGTATATGCCCACGGGCGTAGGCAAGGCCGAGACTCCTTCCATCCTCTTTATCTGGGACCTCAAGAAGCATAGGATGCGTTCCCTGGACCTTTCGCTGGTAACGACCGGGGAATTCGAGGATATATCCTTCCACAAAGGCCGTTTCTACATCCAGGGCCAGGATGGCATATTCCGCCTTCGCCTTGGACGCAAAGCCGGCAGGGAGGGTTTCGACTGGCACAGCCTGGTGCCCGCTCCCGTGTATGATGCGCACCCGGAATATATCGAACTGTACGAAAAGGCCTGGGAGCTCTCCTACCGCCACATAGATACCCTTCCCGGCATTCCTTCCCCCGTCTATATGGACGAGGCCCATCGTTCCGACAGGATATGGATATGGGATACCGCATTCATGGGTCACTTCTGCAAATACTGTCCTTCCATCTTCCCCGGTGTCAAATCGCTGGACAACTTCTACGGGATACTGCTTTCCGACAAGGATACTCCCCTTCCTAAGGTCCTCGGCAACGAGCATTGCGGGAAAGACCAGGGCAAGATGCTGGAATTCCGCATCCACCACGCGGACAATCCTCCCATAATGGCCTGGACCGAATATGAATATGCCAAGCAGACCGGAAGCAAGAGCCGCCTGAAGAAGGTTTTCACCAAGGAGCGCTACCTGCAGCGCTGGTTCGGGATGTTCGATGCCTTCGACCCCGCCGTCAAGCCCTACGGGGCAACCGAGAAGGTCCTGCTCCGCAAATATGACGAGGGCTATGCCTGGGGAGGCTGCCAGAGCGGTATGGACAATACCCCCAGGGGCAGGAGTTCGGCCCCCAGCATCAGGCCCGTATGCCCCAATAATCCGGACCTGCGCTGGGTAGATGCCCTGGCACAGCAGGGCCTTTCAGCCCTGTATATGAGCCGTATAGCGGCTTTGCTGGGCCAGAGAGAAGAGCAGGAGCATTGGGAGGCCGTGCACGCCTCTCTGAGTGCCAAACTGAATGAATTGTACTGGGACGAGGCGGATGCATTCTATTACGACATCTTCCCCGACGGGCAGAAGTGCAAGGTTCCTACCATAGCATCCTGGTGGCCCGTATTGGCCGGGATGTCAGGGGAAGACCGCGCTGCAAAGATGATATCCCATCTGGGCGATTCCCTCAGCTTCGGCGGTTTCCTGCCCACTCCTTCCCTGTCCCGTTCCGACCCCGACTTCCTGGGCGACGGAGGATACTGGCGCGGATCCATCTGGCTCCCTACCACATATATGGCCCTGAAGGCCACCGACCTGAGCGGGGGCTATGCCCTGGCCCGCCGCATAAGCGCAAGGCTCCTGGAATGTATGTACAGGACCTACAAGGAATTCTCTCCCCATACCATATGGGAATGCTACAGCCCGACTTCCTACGAGCCGGCCAAGAACAAAAAGGCAGAATGGGTACGTCCGGATTTCTGCGGCTGGTCCGCACTGGGGCCCATTTCCATATTCATAGAAGACCTTATCGGCATCAAGGAAGCTGACGGATACTCAAACACCCTGCTCTGCGACTTCGAGAAGAATCCCGAAGGCAAAGCAGGGGTGCTCGGATACCGCTTCGGAAATGTCGTCTGCAACATCGTGGCCAGTGCCAAGGCCATTGAAGTCGAATCCAACAGGCCTTTTACCCTGATTGCGGACGGCTGCTCCTACGAGGTCAAGGCCGGGAAGCATTCATACCCTCGTAGAACTTCTGCTGAAGAACCTGCGCAAGCTTGTTCTCAGGATTGAGTTTAAGGGCCTTATCAAAGTTCTGGGATACTTCCATATAGTACTTCCTGCCGTTCACGGCGGGATCCTGTACTATGCGCACCAGATAGTAAAATCCTTTAAGCGTAAGCACGTCTGAAGGGTCGGCCGCAGGGTTTTCGTCCAGGATACGGATGTACTTCTCGGCATCGCCCATCACAGCTTCCACTCCCTCTGCCTTAGGGTTGGAGATTGAGTAGTTAAGGCTCAGCAGTGCAATCTGCTGCTTGAGAGCGAGGCTGTCGGGATACATGTACTCCATGCGCTTGAGTTCGGCGACGCCGGCGGGGCCCTGAGCTTTGCAGGTGAAGGAAACTGCCATCAAGGCAACTACGAAAGCGAGAACGCTTTTTCTAGAAATTCGAGACATCATATGCGTTTTTGTTTTTAAGTGAAACCATTATTCCTAAATAGAAGAACCTGTCCCTGGTGGCGGCCATCTGCGAGCCGTCGGGCTTGATCCTGTACACATTGGTACGGCCAAGGATATTGTTCAGCGATGCGTAGATGATTACCTTCGGATGGGGAAGATAGGTAAAGTTAGCATCGAGGCTGTTATAGTAAGGGGTCTTTCCTGCAGCGAAGGTGCGGGGGCTGGCATAGGAATCGGCGAGGCCCACTATGCATTTTCCAATGCCATACTTGAACGAGAGGCGGAAATTGTGCCTGGAGGCATATTCCGGGGCCCTGGGAGCATCGAAATCAAGGTACAGCCTCTCGGAATCGTTGAAAGAATATGCTGCTGTGACAATGAGATTCTTAATCAGGGAAGCATCTTCCAGGAAGATATCCAGACCGCGGCTCATGCCATATCCGTCCGAGGTATAGAGGCCACCGGAAAGCAGGGGCAGGTTACTGTATTTCTTATAGTAGGGTTCCAGTCTGAACACGGTCTTGGAAGTGCTGTACTGCAGGCTGAGTATGGCGTGGTCGGCAATGCTCTGGAAGAGTTTTCCGCTTCTGCGGGCTATGTAGTCGTCTTCCGGGCTCTGGCTGTAACGCCCGAACATCAGCGAGGTCTGGAACTTGCCGCCGGGCACGAAGCTGAGCGTCGCCCTGGGCATCACTGTCCATTCATTATTGTAATCCACGTTCTCCCCTCTCACGGACACGTTCAGAAAGAGTTTGGGAACCACTCGGACATTGGCATCCATATGGGCCGCAGCCACATTGTAGGCCAGATCGTAGCCGGTGGCCTCGTAGGAAGTGGTGCTGTTCCTTATATAATCTTCGACGCCTGCCGACAGCTTTAGCAGCGGGGAGACGCTCTTCTTGATTTCCGCCTTGAGATGTACCTCGTTCCTGCGGTTGTGGTAGTGGTCACCCGCGACCATAGCGCCCTGGATGTCGCTCAGCACCATCGATTCGGCGGCACCTGCGAAGAAGGAATATCCCTTGCCAAAGCCGGTCCTCACGACGGCATTGGCATACACGTTATGCTCGCCGAGCGAAAGCCCCCGGCCTTCGGTGTTCATCCCTACCGAGGTATAGTCGTATCCGGCATAGCTTTTCATCTCGCCGCCTCGGGAGAGTTCCATCTTGTACTGGGCCTCCGCAGCGAACTTGCCATAGGGGCGGGTCCAGTCCACCCGGTCGGGGAACATGGCATTGTAGAGATGGAGGTCGGTGTAGGCGGCGTTGAACGAGAGGCTGCTGGTCTTGAAAGCCTTGGTTCCGCCCAGGTTCCAGTCCACCAGCGAGGCGCTTACGCCCAGTTTGTCGTCGCCGGCCACGTCGGTGGTCTCCATAGGCAGGACGGAAGAGAGCGCCTGCCCGTATTCGCCCGAATATCCGCCAAGGGAGAAGCTCATTCCCTTGAAGAGGAAGGGAGAGAAGCGTCCTCTCTGGCTCTGCCCTTCGACATTCGTGCTGTAGGGCACAAGCACGTGCATACCGTTGACGTAGGTCTGGCATTCCCAACTCTCGCCTCCACGCACATAGAGACGGCCGTTCTCCCCTACTTTCTGCGTGCCGGGGAGGCTCTGCATAGCCGCTACCACATCTCCGCAGGAATTCCCGGACAGCACCACGTCTATGGCATCCATCGACTTGAACTGGTAGCTTTTTCCCATACTGAAGGTACTGGCGCATACCACCACTTCGTCGATGGTGGCGGACCTGAGCCTCATACGTATGTCCAGATCCTGAAAGGAAGTCACGTCGGCGACCTTCCTATAATCTTCGTAACCAAGCATAGAAGCCACAAGGGTCTGCTCGCCCTTGCGCGAGCTTACGAAAGAGAAGCATCCGGAAGTATCGGAAACTGCTCCCTCGATGCTGCCGAGGATAAACACGTTGACACCGGCGAGGGGGCCCAGGTCATCATAGACTTTCCCGCTTATACGGGTCTGGCCAAGTGCGGAAGCGGAGGCCGCGAAAAGAATGGCGATTATGGTGAGGATGTTTTTCATGCCGCAAAGATGAACATGGAAAAACACTCCTGCAAATAATCAGGACAGACAACTAGAAACGCGGACGGATAACTAGCAGACGGCCGTTCAGCGGACGAATGACGTGAGTTTGCTGACGAATGAACGCGACACCGGGACGGTCGTGGGAGCATCTCCCATCACCAGGGTATAGCCATTCGAATTGCCTTTTGCGGAACTGATGTTGTTGATGTTCACCACATACGAACGATGACACTGGAAGATGTTCCCGTATGCTCCGAGCTCGGCCAGCACTGCGGAAAGGGATGTCTGGACCTCGTCCCTGCGGACCTTGCCGTCCGCCTTGTGGAATACGGCCACGTTGTTCTTCCTGGCCTCGATGAACAGAAGGTCGTTCAGTTGCAGGGTCAGGTCGTTCCCGCGCACACGTGTATCGTGTATGGTAACCTGGATGCCGCTCTGTTCCTCTTTCGTGTCGGGAAGGAGGGCGTCCAGCTTGCTGCGGAGGTAGCGGTGGTACCTCAGGCTGAGCGAAACGACGGTAATGACTATCCCGATCAGGAAGGTCCAGTACAGGAAGGCCAGGAAGATTCCGAGCGAAAGCGTGTAATGGAATACCAGCGAGAACAGCAGAAAGTTGGCAAGGCCTATGAAAAGGATAAGGCAGACAAGATACACTCCCTCCTTCCATATCTTCCAGGACTTCACCCGTTTCCTTATGATCAAGTGGGTCAATGGATGATAAACCATGCAGCAGAAGAAGGTGACCAGGCCGAAAAGCAGGGAAACCACCAGTTTGTTGCCGCTGTAGGAACTGAAACCGAAAGGCTGGAAGAAATACAATATTGCCACGACAAGGACACTGTAGAGGACATTGTCCCTGATCCAAAGGGCATTCTCTTCGTGGGGGTATTTCCGGTTCAGTATCGACATAAAGCAAAGATAAGAAAAAAAACTACCACATCATCTGCCAGGCCGCATTCTGGGCTTTGGCGCTGTTGACGGCATTCATCTTACCGAAATTCCACTTCAGTCCGAAAATCACATAGCGCCCGAGAGTAAGCTTGTAGCTGTCTTCCCTATAGTTAGCCGTAGCTTCGTGATAGAGGGACCTTCTCTGATTCAAGAGGTCGTTTCCCCTTATGCTCAGCACGAAGGAACCGACGGTCTTGGATATGGATGCGTCCCATATCCATTCAGGCTCGCCCATGCCCAGGGCGTATCCCTTGTAGGCATTATAGCCGATACTGCTCTCCAGCTCTATATCCAGAGGAAGGATATAAGAGCCTTCCAGGTTCAGACCAAGGTCGATGGCATCCATATTGGCATCCGGATCCAGCGAATAGCGGGAGGCGTCCAGAGACGCGAACGCGCTCAAAAGCAACGAATAGCGTTCCTGATTATACTTAAGCTTCAGAGAGCCTGCCGGGGTGAACTGGATGTTGCGGCTCTCTTTCATACCACTTTTTCCTCCGTAGAAGCGGTCCCCGCCTGCATTCCCCCAGAAAGAGTCGATGAAGCTGCCATAATCGAAATTCTCCTTGTCCAAGGCGGGCATAGAACTGGTCGCCTGGTATGAAAGTTCGGATGATAATCTGGAATAGAAGTAAGCCGAAAGCGACCATAGCTTGCTTTCGCCAAAGGACTTTGTATAATCGATGCTCATGCTCAAGCGGTACTTAGGAGCCTTCGAGTTTACCGGCACACCATACATCACTCCGTCGGCATCGCTCCACAAAGCCTGCGTAACGGGCCTTGTGACAATCTCTCCGCTGCAATATGTTTCGATGGTGAAGAAATCCTTCTTGTTGCTCTTATCCCAAATTAAATAGCAGAGCATCTCCGTATAAGGCTTGAGATATATGTTTCCTATTTCCGGCCGGGAAGGATTGGCGATGTTCAGCGTCGGCAGCATCTTGATAACGGAAGGCCGGTAGGATCTGCTTCTGGCCTTGAAACGGATAAGGTTTTCGCCGGAACGGCTCTGATAGGAGATGTCCGGAGCCAGCGACCAGTACCACTCCCCCTTTCCCGTAGTTTCCTCCACGCCGAAACTCTTCGAGAAGGTCTCGTTCAGAATCCCGCCTGCGATGGCGCCGAAAGACAGGTAATGCTGCTTCCCGATCTGGTACTGGGCGGTCAGTTTGTAGTCTTGCTTAAGGCAGTCGCTGTGGTTGACGGACGAAAAATAGTCATTCTTCCCGGCATCGTCGAATGCATCCCTGGAATAATCGGTTATCCTTCTGCTGAAATAGCCTTCGGCGGCCAGCTTCCATTTTTTGCCCAAAGGTTCGGAATAGCTCAGGGAGCAGGACATCTGGTCCGAATCGTTGTCGGCCTCATATCTCATCCTCCTGTCCTCCTCTCCCGAAACGGTAGTAAGCAGGGAGGATTCCAGGCTTTGTTTATTCCCGCGGGAACTGCTGATTCCTGCTGAGAAGTTGATGGAACGGCCCTCGCGGCCAAAGATTTCTCCCAGAGTGAAATCGCCGGACACTCCCATATCCGTCTTTTTCTCGTGGCCGCCGTCGTCGTTCCGGGCCCGGTTCACGAAAACGCCTTCCCGCGTGGTTTCGGAGGATGATTCACTATGATAATCCGACTCCTTGTAAAACAGGTAGGCGCTAGTTTCATAAACCAGCTTACCTTCCTCCTTATTCAATTCCACGCTGGCCTTGTACTGATCCGTACGCAGATTTCCTTTGTTTTTCGTGGAGGTATCCAGATTTCCATCCTCCAGGAAACTTGTCCTTTCGGTTCTGCTGCCGGAGTCGGTGTCGTTATACTTGTAATCGGCACTGATGTTCAGCTCATTATCCTTTATGCGGCTGGAATTGACGTTGACACCGGTTTGCGCAGCCGTGAAGAGACCTTGGTTAAGAAGCGAACTCTCGCCGTCTTCATCCCTCATTACGAATACCATTCCGGATTCATCCACGTTCAGGGCATTGCCTATCAGGGTTACCTGGTCTTTCTTGTCATATGCGGAAACCAGGGCGTTGCCATTGAAAAGAAGGCCACGGTCATCGCGGAGCTCATCTCCCGCCTTGCCGGCATCTACCGACGTTCCTGCGCCCAGCCCCAGATTGCCGAACCAGCCCTCCTGATATTCCTTCTTCAGGGCTACGTCCAGTACCTTCTCCACTTCTCCGTCCTTTATGCCCGAAGCCTTGGACTTGTCGGATTCCTTGTCTATCACGCGTATCTTGTCAACCACGGAGGCCGGGAGATTGTTCAGCGCGGTGGCTTGGTCGTTGAAGAAGAAAGTCCGCCCGCCGACGGTGAGCTTGTCTATTTCCTGCCCGTTGAACTTGACCTTGCCTTCCGGGGTGATTTCCATACCGGGCATACGGCGCAGAAGGTCCTTGAGCATTGCATTGGCCCCTACGCGGAAGGATGATGCATTGAACTCTACGGTATCTTGCTTTATGACTATGGGATTGCCTACGTCCGACACCATAGCGGCCCTCAGGAACTGTTCGTCCACCTGCAGAAGTATGGTCCCCATATCGACCACGTTCTGACGGAAATACCTCTCCTTCACGAAAGGCCTGTAGCCCATCATTTCGACGTGGAGGGTATAGATGCCATACGGAACGCCGTCCAGCTTCGCATCGCCCTGGGTGTCGGTCATAGTGAAATTGGTGATAGTCGTGTCCTTGCGCGGGATGACATAGACCGAAGCATAAGGGATGGTTTCCTTAGTAAGGGAATCCTTCACCTGGACAGAAACATCGCAGACCTGTCCTTTGACATTTTCGTTGAAGATGACAACCTGTGCCTTCGCAGAAAGAAGCGAGCAGGCAATAAGCAGTGGCACCAAAAGGGCTTTTCTCATAGTTATTCTCAATTACCGAAGCCCTTCCCCCAACAATAATCGCGCCTAGCTATCGAGCGAGGCTTCCGTTTTTGCCGGCCCCGGCCGCCCCGTCATTGCCGGCTTGACCTTTCCCGTCATTGCCGGCTCCGACCTCCCCGTCATTGCCGGCCCCGACCGGCAATCCCGCCCCTCCAGATTCGGTTGACCCGCAATCGGTAACCAAAAACCCGGGTTTTTGGTTACCGATGGGGTTTGCAGATAGTTCCGTAACCAAAGAGGGGCGTTTTTGGTTACCGATGGGGTGAAGGGATTCTGGTTGCATCGGCGTAAACTTCTAAGCTGCACGAAAAGGGGGAGGCTTACACTTTTAGGGATGGGTACACCATCCCCATTATTAACATGTTTTTGCGCTGCTTTCTGGCCTTTTGAAAGTCTGGAGATTCCTTCTTGTCGTTTGGTTTCAATTACATCATAAAGCCCATTATCATTTCTTACGACAATGTCTGCAGTCGTAGTATTGCCGACTCTCCACTCACGAACTTCTCCGACTTACTTTATTTCAATTATATATCCGGACATCTTTAGTGCTGACAAAATGTGATGAATCAGTTTTTTCTTTACGGCTATTGATTCAAACAAAACCCTATCATGAGTCTTTATATTGAGGATTCTGATATTACTTATACCAAAACCTATTATCTGCTTGTAAATAACCCTCACCTCTTCTTTTCTCCATCGGTAATGTCTTCGAAAAAGGCATAAGAACATACAATCTACCTCGACCAAATCATCTTTTATATTTAGATTTATAGGAAAAACCCATCTCCTATAATATATGGAGGCCGTGAAATAAGCGATAGTCCAAACAACATAACCGATAATATAGAGAAATAATGAATCGTTACTTCCCTTTGAAAATATAAAATCGAAAAAATAATAAATAGAGCATAATAATATAACCAGGAATTCTATTACCACTATCCTGGTATGCCCACACATGCTTATTCTGATTGGTTCCATAATCCGATTTCTAATAGTTTCTTTGACCATTCTTCAATGTTATTAGCATGGTTTCCCGAATTAGCTTGATCAGCATTGAGACTCTTTTCATTTGCTGATGTCGCATCGTTAATTAGGTCAATTGTATTTTTTACTTGACCTATAGTTAATACATTTGACATTATTGTAGTAACATCTGTGCTGATTGTAAATATTGACAAACCAATCGTAGTCTCAGCAACACTTCCTGCAATCTCAAAGATTGGCACATCGGTTTCAGTTGCCATATCCATACCTTTTGCAACTGCGCTGATAGGCCCATCTTTTATGAGGTCATACGCCTTTTCAGACGGAACATTCTCATCATTGGCCACGGCTCCATCGCCAGAAGAAGCTATTGCAATACCCGCAGCTGTCTCAACAAGCCCTTTCCCCGTCAATGCAAGACCACTCTTTATCCAATTCTTTTCAGCCATCCCATCCGGATCAATCCTATTCACCGGATCCCCGGCGCAGTAGGCGTAGGGACTGATGGAGTAGTACTTCTCGCACAGCGGGTCCATCGTCAGCCAGCGCATGTTGGAGGGGGTGTACATCCTCGCCCCGAAGCCATACAGGTCAAGGCCGACGTGAGCAAGGCTTTCCTTCCCGCTGAACTTGAACGGCGGCCAGGTTCTGGCCAAGCATGACGAGAAGTCACAAAAAACTCACCTCCCCACTTTTGAATCAATTTCATACCCATTTCTTTCAAGTGCCGAAAGGATAATGTCTATTATCTCTCTTGTGATTGCGAATGACTCAAACAAAACCCTGTCACGACCAATCTTATTGCAAATGGTGATGCTGCTAATTTTTCCTCCAATTGTGTGCCTATGCTCAATCATTATGCTTCCTTTTTTCCAATGGTACTGTCTATGGAAAAAGAAAAGAAACAGGCAATAAATATCAATATACTCTTCTGTTATAACTAGTTTTACGGGGAACACCCATCTTCTATAAGCAATCGCAAGAACTATATGAAGGACTATGACAACAATACTGTAGACTATAAAGAATCGGAGTGCGTTGTCCCATCTTGAATAAAGCATATCTGGCAAACATATTAGCAGGGCAAAGAATATTAGTATGAACTCTAATATGAATGTCCTTAAATGTCGACACTTTTTTATTTCAATAGTTTCCATGTTCTGTTTATAATAGCTTTAATTTCCTTCCTCTTTGTTATCCCCCTTCTTATCATCTGGAACAGGCTGCTGATAAAACAAGACCTATCAAAGAAACTACCGCCTCCCTATCGTGAATTCAAAGTGATAATCCTGGTTGCTGAAGAGCGTGCGGCAGGGTTCGGGTTTGGCGCCCCAGCTGTCGTAGCCGCCGACGCCGGTCATTGCGCCGTCGATGCAGAGCTCTACGAAATCCCTTACAGGAATGTCGTTGACATGGCCCCAGATGCGGCTGCCGTCCTCGTTGCGGGGATCCAGATCCTCGATGGAAACGCGCAGGGCACTGAATTCAAAGGGGGCAGAACCGGCCAGCACCGAGGCATTGCCAATCTTCAGCCAGTCGCAGTCGCTGTGGTGACCGGTCTCCTGAGGGCGGACGTAAGGGTAGAGCGACTTCTCGGCGCTCCCCTCGTAAAGGCCCAGGAAGGCAGCCGAATTGCGGTCGATGTAGTTCTCCACCGGGCCGCGGCCGAAGTAGCTGAAACGGTCGGCAGACTTCTTCATACGCGCCCTGAAACCAATGCGGGGCACCTCCACCGCTTTTTCGGAAGATCCCTTGAAGTCAGTGGTGAGCTTGAGATCGCCGGCATAGCTGAGCTCGTAGCTCACGATGGCGATGCAGCCCTTGGGAAGGGCATATTCCACCACTATGGAAGCACAATTCTCCCCGCTGCAGATCTCCACGTTCCGGACTGCAGGGTCGTTCTTCCACTCCCCTGCGCGGACAGGATACTTGTTTCCCCAGTCATTGTCGATGGGAGCACGCCAGAAGTTGGGCTTGAGGCCGTAGGACTTCAGGAAGATGTTCTTTCCGCGGCTGCGGAAAGATACCACCCTGCCCTCGGAAGGGTCGAACACCAGTTTGGAACGGCATCCCTTGAGGACTATCCTGCCGTCGGAAAGGACCTTGCTCTTGACTTCGCCCACCTTATAGTAGGGGGACTCCAGGCATTCTCCACGGCTCAATATAACCTGATCGGATGCCAGAGGAAAACCATCCTCCAAAGCGGGCTGGGCGCCGGCATTGCTGACGTAGAAATTGATGTACCATCTGTCGTGGCCATCCATGTCGGGCAAATCCAATCTGAAAGATTCGCTGCTCTGGGGAGCGGTAGCGAAGTCCAGTTTCCCGGACTTGACCGGATTACCATAGCAATAGAGAGTCCAGGAAAAATCATAAAGGTCCAGGGAACGGAAGTAATTGCGGTTCAGCACTTTGAATACACCGACACCCTCCCCTTTACTGATGGAAACATTCTGATACCAGTGCTTGATTTCTGCCCCGGCAGGATGTATGTCCAGGTCGGGATTGACCACGCCGTTGCAGCAGAAATTACGGTCTGCGAACCAGGTGGACGGATCCTTGTCGATATCGCCGTAATCCCCACCGTAAGTCCAGTATTTGCGGCCCTTGGCATCCTTGACGGCAAGCCCCTGGTCCACCCAGTCCCAGATGCAGCCGCCCTGCATGCGAGGATGGCTGTACATCAGCTGCCACATCAGGTCGAAGGAGCCGTTGGAATTGCCCATTGCGTGGGAATACTCGCAGGCCACATAAGGCTTGTGGCAAGGGTTATCCTCTATTTCATAGCGCAGATTACCGATCTTGGGATACATTGGGCAATGTATGTCGGTGCCCTCTTTGCCTTCGGTGCGCTCGTAGAGCACGGGGCGCTCCATCTTGCCGGCTTCAAGCTCCTTGAGCATCTTGTAGGTCCCCAGGAAGTTAACGCCCATTCCGGCCTCGTTCCCCAGCGAAAGCAGGGTAACGCAGGGATAGTTGCGGGTGCGCATATACATATTCAGGGTCCTGTCCTTATGCTTGGCGAACCATTCGGGATGCTTCGCGAGCGAACGCTCACCATAGTGCATCCCGTGGCTTTCTATGTTGGCTTCGTCGTACACATAGAAGCCCAGGCTGTCGCAGAGTTCGTAGAAAGCGCGGGGCTGAGGATAGTGGCTGGTGCGTATGGCATTCACGTTCAGCTGCTTCATCACCAGCAGGCTGCGGCGTATATAGTCCCTGTCGGTATAATGGCCGGTAAACTCATTGTGTTCGTGGAGATTGACTCCCTTGAACTTGATGGGCTGGCCGTTGAAGTAGAAGATGTCGCCCTTGATTTCGGTGCGGCGGAAACCCACGTCGAAGCGGGCGTACTCCCCTTCCTTCTCGAGCACGAGGGTATAGAGTTCGGGAAATTCCGCACTCCACCTGCGTACGCCGGGGATTATCTTTTCGAAAGGAACGCTGCCCTCGGCCACGGTACTGCCGTCTTTGTCCAGCAGGCGGAAGGAAGTGCCTTCGGTGGCATAGAGGCGGAAATCGCCGTCCGTGCAGCTGTCGTCAAGGGTGGATACTACCTCGAAATCGAAGTCTTGAAGTATCTTTTCGGAAGAAAGGTACACATCCCTCTCTATGCCGCTGAGCCTCCAGAAATCCTGGCATTCCAGCCACGAACCTGTGCTCCAGCGGGTCATCTTGAGCAGTAGCTCATTCTCCCCTTCTTTGAGATATGGAGTGATGTCGATGCGCGCAAGGTCCTTGGAATCCTCGCTATAGGCTATCTGGGTGCCGTTGATGAAAGTATATACGCCGGATTTGGCGGCGCAGATGTTAAGGTACACCTCCCTGCCTTTCCAGGCCTCGGGCACGCTGAAACTCCTGCGGTAGATGCCCACGGGGATATCCTCGGGCAAGGTCGGGGGCTGGGGATCGAAGGGCGCGAATTCGTATGTGGTGTTCACATAGACGGGTGTTCCCCATCCCTGCACCTCCCAGTTACCAGGAACCTTTATCTTCTTCCAGTCTTGTGCGGAAAGATCCTCCGGAACCTGCTTCTCGCTGTCGAAATAAAGGAAATCCCATTCTCCGTTCAGGCTGGAGTAGAAGGGGCTCTGTTCGATATTCCCTTTCAGGGCGGAAGCCTCGTCAGGAAAAAAAACGACTTCCGTGCGCTTGTCCTGTACGCCCACGGAAGTGGCATCGATATCCCTGTGGAGGGGAAGAAGACCTGAAATCAGGCAGACTGCTGTGGTTATTAGGTTCATGTGGTCGGTGGTTATTATTCTACATAGAGCAGCAGGCCTTTTAGGTATTCCCCTTCGGGATGGTAGATGTTAACTGCGTGGTCTGCCGGTTGGTTGAGCCTGTCGAGAATGCGCACCCTGCGCCCGGTGCTGGCGGCCGCCGAGAACACGGCAAGGGCGAAATCCTCCTTGTCCACCACCTGCGAGCAGGAGAAGGTGAACACGAATCCGCCAGGAGCCACCTTCTCTATGGCGCGCGCATTCAGGCGCTGGTAGGCGCGGAGGGCGTTTTTCAGGGCTCCGCGATGCTTGGCGAATGCCGGAGGGTCAACAATTATAAGGTCGTATTTCCCATCCTCCACGGCCGCGAGATGCTCTATGGCATCGGCGCAGAAGGATGTATGCTGAGAAGATGTGAAGCCGTTCAGGGCGATGTTGCGGTCCACCATGGCCATCGCCTTGGCGGAACTGTCGACGGAATCCACGTGCAGGGCGCCTCCGCCCAGAGCATAGACCGAAAAACCGCCGGTATAGCAGAAGAGGTTGAGCACGTTCCTGCCGCGGGCGTAGCGCTCCACCAGGGCACGGTTTTCCCGCTGGTCGAGGAAGAAACCGGTCTTCTGCCCTTCGGTCCAGTTCACCAGGAACTTATGGCCGTTCTCCAGCACCACCTGTTCCCCTGCCTCGAAGCCGGGAGCCTGCCACAGGTATCCGTCCACAAGTTCCAGCCCGGCCTTGAAGGGAGCCGTCCCGCTGCTCTTGTCATAGACGGCCTTCAGCGAGTCCCCGTAGATTTTCCGAAGCGCCTCGCATATCTGGTTTTTGGCGCGGAACATACCCACGGAATGGGCCTGGAGCACGCATACGCCGTCGTAATAATCTATTATCAGGCCGGGAAGGCCATCCCCCTCACCGTGCACCAGGCGGTAGCAACTGGTCCTGTCGGAATCCGTCAGCCCCATGGCCTTGCGGGCGGCCAGGGCGGCGGAGAGGGTATCTTCCCAGAAAGAAGGAGAAAGCGGATCGGCGTCGAAGGAAAGAATCCTGACGGAAATGGAACCTATCTGCCAGTGGCCGCAGGCAAGATACTCGCCTTCGGCGGAATAGACAGCCACCACATCCCCTTCCACGGGATTACCTACCGTCTGGGCGACGGCTCCGGAGAAAACCCAGGGATGGAAACGGCGGACGGATTCGTCACGCCCCTTTTTGAGGTAGATTTTTTTCATTGGACGCTTTCTTCTTATGGTAGTACTTGCGGCGTTTGGACTTTTTCTTTGCCGGGGCTTCGCCATCGGCGGCAGCGGGGGCAGCGGGGGCTGCAGGGGCCGCATCCTTGTGCTCGAGCTTTTCGCGCAGCGCGGCGGGAAGCTGCTCCGGGGGGTACATCTCCTCGGGACGCAGAGGATGCTTCTCGCATTCCTGGAGTTTAAGGTACATCTCCCTGCATATCCAGGCATCGGTGGCGGCATAGATCTGCTGATGGGGGTTCAGGGTCTCGGCTTCCCAGTTGGAGAGCTGCTGGCTTTTGGATATCCTAACTCCAAGTATGTTGGCGGCCATTTTCTTTACGCTCTTGTCTCTTATCCCCCACTCCCACACTATCTTCTGCAGATCCACGAATCCACGGGCTTCGAAGGTGCGGTAACGCTGCAGCCCGCGTACGTCATCCAAGGCGGCGGCACCGACCTTTATGATTTCGGGGTTTGAAAGAATGGCGCAGATTCGCCTGCGGAGATTGAGTTTCTGGATCCTGAAAAGGAAGGCCTGGTCAGGGCCGGAGAGCTGCAGTAGGGCAACTCCATTATGATGCTGGCCCGGAGAAAAGACAGGCTTGGTCTCGGTATCGAAACCGATGACCTTCTGTTTCTTCAGGTACGCGATGGCCCGGGAAAACTCAAGTCCGGGCCTGGAAATAACATGAATCTGCCCCTGAAAACCCGCCGGTTCCAACTTCTCTATTTCTTCGGGGCTAATCGTTAGTTTGAACATCAATTATTCTTCGGAATATATCTTTCGTTATACTGAAGCAGCATCAGCTCTTTCTCGTTCTCCTCCCTGGGTATCAGCATATAATCGAGCTGCCTGGGCTGGGAGATTTGATGGGTGAACAAGTTCTGGCTTCGGAGTATGGAATACACTGCATTGCAAATACGGCTGCGGGAGTCCACGATACGGAAGCCGGGCGAAATCAGGTTTCCGTAGGTAAGGGACTCGGCATTCATTACGGATGTTATCCTGCCCAGCGACTCGTTGAAGGAAGCAAGGTCCACTCCAAGGTCGTCAACAAGGATCGCGTCCAGGGGCCGGTTGATTCCGAGTTCGGAATAACGGTCGAGGAAACTCAGCAGAGGGTCCTCCCCTTCCGGGGCCTTGAACCCGACGCAGAGCACGCTGTCTATGCCTTCTTTGGCCGCACGGCCCTTGATATACGGCCCGTAGATGTCCACGGGAGCATTGCCCGCCAGCACGCCCACGGAAATGATTTTCTTACCTTTCGACATACGGATGGCCTCATCTACGATCAGCTGCATAGGCGAAAGCACAGGCAGTTCGCAGTTGAGAGCATTGAAAAGGGAATCCACATCATAGCGCCCGTACTGGGTCATACAGGCGGATCCCAGGACTATCAGCTTGGCAAGGGGTTTCTTGCCCATTCCGCTGCGGTCGTAGGGACTGACGTAGCAGAGGGTGTCCATTGCGGAGATTACGTTGCGGGCGGTGAGCTCGCGCATATCTTCCAGGCGGCCGTCGTTCACCATCTCCCCGAAATCCGAGAAATTGGTGACGGTGCAGATGGTCTCCCCCGCCAGGTCCTTCAGGCCGTCGGGATTTGCGGAACCGTCAACATTGTCGAAGGCATCGGAGTCCATAAGGGCGGAAGCGACTTCCTGCGTACGGGAACGGGAGCCGAACACGAAAATGGCCTTGGAGGCATCGTGGGGCTTATAGGAGGCCACCATCCTATGGGCTGCGGAATTGTTGTCGCTGATGATTTCCGATACGAAGGGCACGGGAGGCTCGGCCTGCGAAACAGGCTTCCTTCCCTTAAGCAGCAGGAAGACGCCGAGGGCCACCGCGGCCAGCACGACCACTACCACTGCAGATACCGTTACTTTCTTTTTCATCCTTTTTAGATTCTGGGCGCGAATTTACGCATTTTTCTTCAAACGCTCTACATATTGGTCGATACGATGGAGTTCGTCCGGTATGGCAATGCTCTGGGGGCAGTGGATCATACACTCCCCGCAGCCTATGCAATGGTCAGCCTGACGCACCGTAGGTATGGCCTTGTCGTAGCTTGTTAGATACGCATCACGCAACTTCTTGTAGCCCTTCTGCTCCTTGCTCTGGGCATAAGTGCCGTTGGTGATGGAAGTGTTGTAGTGCTGGAAGATTCCGGGAATGTCGATTCCCCAGGGGCAGGGCATGCAATATTTGCAGTTGGTGCAGTTCACGAGGGGATACTCCTTCATCTGCACCGCCATCCTCTCCATAAAATCCAGTTCCTCGGCGTTCAGCGGCTCGAAATGACCGAAAGTCTTGATATTGTCCAGCAGAGGATCCATCGAGGTCATTCCGCTGAGAATGCAGAGCACGCCGGGATAGCTGCCGCAGAAGCGGAATGCCCAGGATGCCGCCGACCTGTCAGGGTCGCGCATCTTCATCTGTCGGGAGATACCCATAGGCACGTTCGCCAGACGTCCTCCGAGCAGAGGTTCCATTATCACTACCGGGATACCCCTCTTCTCGAGCTCGGCATACAGATAGTCGGCATTGACGTTCCGTATGCCGTCGGCGTGCTTCCAGTCCACATAGTTCATCTCTATCTGGCAGAAGTCCCATACGAACTCGCCTTCGTCGTAGAGGCGCATGAAGGAATCGAAGGCCTCCTTGGCTCCGTGGAAGGAAAAGCCCAGGTTGCGTATGCGGCCCTTGGCCTTCTCTTCCCTGAGGAAATCCATCATTCCGTTCTCGACATAGCGTTTGCGGAAGAAATCTTCCCCGCCGCGGCCAATGGAATGCAGTAGGTAGTAGTCGAAATAATCCGTCTGCATCTCCTTGAAGGACTCTTCGTACATCCTGATGGAAGCCTCCCTGGAACGGTCGCCGAAGTTCGAAAGCTTGGTGGCGATGTAATAGCTGCTGCGCGGATGACGGCTCAGTGCGATGCCTGCCGCCCTTTCCGACTGGCCCTGCAAGTATGCCGGCGAAGTGTCGAAGTAGTTGATGCCGTGCTCGAGGGCGTAGTCCACCATCTCGTTCACGGCCTCCTGGTCTATCACGTCCTTGCCGGATGCATCCTTGACCATAGGCCAGCGCATGCAGCCGAAGCCGAGCAGGGATATCTTGTCGCCATTGCGGGGATTCTCGCGGATGGCCATCTGTTCGGGGGTATCTTCCTTGACCTTTACTGTCTTGGGGGCGCAGGAAGATGCGGCCAGGCCTAGGGCACCGGCGCCAGATACTTTAAGGAAATCTCTTCTGTCCATAGCTTAGCTGATTATGTGGTCGTGACGGCCGTTGACGGTTATTGCGCTTACGGGGCGGGACGGGCAGAGGTTCTCGCAGGCTCCGCAGCCAATGCAGATTTCGGTGTTGACCGCGGGCACCATATATCCATCGCTGGATTCCACCATCTGTATGGCTCCCACGGGGCAATGGCGGGCACAGTTGCCGCATTTGGTCCCCTTCTCCGCCACGCAGAGGCTGCGGTCCACGCTGGCCGTCCCTACGTGGTAGATGGTCTTTTCTTCAGGGCTTATGCGGATTATGGCGCCGCTGGGGCAGACCTCCGAGCACTTGGTGCATTCGGGGCGGCAGTATCCTTCCTCGAAACCCATCTGAGGTTGCATCAGATGATCGAGGTCGGCAGAGGGGCGCAACACTTTGTTGGGGCATACGGATACGCAGAGCTGGCAGGCTGTGCAGCGTTTGTAGAAGTCGCGTATGCTGAGGGAGCCGGGGGGCGTTACGGGGGTTTCGCGGTCGATGGCCCTTTTGGGAAGTACTTCCGCGAAGCCGCCGTCGCGTTTCTTGTTCTGCGCCTCCAGCGCAATTGCCGTCAGTCCCATGGCTGCACCGGCCAAAAATGCCCGTCTGCCGCTGCCTTGGGAGGTATCCTCTTCTTCCGCCTGTCGCTGCGCGCCGCTTCCATGATAGATACGGTATTTGAGTGCGTCGAATTTACAGTTGCCGATGCAGTCGAAACAGACGACACAACGACTGTAATCGATCTTGTGATTGGCGATATCGATGCACGAAGCCTTGCAATTCACCTCGCAAAGCCTGCAATTCTTGCACTTGTCTGCATCGATCACCGGACGGAAGATGGCGAAACGCGAGAAGAAACTCAGCGTAGTACCTACAGGGCATATGCTGTTGCAGTACTCCCTGCCCGTGAAAAATGCAAGCAAGCCGACTACGAGAAGGGTAGCTGCCGCCACGGCCAGCACCGGCCCGGCCTTGAAATGCGCAACGCTCTCCACCATGCGGCCATAGGCGCTGTAAGGAGCCAGGATGGCCACGAAAGACTGCACGCCGGCCGCAAGGGCGGCGACGAAAAGCACCCAGATGCCATATCTCAGCCATCTGTGCTCTTTGCGGAAATGGAAAGGCTTGCGGTTCTTGCGCAGGCGCCCGAACGTCACCCTCACCCGCGAGATGCCGTCCTGGAATACTCCCAACGGGCATATAGTCGAGCAATAGATGCGCCCGAAAAGCAAGGTGAGTGCCAGCACGAGCACGATCACTAGGACATTCAGAGCCATAACGGCCGGCAGGAACTGCAATTTGGGCATCCAGCCTAGCCAGGAGGCCAGGGAAGGGACGCCGAGGAACAGCAGTGTAATGCCTGCGAAAAATAGGATGGCAATAGCGATACGGATCTTTCTCATAGGGACATACGGCTTATCCAACAAATATAACAATAAATAATGATAGAATAAGCGACAAAAAAAGCGTACCTTTGCGGCCTATGAATTTCAACGGCATCATTGTCGGAACCGCTGTGTTCCTCATCATAGGGATATGTCATCCCATAGTCATCAAGATGGAGTATTACTGGGGAAAGAAGAGCTGGTGGCTTCTGTTTCTGGCCGGTCTCGCTTTCTCGGTATGGTCCCTGTTCGTTACAGATATCGTCATCTCCACCATTATCGGCGCTGCGGCATTCTCCTGCTTCTGGGGCATACACGAAGTCATCACCCAGGAAAAACGCGTATTGCGCGGCTGGTTCCCCGAGAATCCCGCACGACATGATTATTACGAGGCTCGGCGCAAAGAGGCCGGCAATCTGTAAATCAGCCTAAAAGATGTTCCAGAAGGATCTTGACGCCGATGGCGATCAGGATTACGCCCCCTATTATTTCGGGTTTGAAGCGTCTGGCCACGGCGCCCCCGAAGCGCACGCCCAGCAGCAGCCCCGCGATGCTGAAGAAAAATGACACCAGCCCTATGACTGCCAGCGGGAGAATCAGGCTCTGCACGGTGCCGTATCCCGAACAGGAGAAGGAGATACCTACCGCAAGAGCGTCTATGCTTGTCGCCACGGCAAGCGTAAGCTGAGTTCCGAGATTCAGAGGGTTGATAGTGGCTTCATCCTCCTCATTGAAAGCATCCAGTATCATCTTGCCACCTATCAGCAGAAGCAGCCCGAAGGCAATCCAATGGTCGTAGGCCTCAACGCTGGACTGAAAATAATGAATTGCAATCCATCCGATAAAAGGCATCGCAGCCTGGAAGAAACCAAAGAGGAAGGCCATACGCAGATTGCGCCCCCAGAACAGTTTCCGCGTAATTACCCCGCTCACGATGGATACCGTAAAGCAATCCATCGCCAGTGCCACTGCAATCAAAAGAATATCCAGAATTGTCATTTCGGGGGCAAAATTACTTATTTCCGAGCAAAAGTGTTGGCATTCCAAACTTTTTTGACTAATTTTCGGGGTTAGATTGTTTGTGTATGAACCTTAACCTTGATAATATCTGCGCCGGTTTCACGCTGGCGGACGAGGTAAAAGCCTTGGGCATTTACCCCTATTATAGACCTATATCTTCCGGACAGGATCCGGTGGTCAAGATGGCCGGGAAGGACGTGATGATGTTCGGTTCCAATTCCTATCTGGGGCTTTCCGACGACCCCAGGCTCAAGGAAGCCGCCATTGCCGCTATACGCAAATACGGCACCTCCTGCTCCGGTTCCAGGTTCCTGAACGGCACCCTCGACATACATCTCGAACTCGAAGAGAAGCTTGCTGCCTTCGTAGGCAAGGACGAAGCAGTTACATATAGCACCGGTTTCCAGGTCAATCTGGGAGTGGTTTCGTGCCTGGGATTCAGGGACGGATTCATCTTCCTGGATGCCCTCGACCACGCCTGCATCATCGACGGCAGCCGCCTGGGTTTCAGCAAGGTCTTCAAATTCCAGCACAACGATATGGGGGCGCTGGAGAAGAAGCTCCGCGCCGTGCCCGTGGAAGCCCCCAAGCTGATAGTCGTGGACGGGGTTTACTCTATGGAGGGAGACCTGGCCGACCTGCCGACTATAGTGGAACTCTGCGAAAAGTACAATGCCGCCATTATGGTGGACGATGCCCACGGACTTGGGGTTTTCGGCAGGCAGGGACGCGGAACTGCGGACCATTTCGGGCTTACCGACAAGACCGACCTCATAATGGGAACCTTCTCCAAATCCTTCGGTTCCCTGGGAGGATTCATCGCGGGCGACCACACCGTAATCAATTATCTCAAGCATAATTCCCGTTCCCTGATATTCAGCGCCAGCATGCCGCCGGCAAATGTGGCAGCCGTCAGCGCGGCCCTCGACATCATGCAGTCGGAGCCCGAGCGCCTGGATCATCTCTGGGACCTTACCCGCCGTGCCCACGAGGGCTTCCGTGCGAGAGGATTCGACATAGGGCATACCCAATCCCCCATCATCCCTCTCTTCGTAAGGGACATGGAGAAGTGCCTGACGGCCGTGAAACTGGCCCTGGACGAGGGTGTGTTCATAACTCCGGTCATTCCTCCCGCAGTTCCGGAAGATTCCGTCATCATACGCTTCGCGCTTATGGCCACCCACAGTTTCGAACAGCTGGAAACCGCGATGGACATACTCGAGGGCATCTTCCGCAAGCTTGAAATCATAAAAGGATAGATATGGTCATTCTCATCACAGGCATCACTTCCGGATTCGGCAAGGCTATGGCGGAGACTCTCTCCCGCGCAGGCCACAGTGTCTACGGCACGCACCGCAGGGACTGCGAAAGGATTCCCGGAGTGCATTACATCCAGGCAGAGGTCACGGACGATGCTTCCGTCGAGGCTGCCGTGCGGGAGGTGATGGATGCCGAGGGGCGCATCGACGTTTTCATCAGCAATGCCGGAATGGGCATTGGCGGCCCCTTGGAATTCAGCTCCCTCGACGACGCCCGCCGCCAGATGGATGTAAACTGGATGGGAATGGTCCGTTTCCTCCACCACATACTTCCCGTGATGCGTGCCCAGCGCAGCGGCAAGATACTCTGTTTCAGCTCTATAGGAGGACTGATGGGCCTGCCCTTCCAGGGTCTCTACTCCGCCAGCAAATTCGCCATCGAGGGTTATTGCGAGGCTCTGCGCCTGGAAGTAAAGGACTTCGGAATCAAAGTGGTGGTAATAGAGCCCGGGGATTTCGCTACGGGCTTCACCGCAATGCGCAAGAGTTCCGACGGGGCCGAGGTGCACGCCGCCTATCCCAAATATGCAGCCTCCCTGGCCGGCATCGAGAAGGACGAAACCACTGGCCTCAAGCCTGAGTATCTCGCCGCCAAGATCGCAAGGATCATCCCCAGGAAGAATCCGGCCCATCACTATGTGATAGCCTCTCCCCTGCAGAAACTCGCCGTATTCGCCAAATGGCTGCTTCCGGGCAAATGCTTTGCCGCCATCCTTTCCCTTTATTACAAGGTCTGACCTTTTGCAGGAAAGATAAGATTTCCTATATTTGTGGGAAAGAAGTGACGATATGCCGCATATTTCCAAGACTGCGGGATCCGTTCCCGCTTCCGCAATACGGATGCTGACCCCATTTGCCGACAAAGCCAAGGCCGACGGGGTCAAAGTGTTTCATCTGAACATAGGTGCGCCGGATATCAAATCCCCCGCTTCAGCCATCAAGGCCGTTGCGGACTTCCGCTTCGACCATCTTCCCTACTCCAATTCCGCCGGGACCCTTGCGTTCAGGCAGGACATAGTGGAGAAATACTACAGCAAAGTAGGAATACAGCTGGATACGGAGGACATACTTGTCACCACCGCAGGCAGCGAATCCCTCAGTTTCATATTCCACGCAGCCTTCGACCCCGGGGACGAGGTGCTGGTTATGGAGCCCTACTATTGCAATTACAACACCCTGGCAAGGATGAACGGCGTGAACGTCGTGGCGGTGCATACCGACATACGCAATGCCTTCGCCCTTCCCGATGCCGGGGAGATAGAAAAGCATATCAGCCCCAGGACCAAGGCCATACTGGTCTGCAATCCCGCCAATCCCACGGGCGTGCTCTACAGCAAGGCGGATGTGCTGGCCATAGCTAACATCTGCCGCAAGCACGACCTATTCCTGATTTCAGACGAGGCCTACCGCGAGTTCTGCTACACCGACGAGCCTTATTTCTCGGCTATGCAGGTCAGCGGAATGGAGGATAACGTCATATTGATAGACTCCGCCTCGAAGCGCTACAACCTCTGCGGAGCGCGTATCGGATGCCTGATTTCCAAGAACAAGGAACTGATGGAACTGGTGACCAAGTTCGCCCAGGCGCGTCTCTGCCCTCCCGTACTCGGCCAGATAGCCGCACGCGGGGCCCTGGATGCCACGCCGGACTACTTCAAGGCCGTGCGGGACGAATACATAGCCAGGAGGGACTATACAATCGCCGCACTCAACTCCATCCCGGGAGTATTCTCTCCCAAGCCGGACGGAGCCTTCTACACAGTGGCAGAGCTGCCGGTGGAAGATGCCACCGACTTCTGCAGATGGCTGCTCACCGATTTCCGTCTGGACGGAAAGACGGTGATGCTCACCCCTGCGGAGCCTTTCTACAGCACTCCGGGCCTGGGCCGCAACCAGGTCAGGGTAGCCTATGTGCTGGAAGTCCCTGCCTTGAAGGAGGCAATGAAGATACTCGAAAAAGCGTTAGTAATTTATAAAAAGGATTAATTATGAAAAGAATCACCGTCATCGCGGCTTTCCTGCTGCTGAGCGCCTATGCCTTCGGCCAGAAAGCCAACATCAAATGGCCCGAGTATGAGTTTACCACCGATGTGGAGAACACCATAACCTCAGTCAAGGACCAGTATCGCAGCGGCACCTGCTGGGCATTTTCCACCATCGGTTTCGTGGAGTCCGAAATCATCCGTATCAACGGCATCAAGGACGAGGCCGCATATCCGGACTTCTCCGAGATGTTCGTGATCTACAAGTCCTATCTTGAAAGGGCCGAGAAGTATGTCCGTCTGGATGGTTGCCTCAATTTCTCCGCAGGCAGCGAGGGAGATGACGTCCTTCATATCATCAAAGACTACGGTCTCATCCCCCAGAGCGTCTTCAGCGGAATGAACTACGGCACCGAGCTGCCCGAGCAGGCCGAGATGGACGCAGCCCTCAAGTCTTATGTGAGCGCCATTGTCAAGAATCCCAACCGCAAACTCACTCCTAGCTGGAAAAACGGCGTCGAGGGCATACTCAAGAGCTATCTGGGAGAGATTCCCGAGACCTTCACCGTGGACGGCGTCAGCTATACTCCCGCCAGTTACCGCGACCATTTCAAGTTCAATCCCGAGGACTATGTGAGCCTCACCTCCTTCACCCATCATCCCTTCTACACCTATTTCGCCATCGAGGTCAATGACAACTGGCGCTGGGATACCGCATTCAACGTTCCCATCGACGAATTCATGAAGGTCCTCGACGATGCCATCCGTGCCGGTTACACCGTGGCCTGGGGTGCGGACGTCAGCGAGCCCGGTTTCACCCGCAACGGTATTGGTGTGCTGATCGACCCTAAAGCTGTGAGCAAGCAGGGCGGCTCCGACCAGGAGCACTGGGTAGGCAAGGAAGAAGGCAAGCCCGCCCCCGTGGAAGCACCTGCCGAGATTGTTCCCGACCAGGAGTACCGCCAGAAGGGTTTTGACAACAAGACCATCACCGACGACCATGGAATGCAGATCTACGGCATCGCCCACGATCAGTTCGGCAACAAGTACTACAAGGTTAAGAACTCCTGGGGAACCAAGAGCAAGTACAATGGTATCTGGTATGTGTCCGAGAATTACGTCAAGGGCCAGAGCCTTGATATCATCCTCCACAAGGATGCCCTCCCCAAGGAGCTCAAGAAGAAAATGGGTGTCAAATAAATGTCCATAAAGAAACATATCCCCAATGCCATCACCTCGCTGAACCTTATCTTCGGGGTGATAGGCATAATAGCATTGTTCGAACCGGA
This sequence comes from Bacteroidales bacterium, assembly GCA_016287875.1. GTDB lineage: Bacteria > Bacteroidota > Bacteroidia > Bacteroidales > UBA932 > Cryptobacteroides. Next base: position 58,370 of record JAEEXQ010000003.1, on the reverse strand, counting down.
GCTGCACGCAGTAGCCTATTTCCCGTTCTTATGTATGCTGACAGCCGTGCTGTTCGATTTCTGCGATGGCCTGGCAGCACGTTTGCTCGGGGCTTATTCCCCCTTGGGAAAGGAACTGGACTCCCTTGCGGATATGGTGAGTTTCGGCGTGCTTCCGGCGCTGATGATGTATTTCAACTGCAGCCTCTGGGCGGCCGGTGGCATCGCCGTGTTTTTCGCCTGGATTCCGCTTCTGATCGCAGTATTCAGCGCCGTCAGGCTTGCGAAGTTCAATCTTGACGAACGCCAGCATTCCTCCTTCATCGGCCTTCCGACACCGGCTTCGGCCCTTATCTGCGGTTCTCTCTGCTGCCTGCTGGGCTATCTTCCGGATTCGTTCGACACAGCCATTCCCTGGATACTGATAGGGGTCTCCCTGGTCCTCTGCGTATTGCTGGTGTGCGAGCTGCCTATGTTTTCCTTCAAGTTCGGGAAAGATATCGAAGCCGACACCGCCACCAAGATGCTGCGTTATGCGCTTCTGAGCATATCGTTCATCATCATGGTGCTGGTAATACTCTTCGCTCTCCCCTGGCCCGCAATAATTTTGGGCATCTTCCTGGTTTATATCCTGGAAAATGCCCTGTTCAGATTGCTGGCTCCTAATAAAGCTTAATACCACAAAGCCGGCTCAGGTCCCATTTCGAAGACCAGTTTTCCGCCGGAAGTGATATCGTGATAATCTATGAATGGCAGGTCGTAAGGCTTGCCATTCAGCGTTATGGACTGGATGTACTTGTTTTCGGGGCTGTTGTTGCGGGCCACCACGGTGAAGGTCCTGCCGCCGGCATCTATTCTGGCCTCATCCACTACAGGGCTTCCGAACCAGAAGCGGGTGGAGGCGGGCTCGACCTGATAGAAGCCAAGGGCGGAAAGTATGTACCAGGCGGACATCTGCCCGACGTCCTCGTTGCCGCAGAGGCCGTCACGGGTGGTACCGTAAAGCCCGGTAAGCACCTCGCGCACCTTGTCGGCTGTCTTCCAGGGAGCGCCTGCCATAGTGTAGAGGTAGATAATATGATGGCTCGGCTCGTTGCCGTGGACATACTGTCCTATCATACCGCTTATGTCGGGAGCGGCGCCTTCCTCCAGGGAAGAAGGTGCGGTGAAAAGGGAATCCAGCCTCTTTACGAAGCCATCCTTGCCTCCGCAGAAACCTATCAGCCAGTCGACGTCGTGGGGAGCGAGCCAGCTGTACTGCCAGGCATTCCCTTCGGTGTAATCGGTGTTGATATGCCCGTAAGGATTGAAGGGCGTGCGCCAGCTGCCATCCGACATACGGCCCCTTGCAAAACCGGTTTCAGGGTCCATATAAGTCCTGTAGCTGTGGCTGCGCAGATCGAAGGCTCCGGCATCCTTGCCAAGGGCACGGGCGGCATTGGCGACGGCCGCATCCGCGATGGCGAATTCCATATCGACGCCCAGGGACTGGCTGCAAAGGTCGGAGGGGGCGAAGCCATATTGGAGGCGGAACTCGTTGCCGCACCCCACATTCTCGAGGGATTTGACCATAGCCTCGAAAGCGGCCTCCCTGTCAAAACCGGAGAAGCCCTTCACTATGGCATCCGCGACGGCTATCACGCCGGCTTCGCCAGGCATGCAATAAGTCTCGTTGGCCATCAGGTGCCATATGGGGAGGAATCCCTGCTGCTCGTAAATCTTGAGCATAGTCTCCACCATATCGTCCATCCTGGAGGGCTCTATTATGCAGAGCAGGGGCATTTCAGCCCTGTAGGTATCCCAGAGCGAGAAAGTGGTGTAATTGTCGAAATCCGCTTTCGGGTATATCTTGTCGTCGGAACCGCGGTAGCTGCCATCCACATCGTTGAAGAGCGACGGGGCTATCATCGAGTGGAAGAGAGCGGTGTAGAACTTCTTTTCGGTAACAGGATCGGCCTTGATGCGTATGCGGGAGAGTTCCTTGTTCCAGGCATCGCGGGCGGAGCCGCGGACCTTGTCGAAATCCCAGCCGGGAATCTCGGTCTCGAGGTTCATCCTGGCTCCATCCGTACTGACGGCGGAAAGACCGACCTTGACAAGCACCTGCTCACCTTCGGCGGTGCTGAAACCCGCCCTCGTGAACATCCTCTCCTGCTCTTTGCCATAATCGTCCGTCGCCTTGACGTATTCCACTTCCACGGGCTTCGAGAACTCGGCATAGAAGTAGATGCGCTGGTTCTTTGCCCAGCCCTTCGAGAAGCGCCAGCCGCGGATGGCATTGCTGCCGACGGCCTCGGCATAGGCCTCGGTGGTATGGTCCCAGTTGCCGCCGTTCTTTAGGTCGAACACGAAGGCGGACTCGTCGGATGCCGGGAAGCTGAACCTGTGGATGGCGCAGCGTTCGGTGGCGCTCATTTCCGCCACTATCCCATAACGGGTCAGGGGCACGCTGTAATACCCGGGTTCGGCGATTTCCCTGCTGCGGTCGGCATAGGACCAGAGCCCGCTCCCGGGATCATCCTTCCTGCCACGCGCATAGCTCAGGTCCTCTCCCACTACCGGCATCAGGGTGATGTCCAGAAGGTCCCCGCAGCCCGTTCCGCTGAGGTGGGTGTGGGAAAAACCTATGACGGTAGAATCGGATTCGTGATAGCCGGAGCACCAGTCCCAGCCTTGGGAGACATTGGTAGGGCCCGCCTGCACGAAGCCGAAAGGCACGTTGGCCCCCACGAAAACGTGGCCGTGGAATCCGGATCCTATGAGAGGATCCACCTTGTCGGACGGATAGTCGCGCGGCACCGAGCAGGTCAGGGCCATAGCCGAAACTATGGCAAGTATGGCAAGAAGGTAGGATCTCATTATTCTACGATGCTTTTGTCCAGAATCATGAAGGAAGGCCTTACGCTCGGGCGCTCAATCTTCAAGGGAGCGTGGGAAAGCGACCTGCGGGACTGGGAAGGAGTATGTCCTGCGAGCACGGCGGCAAGCATGGTCTCCTCGGGATCGCCCAGCTGGTATCCGTCCAGAGGGTTGTCGGACACGTTGATGGAAGGCTCCAGGCCGTCAGGCATACAGAGAGTGTCCCCGTTCTTGTCGGCAAAGCGGGAAATCATCACGTAGATTCCCCAGTTTTCGCTTTTACGCAAGGCGGCTTCCAAGGTCTTCTCTCCGAAGGCATTCCTGTTCCAGCTGTACCAGGTGGGGCCGTCCACTATTATGCCAGCACAGTATTTCCCGTGGCTGCGCTCCCCTGCCAGAACAATGTCCAGGTAGGGACTGAGCCCGCATACCGTGCTCTCGGAAGCGGATGCGGTCTGCCCGGTCATGATCACATAGAGCTTGCTTATCTGCACATTGGCACCATCCGTCCTGACCACCTCGGAAACGCCATCTTCATCGATATTGAAAACCGTCTCGAAACGGGTCTCCTTGCGGGTATCATCCCAGGCTTCGGAAAGTGTCCTGTTGAAGACTTCGGTAAGGAAGACGCTTCCCCTGCGCACTTCCACTTCGGGGGCCAACATAGAGCCAAGGAGGGCGGAAACCATTGCATAACCGCCGCCGTTGTAGCGGAGGTCGAGCACCATTTCGGTGATTCCTGCTTCCTTGAATTCCTTGAAAACCTCCACCAGAGGGGCGCAGGACTTGAGGGTGAAGGAAGTGTAGTGCAGATATCCTATCTTCCTTCCGCCCTGGTCCAGGACCTTGTGGCAGATGATGGGATCCTGATACATATCCGCCGCCCGGAGGGTTACGTCGCTGCCGTCGGCATTGGTAAGGGTCACGCTGTCGGCACCGAGGACGTGGCCTTCCAGCAGTTCCGCATAATTGTCAGGGGTCAGCAGCTGGCCGTCCACGGCCACTATCTTATCCCCCCTCTTATATCCGGCAAGGGATGCGGGGCTGTCGGCATACACGCAGTTCACGACCAGCACCACGTTCTGCTTGCTCTCGTCGGAATAATAGACGGAGAACTCCATTCCTATGGACTTGGCGTTGCCCTGCACCATATCGGTGAGAGCTTCGTAGTCGTCGGTCATCATGCTCCACCTGTCGATGTCCTTGCCGGATGCATCCTTGTAGCGCAGGGAACGCACGGTGGCGATGGGGTCGGACTTGGCGGACCATTTCCTCAGATCTGACGCAACCTCGGCGGACCAGAGATAGTAGGTGGACATCATATTGTATCCGAAGGTGTTCACGAAGTAGAGCTCCTGTTCCTTTTCGGAAAGGGATTTCCAGGGCGTCTTCTCTTCCTTTGCACAAGAAAGCAATGCCGCACCCAGCAGCATTGCCATCAAGAATTTGCTTGTTCTCATCATGAGAACAAATATAAGTTTATTTTCAGAAACTGTATTTAAGTTTCATCCAAATTTCGCTGTTATGGGCGTATAGTTTGAACATCCCCTTGTCGGCGTGGAAATAATCGTAGCCGAGGATGGCGTGCACTTGGTCCGACACCGCATAATCTGCGCTCAGCCTGTTGAACACGCCGCCGTCGGTGACATCCACATAGGCGAAAGTGGAAAGATTGAGAGTATTTCCCAGCAGGGCCTTGGACAAGCGGAAAGTCGCTAGCGCGGTATTCCTTTCGGAACCGCTCATACGATAGTTGTGGTTGTACTGGGCCGATACGTTCCAATCGTTCCCCGGATACCAGTCTATCCCTATGAGTCCGTTAGCGGTATTAACGTCCAGGTCGTCGAGGTAATCGGCCGCTTCGGCACGGATTACGAACTTGCCCAGAGGTATGGAAACGTCCCCGCCGAACACGCCCAGCCTGTGATAGACGAACATCGCACCGCGAAGCTCGGGCATCTTGTTCCAGGTATGCAGGGCCGTCAGCGAGAAGTCCACGCCGCTTAGGAAGAAGCTGAGCCTTGCCCCATATTCCATGTTGCAGGCCCGGCGGAGGGGTTCGTCCCCCAGGGGAGCGGCCCCCACCGACCAGGGATTCCTGGCATCCATTGGAATCCTGAAGAATTCAGGCACGGGCACGGCGACGGCATCCAGGCTCCATTTGTCGCGTGAATAGCGCACGCGGACGGCTCCGACAGGAATACGGATATCGTCGTAGTCCTGGGCAAGGAATTCCGTATAGTCCATAGGGGAAATGACGTCGGTGACACGGAGTCCGTCGGCCACTCCCCAGGTGATTATCTGCTTTCCGGCACGGATGTCCCAGTGTTCGGATCCCCAGAAAGAATAGGCCTCCCTGAGCTGCAGACCGGACATATCCTTGAGGACGGCGTTGTAGACGAGGTTTGCCGAGGCGAAGATGCCGGCCCCGCCCTTCTCCAGGGTGGCTTCGGTACGGAGCCTGGTGCGGGAAGACATCCAGTCGCCCGGGCTTTCAGTGCGCAAGGCGTGGTAGCTGTCCACGAAACCCTTGACCGACAGCTCAACCCCGTCCTGCGCAAATGCAGGACGGAGTATCGCTGCTTGAAGAAGAATTATGATGATCGATAGCAGTGGCTTTCTCATATACCCTTTTCCAATTTTGCAACTGTGAACAATGTTTTGTCGATCTTGATGTCGTACTTGGGATTGCTCACTGCTATCTGGGTCTTGTGTCCGGTCTGAACGTTCTTCATTTCCATCTTATGCACGGTCCAGAAACCCTGAACCTTGCTGATTTCGGAAACGGAGAGCACCCTGTGAAGTTTGTCGAGTTTATCGTAGTATTCACAATACACCGCCACGTCGCAGTCCTGGCGTATCCAGGTCAGCTTGCGGCTGTAGATTTCGCGTTTGTCCACTGGTTTGGATTCGATTACCCAACATTTGTGGCCATCGCGTGTCTCTTCGCGGAGCAGGGTGTGGGTATCATCATCCACGCTGCGTCCGCCCATATCGTCGTAGGTGAAATCGGTTCCCATAAAGAAATCGGTCTTGGAAGAAGCTCCGCTGATACGGCGGGTCTTCTTCATTGCGGGAAGATAGAGCCATTTGTCATCTTCCTTCCCGGCCTGGTCGTAATCCCAGGTAAGGAAACCCGTCCCCTTGACGTCACCGGGATAAGTGAAGAACATTATCTTCTTCACGTCCTTTCCCTCGTCCATGGCCCAGGACTGCAGTTTGCGTTCGCGGACATTTCCGTTGGCCTTGACCAGCGTAAGCTGCATCTCGGCATAGCGGGTATCGCCGTCGGCGCGGTTCTTGACGCGCTGTATTATGTCACGCCCGCTCTGGGCGTCGAGTTGTGCGGCTGCTGCAAGAGCAAGGACCGCAATTAGAATACGTTTCATGATTAGTTGCTTTCTTTACCGTAAACTTTGTATTTGTTGACGAGCAGCGGAGTGATGAAGAGGTCGGCTGCAAGTGCGGAGAGAATACCGATCACGGCCAGCACGCCGAAGCTGATGCACATTGCGCACTTGGAAGTGGCAAAGCAGGCGAACACGGCGGAGGTGATGATGGAGGTGGTTACGATGGCCACGCCCACGACCTTGAAGGTATTGCTGATGGCAGAGGAGTACTTCGGCTTCCTGTCGAATTCGAGCTTACAGTGATTGATGAAGTGGATGGTATCGTCCACTGCCATACCCAGCATCATAGGTATCAGGGTCGCGGTCATCATATCGAGCGGAATTCCGGCCCAGCCCATATATCCGCCCACGAAGATGGCGGGCATCAGGTTAGGTATAAGACCGATGAGGCCGACCCTTATGCTCTGGAAGGCAATCATAAGGATGATGGCGATGATAAGGGCGGAGATCAGGAACGATTGCACCTGGCCGCGTACCAGATACTGCATCATACAGGTGTACTGGGGAATGTTGCCCACGGCGGTAATGGTAACGTCGGGGAAGATTTCCTCTACCTGCTTTGCTATATCGTTGAGTTCTTTTTCGACCTCACCGGAGTTATAATCGGACAGTTCCACCATCAAGCGCAGCTTACGGTATTCGTAATCCATCCAGTATTCCGCTTCGGAACCACCGGCATTCTCATAGAGCATCAGCATCTGGGCGACTTCGGCCTCCGAAGCGGGGATGCGGTAATATGCCGCGTCTCCCCCGTTCAGCGTCTGATTGAGATCTTTGAGCACGTCGAGGATGGAATTCGTGCGCTTGGTCAGAGGGTACTTCATCACGAGTTGCTCGAGCTGCTCGAGCTTGCGTAGATTCTCCGGCTGCTTCGCTTCGTCTTCGTTGTCGAACTCCATCACGAGATCGTAGGAGTACAGGGCACCGAGCTCGCTGCGGCCGACTGCGAGTATGTCCTTGACATAAGGGACATTTACACCCATTGTGCGCTCCACGTCGAATGCGGGCTCTATCTTGAAGATACCGCCGGCGAGGAAGAGGCACACGGCCACGAAAACGGCCACGATGGCCTTGGAATGCTTGAAGGTGAAGTCGTTCAGGCGCACCATCATGCGGGACAGACGGGTCGAGTTGTCGCCGTCGGCGGTGGTGCGAACTTTCTTGTCTTTACCGAACGAGAGCAGGACGGGAGTGACCAGCAAGGTCGTGAAAAGTACGAAGAATATGGTAAGGGAGCTCACCACGCCGATGCTCTGCATAGGCTTGATGGCTATTACCAGGAAGGACAGCAAAGATACCACCGTGGTAAGGCCGCAGAACACCACCGACCAGCCGATCTCGGAGACCGTCTCGATAACTGCTTCCTTGCGCTTGCCGTCGGTGCGGATAAGCCCCTGGAAGTAGGAATGAAGGTGGATGTTGTAAGCTATGGCCACCGCGAACGCCAGGATGGCAGGGACCATCAGTACCGTACTGTCAACATACATACCCGTGTATCCGGCTATGCCGAAGGTGATGAACAGACCGCCCAGGACCGACAGCAAGGGTGAGACGATGCCACGGAGAGACCGGGTCATTATCAACATCACGAGTACACAGATTATTATTGCGAGCACCACCAGACGGCCCATCTCCTGACCAATGTACACCGTCTTCTGCTGGCTGACATAGGGCATTCCGGTTGCGCGGGGATTCAGCTTGGCATATCTGGGGTTGGCAAGTACCTTGGAGACCTCCTCGCCGGTGATGATGTCGGGAGATACGCTGGACTGCTTCTTCCAGACGGAATCTGCCGGGAACGCGCGGAGCTTGACAAGGGTCCAGGCGAGCTTGCCGTCCTTGGACACCAGTTTTCCGGCCATCTGCGGCTTGCTGTAGGCACGCTCCCTGAGGCTGGCCATCTCTACGCTGCCGTCCTCGGGAATCTCTTCCGGAACTATCTGGGTGATGGTCATACCATCCTCGTCGCCCACCATGAACTCGACATCCACGAGGGATGTGATCTTGTCGGCATAAGAAAGGGAATCCTGCAGCTCTGTCGCGAGTTCGCGGAGCAGGGTCAGGTTCTCCTTGGTAAAGTGGTCGTCGCATTCGGTAAGCACGCCTACGAAGTAGTCGTTACCGAAGGTCGCTTTGAAATCGTTGGTCTTGACCAACATCGGATCGCCCTCTATGAAATAGTCGTCAAACGATGTCTGAGTGACCATTTTGGACATCCCTATGAACGAGATGACCATTATCACGGCAAACAGGCCGAGGGCCGCCCAACGCCATTTCAGCAGGAAGGCAGCATATTTGCCGAAGAACTGATTGATTTTTGTGGAGTTCATAATTCTATAACCAATAAAACATTACTAACTTAAGCAGGTCACAAAAGTATTACAGAAATGTAACGGCCGCAATCCCAATCGCTTGTGATTTTCAAGAGGCCTCAAAATGCCAATAAATGATGATTTTTTAAGAATTATCATTATGTTTGCGGAAGTAAGAAGTATTACCTATGATTATCATGAAATTCGGCGGCACCTCGGTAGGTTCCGCTGCCAGGATCAAGGACGTGGCAAAGCTGGTGACGGCCCGCAAGGGCAGTTTCGTCGTGCTTTCCGCAATGTCGGGCGTGACCAACACGCTGGCCGAGGTGGTCGGCTATATGTTCAACCGCAACCAGGACGGAGCGAAAGAGACACTCAGGCGTCTGGAAGCCAAGCATATAAGCACGGCCAAGGAACTCCTCGGCGACGCCTCCCTCGATGCCTTCATACACGAAGCTTTCGAAGCTATGACCGCCCTTACCCGGGACTTCTTCGGATCCGTCCAGGAGAGGATAATCATGGCCCAGGGAGAGCTTCTCTCCACCAAACTGATGGAGCAATACCTGCTTAAGCAGGGGGTGAAAGCACAGCTGCTGCCGGCCCTGGATTTCATGAAACTGGACAATCAGGGCGAGCCCGACCTGGCCTACATCCAGGAGCATCTGCAACCCCTGATGGATGCTTCGGCCGACATCTATCTAACCCAAGGCTATATCTGCCGCAATGCCCACGGGGAGGTGGACAACCTGCAGCGCGGCGGCAGCGATTATACCGCTTCGCTGATAGGTGCCGCCCTGGGTGCGGAGGAGATACAGATATGGACCGACATAGACGGCATGCACGACAACGACCCCCGAGTGGTGGAAAAGACCAAGGCCGTGCGGCATCTCAACTTCGACGAAGCCGCCGAGCTTGCTTATTTCGGGGCCAAGATACTCCACCCCACCTGCATACAGCCGGCCAAGTTCGCGGGCATACCCGTGCGCCTGCTGAATACCATGGAGCCCGAGGCTCCCGGCACCCTCATCGACAATTCCCCCGAAACAGGAAAGATCAAGGCAGTAGCTGCCAAAGACAATATCACCGCCATCCGTATCAAGAGCTCCCGTATGCTCCTTGCGCACGGTTTCCTGCGCAAGGTATTCGAGATATTCGAGAGCTACCGCACTTCCATTGATATGATCTGCACCTCCGAGGTGGGCGTATCCGTCACCATCGACAACACCCGCTTCCTCAGCGAGATAGTGCACGACCTCAAGAAGTACGGCACCGTCAGCGTGGACCTCGACATGTGCATAGTCTGCGTCGTGGGAGATATGGACTGGGAGAACCTGGGATTCGAATCCCGCGTGCTCGCAGCAATGAAGGACATCCCCGTGCGTATGGTAGGCTACGGAGGGAGCAACTATAACATCTCCCTTCTGGTCAAGGAAGAAGACAAGGCCCGTACGCTGCAGGCGTTGAGCCGCCAACTGTTCGGCTGATGATCAAAGGCACCTACCCTCTGGAGCGCTTCGGAGAGCTCCGCACGCCCTTCTACTACTACGACATCCCTCTGCTGCAGAAGACTTTGGAAACCGTCCGTGCAGCACTGCAGGACAGGCCGTCGTGGCAGGTCCACTATGCCGTCAAAGCCAATGCCAATCCTGTCATCCTGCGCCGCATCGCCGCTGCCGGGATGGGTGCCGACTGCGTGAGCGGCGGAGAGATACTTTCTGCGCTGGATGCCGGATTCCCTGCCTCTTCCATAGTCTATGCCGGAGTCGGAAAGGCCGATTGGGAGATAGCCCTGGGCCTGGAACAAGGCATACAGCGTTTCAACGTGGAATCCGAGGCTGAATTGGAGGTGATAGCCGCCAAGGCCGCGGAAATGGGAAAGACGGCGCCCATAAGCCTCAGGGTCAATCCGGACATAGGCGCGCACACCCACGCTGGCATCACCACCGGCCTGGCAGAGAACAAGTTCGGCATCTTCCACGGCCAGTTGGAACCGGTTATACGCAGGGCTCTGGAACTGCCAAACGTGCAGTTCTGCGGCCTGCATTTCCATATAGGATCCCAGATACTGGATATGTCGGATTTCGCCGCCCTATGCAACCGCATAACCGACCTCCGCGAGATGCTTCGGAGGAAGGGGCTGCCCACGGGCGACATCAATGTCGGTGGGGGTCTGGGGATAGAATACGGGCATCCCAACCATCTGCCCATTGCAGATTTCGATGCGTATTTCGGCACTTTCAAGAGGATGCTCCCGGCGGAAACGGTGGTGCACTTCGAACTGGGCCGCAGCATAGTGGCCCCCTGCGGCACACTGATTTCCCGCGTGCTTTATGTAAAGGACGGGCTGTCCCGCAAGTTCGCCATACTGGATGCCGGGATGAACGACCTGGTACGCCCGGCGATGTACCACGCCTTCCACCGCATAGAGAACCTGTCTTCCGAAGGCCCCGAACTCCCCTACGACGTGGTCGGCCCCATCTGCGAGAGCTCGGATGTATTCGGGAAGGACGTAGTGCTGAACGAGTGCCGACGCGGAGACTATATCGCCATACGCTCGGCCGGAGCATATGGCGAATCTATGGCATCGACCTACAATGGCCGACCTCTGCCTTCCTGTTTTTTCAGTGACTGATACTACTCGTAGCTGAAACGGATATCCACGGGGATACCGGACTTCTCCAGGAGCCGCTTGTCGGATAGGCTCTCGGGGCCGGCGATGCCGTACTTGGCAATCCAGCTGCGGGCGGCTTCCACGTCGCCGTAGGCCTGGATGCGGAGTATTTCCGAGCCAAGGGTTTCGAGGGCCTTCCAGGTCCTGTCGTAGTCGATGCTATAGCGGCCGGAAGGTTTCCAGTCGATAGCGTTGCTTTCGAGAAGATAATTATAGACCACTATATTGGCTATGCCGGTAGGATCCGCGGCGCCGAAGCGGGTAGAACGGATTATGTTTGTCACGAAGGTAGTAAGTACATCCTCCTTCTGGAAAAGGGTGGAGATATTGTACGCGGCAGCCTCCTGTGCGCATAGCCAGGCACCCAGCACATTGGATTTGGCTTTTTCCATCACCAGGGCCTCGCTCGAGAGGGCCTCTGCGACAGTTCCCCTGCCGTTTACAGTCTCCTTGACACCCAGTCCCTTGGCTATCTCGCGGAATACTATCAGCCAGTAGAAAGCGCTCGCATCCACGTGGGGCTGATAAACATCCTCCAGCAGGGCGCTGCCCACGGGATGGACGGTACGGTTGAACTTCTCGCGTATGATGTTGTCGAAGATTATAGTGCGGGTGCCGTACTCCTGCTGGGCCTTGGCATCATAAGGGAAGTTGATGCCTATGACCTTGAAGCCGGCATTGGTGTAACCGCTGCAGTATAGCACGTTGCAGGAGAAGATATCCGACTCGGAGCCGGGCACGAAGCTGTGGAAGGCGGCATCGCCGGGGAGCATTGCCTGGAACTCCTGCATACGGGCCGAAAGGGCGTTGAGCTCCTCGGTGCGGCGGAGATTCTTCAGCAGCACATATGCCCCGTAGGAAGCCTTGGTGCCGTAAAGACCATCGTCCACGGCCTCTATGGGGCCGATGACGAGGTCCATCTTGCTGTCGTTCATCTCCAGCCAGGCCTTGTCGCTCTCGTAATAATCGTCGGTCTTGAGGCCTTCGATCATCTTGAGCAGATACTTGCGTACGCTTTCTTTTATGGTAACATCGGCCGCACGCTGCAGCAACCCTTCTATCTTGCCTATGGATTCCTTATATGCATCGTGGTACCATACGGTCTCCAGGCTGCCGTCGTCGGCACGGCGCACGAGGGTATAAGGAGAACTCTTGTCGGGGTTGTCCCAATTACGGAATTCCTCTGCAGTCATATCTTCGGGATAGAAACGCGCACCGGCAGGCTTCTGCCCGAAACCGGGAAGGAAAGGCTTTCCGGTGATGCGGTCCCAAGGGCCGTAGTTGATTCCGGCATAAAGCTTTTCGGACTTATCCTCGAGGGAATCCAGGAAGGCGGCTCCGTCGCCGAAATACTGCTGCCAGTATATCTTGTCCACCTCGTCGGCGGCCAGTCGGTAAAGCCTGAGGACCTCCTTGCCATTGTCGGTAATGCCCGTCAGATCCGGGGCCGGTATCTCCACCAGGGCATAATCATCCACCAGCCTGCCCACATCGACCTTTTCCTCCTTACAGGAAACGGCGGCCAGGGCCAGGACCGAACATACAACTATCAGATTCTTCATAATTGGTTACAGTTTCTACAAATTTAGCAAAAGTTTTCCTGCTTATTCGAATTCGAAGCGGATATCGGCAGGAATTCCTTCAATGCCGAGGTTCAGCCTGTCGGCAGCGTAGTTCTCGTTGCGCTTCGAGTATTTCTTTTCGAACTCGCAGGCGAACTCGTAATCTCCGGTAGCCTGGGTCTTGAGTATGAGGGCGGTAAGATCCGAAAGGGCTTCCTCCATCTTCTTGTAATCCAGGGTGTACTTTCCCGAGGCCTTGCGGCTGAATGCTCCGGCTTCCTGCAGGTAATTGTAGATGGCGATGTTGGCACGGCCCAGGGCGGAACCCTCTCCGAAGCGCTCGGAACGCACCAGGGAGACGAAGAAGGTGGTAAGGGCATCTTTCTTCGTGAAGATATGGTGGATGTCGTAGTGGTCCTGCAGCTTGCAAACCTGCAGCACGCCGGCCACATTGGCCTTCATCTCCTCGAAAGTCTGTGCCATGTTGCCCAGGGCGCTCTCCACGCTCCCCTTCCCGTTCACCGTCTCTTTCACGCCAAGACCGTGGGAAACCTCGCGGAGGGCTATGTTCCAAAAGAAGGCGTCGGAAGATGTCTGCACGTCCTCACCGGTCTCCAGAAGCACCTCTCCGGCAGGGAAGATGATGGCGTTGTATTTGGCCCTGATGATATTCTCGAGGAGTATGGTACGGGTTCCCCTCTCCTCCTGCACCTTGGGGTCGAAGGGGAGGTTCAGGGCTATCACCTTGACTCCGGCATTGGCCTTTCCGGCATAGTAGAGAGCATCGCAAGAGAAGATATTCGAGCCGGAACCGGGCTGGAACTGCTTGTACGCGGGATCTCCGGGGAGTTCCTGCTGGAACTCGCCTATCCTGGAGACATACTGGGTAAGTTCTTCGGTGCTGGAGGCGTTCTTCAGAAGCACGAATGCCTCGTAAGAACGTTTGATGCCCAGGAGCTGGTCATCGACGGCCTCGTCAGGACCTATCACGAGGTCCATCTTGCTGTCGTCCATATCCAGCCAGGCGATTTCGCTGGCATAGTAGTCATCCGTCTTGAGGGCCTCCACTTTCTTGAGGAGATAATCTTTCACGCTGGGCTTTATGGTGATGTCGGCGGCAGCAGTCAGGCAGCTGGCAATCTTCTCGATGTGCTCCTTGTATGCGTCGTGATACCACACGGTCTCCAGGCTGCCGTCGGCTGCACGGCGCACAAGGGTGTAGGGGCTGTTCTTGTCGGGATTCTCCCAGGCTTCGAACTGGGCGACGCTCATATCCTCCGGATAGAAGCCGGCTCCGGGGCGGCGGTCGTCATAACCGGCGACGAAGGACTTCCCGGTAAAGCGGTCCCAAGGGCCGTAATTGATAAGGGCGTAGTTTCTCTGTGCGGGATCCGAAATGGTATCCAGCTGGGACTTGTCGCCGAAATACTGTTCCCAGTAGATGGCGTCGATTTCCTTGGCGGCGAAACGGTACAGGTTGAGAACTTCCTTTCCGTTGTCGGTAATGCCGCTCAGGTCGGGTGCAGGGATCTTCACCACTGCATATTCAGCTAAGTTCCTTTCGAAAGGAGACTTCTTTTCTTTGCAGGACACAGCCAGGCTCAGCACCAGGACTGTAAGGATGAATACTTTTTTCATTTTATATATTTTTTTGATTATCAGATAATATTCAGCGACCCGGCAGCGAACAGGACTGCATAGCCCAGCACTACGCTGATGACACCTACGATGATGCCCATCTTGATCATATCCTTCTGCTGGATCAGATTGGTAGCATAGGCAAGGGCATTCGGAGGAGTGGAAATAGGCAGTATCATAGCGCTGCTGGAGGCTATGGCAACACCTATCAGCAATGTGGAAGTACCACCCACGTCGCTCAGTTTATCGCCCATTGCGGTGCAGACCACGACGAGTATAGGCATAAGGAGGGCAGCCGTAGCAGAGTGGGAGATGAGATTGGAGAGCCCGTAGCAAAGCAGGCCGGAAAGGATTACTATCAGTATAGGCGAGAAATCTCCGAAAGGAATTGCGCGCACCACCAGCGATGCCAGTCCGGAACCGTTCATTGCATATCCAAGGGCGAAACCTCCTGCAACCATCCAGATAACCGACCAGTTGATTTCCTCGAGGTCGTATTTGGTTATTATCCCTGCCATCGCAAATACCGCGAATGGAATAAGCGCGACGGTGTTAGGGTTGATGCCGGTGACATTGTCCATCATCCAGAGGAGTATGGTAACTATCAAGGTAACGATTACCAGGACGGTGGTCCTGCCGCGCTTCATCTCACCTTCAATCTTAAGTTCGATGGTCTTCTGGGAGAAGGGGAATATCTTGATGAGCAGGGTCCAGGCAATCAGTATCAGCAGTATTACCAGCGGGACCATGAAAAGCATCCACTGGCCGAAACCCAGGCCCATGTTCAGGCCTTCGGGATCGTTAAGATACTTGAGGGCGATGGTGTTGGGAGGCGTGCCGATGGGGGTTCCCATTCCGCCCAGGTTGGCTGCGATAGGAACGCTCAGGGCCATTGCGATGCGTCCCTTTCCCGCCTCGGGAAGCTGTTTGAAAACCGGTGCAAGGAAGGTCAGCATCATAGCGGTGGTCGCGGTGTTGCTGATGAACATCGAGAACAGGGCCGTGACCAGCATGAATCCCAGGAGTATATTCTCGCTCTTCTTGCCGAAAGGAGTAAGCAGGACACGGGCCAGATGGACGTCCAGGCCGGTTTTAGTGGTTGCGATCGCAAGCACGAATCCGCCGATGAACAGCATGATCACGGGATCCGCGAAACTGGCCATAACCTGTTTGTGGCTGAGGAGCTGTCCCACGATCTCCGGATTGCATATCCACCGGATGCCGGAATCGGATGCAAATAGCAGCAGCAGTACCATTATCGAAACCGAGGTAGCCCAGGCGGGGACAAGCTCCATCACCCACATCAGGGTGGCATAGACGAAAATGGCGATGATCCTCTGCTGGATACGGGTCAGTCCGTCCATCCCGAAGGATTCTGTCGGCAGGAACCAGAGTACGAGGAAAATTATTGCGACGAAAATGAGGCCTATGCTTTTCTTCTTCAGCAAACCGGGGTTGAGCCTGTTCGACTGGCCCAGCTTGTGCATCTGCTCGACGAGATGGAATCCTGTAAAAATCTTGAACATTGTGTCTTGTCTGTTATAGCAAAAACTTATCTAGTTAGGGGGACGCGAATTTAGGCACGAAAAACCGATTATTTTATCGATTGACAAGGTTTTTTTCGATAGAATTATTAGGCAAAAACGATAAATATATCTATTTTTGTCCCAAAATACTGTCTGATATGGAATTACGCCAGCTGAAATATTTCGTGGAAGTGGGCAAGCTACAGAGTTATTCCCTTGCTTCCAAAAACCTTTTCATCACCCAGAGCACCATCTCCCAGCAGATACGCAAGCTGGAGGAGGAACTGGGCGTGGAACTGCTCACTCGCGACACCCGTCACGTCGCCCTCAGCGACTATGGCAAGCAGTTCTATCCCAGCGCCGTACGCGTGCTGGAGGAAGCCAAAGCCGGAGCCGAAAGGATAATGGACGTAAAGAACCTTCAGGTCGGAGAATTGAGCGTGGGATGTACCTATTCATTCTCGCCGATGATGATGCGCACGGTACTCCCCTTTTACAGGCAGTATCCGCATATAAAGCTGAATCTTACCATCACCACCAAGGAAGTCCTCAGGCAGAAGCTCCTGAACCGGGAACTGGACCTGGCCCTGACCTACAAATCCCCCATCGGAGACGAACACATCGATTCCAGCCTGCTGTTCCACAGCCGGCTGTGCCTTGTGGGCCGCATAGGGGAACTGACAGGATGCGGACCCACCGTCTCGGTGGAGGAACTCTCCAAATTTCCCCTCGCCCTGCCGGCTAAAGGCTTGCAGGCCCGCGACACGCTGGAATCCATAATTTATGCAGAGCACGTCAACTTGGATATACGCTTGGAAATCAACAGCGTAAGGGTGCTGCTGGACATAGTGGAGAACAGTCCTCTGGTTACTACCGTTTCGGAGGAGGCCATACACCACATCCAAGGATTCGAGGCCGTTCCCATCGACCATCCCGATGCCAGGATGGACGGGTGCTACCATTATCTGAAAGGCAGCTACAGAAAAAAAAGCGCAGGGGAATTCCTGCGCATCCTGACCGAGAACAATGCCTTCGAAAAAGCGATGGAACGGTTCTGAATCACGTGCTATCGCAATGGGTATTATGGCAAGGGTGTTGAATTAATGTCGAAAATAAAGTATGTTTGCATATTCTATTAATAGACAGCATGAAAAAGATACTCTTCGCATTCGTTTCGCTTCTCGTTGCGGCAGGCGTGCAGGCCCAGAAAACACATCCGGATATTTCTTCCGTGCTGGTGAAGGCCACCGTCGATCCATCGACGGTCAAGGGACCTATCAAGCCCATGAACGCCGTAAACAACGGGCCCAACCCCGAAGACGATCCGCAGCAGATGGAGGATTTCCGCATTTTGAATATCCCGTTCTGCCGGACCCACGATTCAACCGTAGATGATTATTACGGCTATCATCTGGTGGATATTTCCGACATTTTCCCGGATTTCAGCAAGGATCCCGACAAGGAATCCTCCTATGATTTCCGCGAAACCGATGCCTTTATCAAGACTCTGCTGGATTCCGGCGCAAAGGTGATGTACAGGCTCGGGCAGTCCATCGAAACCCACCAGGAGGCCAAATACAACATCTATCCGCCGAAAGATTATAAGAAATGGGCAAGGATATGCGAGCATGTGATAATGCACTACAACGAAGGCTGGGCGGACGGTTTCCATTACGACATCCGCTACTGGGAAATGTGGAACGAGGCCGATCTTGACCAGGATTCCGGCCGATGGAAAACCGACCCCCGTACCTGGGGAGGCCCACTGGAAGAGTTCTTCAAGTTCTACGAAGTTGCTGCGAAACACCTGAAAAAGCGTTTCCCGGACCTGAAGATAGGCGGCCCCTCATTCTGCAGGATCCTGCACGACAAGACGTATCTGTATTTCCCGGAGTTCTTCAAATACATGCATGCCCACAATGTCCCTATCGACTTCATCTCCTGGCATAAATACGATGTCGAGCCTTCGTTATATGTGAAGGAAGCCTATATGCTCAGGGAATGGATGAAGGAATACGGGTATGAAGATGCAGAACTCTTCCTGACCGAGTGGAATTACTGGCAACTGAAAAAGCGCGGCGCTGAATCTTCGTACGAATACTACAACTTTGAAACCCGCCTCAACATCAAGGGTGCTGCCTTCGTGGGGGCCGTCATGTGTGCGATGCAAGATGCTCCGGTGGATATGTTGATGTATTATGATTTCCGCGTGAACGTGGATTCCTTCTGCGGTTTCTACGATCCCCAGACACGGAAACATATGCCTACGTACTATGTATTCTACGCCTGGAACAAACTTCGCGGGAATCAGTGCGAATGCACCCTGGAAGGCGGCGAGGGGGATATTTATGCCATGGCAGCCGTCAAGGACGGCAAAACCACGCTCATGCTGACCCGTTACAACGGAGACAACAATGCTTGCAATATCGCGACGGTAAACATTTCGGTCAAGGGCTACAATCCGGGCGAGATGGTATACTGCCACCTTACCGACGATCGGCACAATTACACCGAGATTCCTCTCTTCCCTGCCGAAGACGGAACCGTGAGCGTCAAATTATGCAATAATTCAATCGCACTCATAGAATTCCCGTGCGCTTCACAGAAATACCTCAGCTATGAGCAATTCGGAGCCAAGGGAGATGGCGTCACCGACGACCTCCCCGCCATCATTGCGACCCACGCGGCCGCCAATGAGAAGGGACTCCCTGTCAAGGCCGCCGACGGAAAGACTTATTACATAGGCAACACGGCCGGGACAGCCGTAATCCGCACCGATGTCGACTTCGGTACCGCCAAGTTCATAATCGACGACAGCCGTGTCAGCCTCGAAGACCGCGAGAACTATATCTTCCGGGTTGAATCCTCTCTCGAGCCCATTGCCATCGATGGAATCGGAAGCCTGAAGCGGGAGCAGACCAACATAGGCAAGTCCCTTCCCGGCCGCTGCCTGGTGGAAGTGGTCAATGACAATCGTAAAGTGTATATACGCCTGGGCGCTAACCAGAATAGCGGGGTCAGCCAGAAAGAATTCTTCATCGTCGACGGCGACGGCAACATCGAGCCCTCCTCTTCGCTTATCTGGGATTACGACGAGATCACCCGGATGACTGCCCACCCCATTGACGATAAGCCTCTGACAATCAAGGGCGGCATTTTCACCACCATCGCCAATCAGGCTCCTTCCAAGTACACTTACTTCGGCCGCGGAATAGCCGTCGAGAGGTCCAACGTCAGGATTGAGGGCATATCCCACTATATCGAAGGAGAACTCGACCACGGCGCCCCGTACGACGGCTTCCTGTCATTGGACACGGCCGCCGACATCGTGGTCAGCGACTGCCTTTTCACAGCACATAAGACTTACAGGACCATAGGATCTGCCGGCGTGGGCGTCAGTATGGGAACATACGACATCTCCGCCCATGGCTGCGTGGCCGTCAAATGGGAGAACTGCACCCAGACCACCGATATAAACGACACCCATTACTGGGGAATCTTCGTTTCCAACTTCTGCAAGGCCCTCACCCTGGACCACTGCATCTTATCCCGCTTCGATGCCCACCAGGGGGTGAGGAACGTCACCCTTACAGGCTGCGAGTTCGGACACACGGGCGTCAATGTCGTAGGTTACGGAACATTGCTGCTTGATGGCTGCACCGTCCGTCGCAAGTCCCTCATCACCCTCAGGGAGGATTATGGCAGTTCCTGGGAAGGCGAAGTCATTGTCAGGAACTGCAAGCTCATCGTTCCCGAAAGGGTCAAAAACGTATCTATACTGAGAGGATCCAACGCCGGGGAGCACGACTTCGGTTACGCCTGTTACCTCCCGGAAATAATTGATATCGAGAACCTTGTCATTGACGACAGCCGCGTCAGCGAAAAAGACTACCAGGGTCCCATGGTCCTTGGAAAATTCAAGCGCAATTACGGAAAGGGCGTCATCAACATCCGGAACGTTGAAGTAGCCAGTGGCAAGCCCCTGGAAATAAGCCAGGAGCCCAAGAAGTTCAGTGATTACACAGTAACGATATCGAGATAGCCGTGTTTATTGCAGCAGCGTGCTGCAAAGCCACATC
Source organism: Bacteroidales bacterium (assembly GCA_016287875.1). Classification (GTDB taxonomy): domain Bacteria; phylum Bacteroidota; class Bacteroidia; order Bacteroidales; family UBA932; genus Cryptobacteroides. The sequence goes on along the minus strand of JAEEXQ010000003.1, from coordinate 38,334 downwards.
ATGGCCATTTGCCCGTGAGGGTCACCGTTAGAGCGGGGGCGGTCCATATACCACTCGCGGCTGTTCCGGCGATCGGTTCCGATGCAGACATCTGCAAGATTGGCATGCTCATCCAGTTTCCCGCACAAGGAAACCCAGGCCTTACGTGCGGCAACACCGTATGTTGCCTCGTCCAGCCAGCCTTGGCGCACACCTTCGATAAAAGCATAGGCGAACATGGCCGAGCCGGAAGTCTCGTCCCAAAACTCCGCATCATCAATAACCTGACCCCACATGCCGTTCTCGCGCTGGTATTTAAGAAGGGTCGGCATCATCTTCATATATGCTTCCATCAGCGGAGCACGATACTCGCTATCTTCGGAGAGATAAGACAGAATCATAGGCAGACCTGCCGCCATCCAGCCATTTCCCCGTCCCCAGAAAAAGGGGACATCGGGGGCATGATAGAATAGACCATTGTCACGCTGGAGCGAGTCCATATACATTTTCATCTCACGGGCCGCACGGTCGATATACTTGCGGTCACCGGTGGCCCGGTAAGCCTGGGTCTGGAGGACTGTAATCATGTACATATCGTCAATCCACAGGCGCGTCTGGGGAGAATATCCGTTTGCAAGGAACTCCCGCTGCTCCTCAATAGGGAAATTGCCATTGCCACCTACCTTCTTGCCGGGCTCCCCTGTGGGATCTTCCCACTGATGATCAGCATATCGAAGTCCCAGTTCCAGTGCCCGCTTGTCACCATTCATCAGATAGATCTCCAGAGGAATGGCTCCGAAGATGGAGAAATCCACATGATTGTCGCGATTACACTTGTCCTTTTTCTCTCCATAGAACGGCTCAAAGAAATCAATCAAGCGCTTCTCCAACTTCTTGTTGTGGGAACGGTGGGCAAACTCGATGGCGTTAACCCAAAGGCTTACCACGGAATAATTCATTTCCTTGCCACCTCGTCCATAATTATAGGGTGCCTGATAACCGGGAAGATTATTACCATAGTCCAGCGGGTCTGAGGCAAGGAGCTGCTCTGCAACACGATTTCCAATGGTTTCCACGCTGATTACGTTGGGAAGGTCTTTAAAACAGCTGAGGGCCACTTTAGGGCCGCAGGAAGCGCACAGCAACGAAACAACGGCCAGGAGGGCGACTTTAATTTTCATGACTACTTGATTAATCTGAATTTTGCAAGTTTTTGTACTAAGAAGTCTCGACCTGCGGCTTGGGCGGGCAGGCAAGGACAAATATAAAAAAAATATTTGGAGTACCCAATTATGGCCGTCACGACATTAAAAGAAAACCCGCTCTGTCTGAGCGGGTTAAAGTGGTGCTGGGAAGAATCGAACTGCCGACACAAGGATTTTCAGTCCTTTGCTCTACCATCTGAGCTACAGCACCATTTTGCTTTTGGGATTGCAAAGATAGATAAAAATGCGGAAGTCACAAAAATTTTTTCATCTTTCTTCCTCATCTTGCAAAATAAAGCAAATATGATTATTATTGCATTTGGAAAATAGCTTCATTACATAATAACCAAACCACACTATTATGAAAAAGATTCTTGCATTTGCACTTTGCGGAGCACTCATCTTCTCGAGCTGCTCATCCATGAACAAGGCTGGTAAGGGCACCCTTTGGGGAGCCGGCGGCGGTGCTATCGCCGGAGCAGCACTTGGTTATCTTATCGGTGGCGACCTTAAATCCGCTGCCATCGGTGCAACCGCAGGCACTGCAGTCGGTGCCACCACAGGCGCCGTCATCGGCCAGAAGATGGACAAGAAGGCCGCTGAACTCGCTGCCCTCAATGCCAAGGTCGAGACCTTCGAAATCAACGGTCTGGAAGCTATCCGAATCACCTTCGACAACGGTATCCTCTTCAAGACCAACGAAGTAGTCCTCAATGCCGAAGCCCAGAAGTCCCTCCAGAACTTCGCAGCCGCCATGGCCGACCTTCCCGACACTGACATCACCATCTGGGGCCACACCGACAATACCGGTTCAGAGGCCGTCAACAAGCGCATCTCCAAGCAGCGCGCAGCCGCAGTCGAGAAATGCCTTGCAGACGCCGGGCTCAAGAACAAGATGATCGCCGAAGGTAAGTCCTACGATCTTCCTGTCGCAAGCAACGACACCGCCGAAGGCCGTGCACAGAACCGCCGCGTGGAGGTTTATGTGACCGCCAACGAGGCTATGATCGCCGCCGCCGAGGCAGGCACCCTCAAATAGTGCAGCCCCAGCGCTACATAAAGCTTATACTCCCACTCCGCCTGGAGTGGGAGCCTTGTTATTCTACCGCCGCAGAGCTTGCCATAGGTGAGAGAGTGGCGGTAGTTTTTGCCCATAAAAGGGTTATCGGGGTGGTTTCCGAGACGGATGTCACTCCGGACATCGACCCGTCCAGGATTCATTCCGTACTGGGAGTTGAAACCGGATTGGAAAAGATTTCCCCCGAGGAGATCAGCCTCTGGCGCTTTATGGCCGAATACTACCTCTGCTCCATAGGAGAGGTGTACAAGGCCGCCTATCCCAGCCTGAAGACCCATTCCGAAGAAAGCAGCGCCCGTGCGCAGCAGCGCAAGGAGGCCCTGGAAGAACTCACCCTCCGGCGCTGGCAGGACAGGTTGCACAAGCTTCAGGCGCGCCTGGAAGCCAGGCAGAAGGCCCTGGAAGGCCGGCACAACGAAACCGTCCGACTGCGCCTGGAAGGGCAGCGGGATGCCATCATAGCCGAAATCCGGGCAGCGGAAGACAAGCTCGCCGCCCTCAGCCCCGAGCTGGGCATTGCAGAGATGGACTATTCCTCCCTCATCTCCCGCATCAAGGCTCCGGACCCGCCCAAGGTCCTCAAGGACTCCCTCTCCACAGGCAAGCCCCTGCTGCTTAAATCCGCCGACAGGGAGGAAAGTTATATATGCGCTGCCGCACAGAGCCTGCGGAAAGGCAGGAACGTGTTCATAATGGTCAACGAGACGGCCTTGGCGACTCGGCTGCAGGAGAGGCTGGAAGATGCCTTCGGCTCCCTGCTGCTGGTCCATCATTCGCAGCAGACCCACGCCGCCAGGCGCAGGATCAACGACAGCGTCCGCTCCGGCAGGCCATATGTGCTGATAGGCACCCGATCATCCCTCTTCGTCCCCCACAGGGACCTGGGCCTGATAATAGTGGAGAACGAAGAATCCCCCTTCTACAAGCAGAGCGACACCGCCCCCCGCTACAACGCCCGCGACTGTGCCGTGCAGCTGGCCCGCATCCACGGATGCAACCTGATACTTGGCTCGTGCTCCCCCTCTCTGGAGAGCCTGCTGAATGCCCGCAGCGGCCGTTATTCCCTGCTGGACATGAATCCCGAAGGGCGTCAGAACCATCCCGGATGCCGTTTTACCTTGATAGACGTCCAGGCCGAGAAGCGCAAGAACGGAATGGAAGGCCCCTTCTCCCGCAAACTTCTGAAGGCTATGCATTTCAGCGGCAGCACCGCCCTGATCAGAGGCTTCGAGAAAGAGGAAGAGCTTGACGGCGTGCAGGCCGACATCTATACCATCCCCCAGGCAGCCAGAAGCGACCTCAGCAACTATTCCCTGGTGGCGATGCTAAGCGCGGACGCCCTCTTCGACCCGTCGGATTTCCGTTCCGACGAACACGCGTTCCAGTTCCTGGAGCGCCTCAAAGCTTGCTGCCCCCAGCTTATGATACAGAGTTCCCAGGCCAGCCATCAAGCCTACTCGCTGCCCGGCGCCGAGCCTCTGCTGGAAGAACGCCGCCGCTTCGGCCTTCCGCCCTATACCAGGCTGGTGGATATCAGGTTCAAAGATGCCGCGGCAGCATCCGGACTGGCGCAAAAGCTCACGGCCGGGGGCTTTTCCACCGTGGCACTTTGGGATACCGTACGCGTAACCCTCCCCCGCGACAGACAGCTTCTCGAGCGTAAAAAAGAACTCCGGAGATGCCTGGAAGCATTCCGGAGCTCATCTAAAGCTACTTTCGTAGTCGACGTCGATCCTATTTGATCCTGACCGGCTGGTCGTCGTAGAGCAGGAAACGCTTTGCCTTGCGTATCCACTTCTGCTCCTCGCTCTTTACGTGCTCCTCCACTATGTCGAAGGTTATGCCTCCGCGCAGGTACTCCGCTATCACCGGATCCGCCAGGCGCCCGTAGAAGGCGTCCGAGATGTGGAACTGCGAATAGCGTTCGGACAGGTATTTCATGACCTGGACCGTATGCAGCAGGGAATGGTAGCGGGTGCCCGGAGTAAGTATGAACTGCCATCCGAAGCACTGCTCCCCTTCGTACATGCCTGCTACAGGCGTGAAGGTGCAAGGGCGTGCCAGCACTCCCTGAGGAAGGGGCGGCATATTGCCTTCGGCCTTGATAAAGGGGGCTCCGATCATCTCGTAAGGCCTCACCGTGCCTATTCCCGGGGTAACGTTGGTATCGGTCCAGAGCTTCCCTCCGCAATAGAAATACGGGGTGAAGACGCCGGCGAAATCCGAGGCCGGAGGGATGGCCCAGGGAAGAAGCGTGCGGGCAGTGGCGGCGGTATCCGCCGAAATCACATGCAGGGATATCTGCGCCCCGTTTTCGCTAGCATACATCTGCGCCAGTTCTCCCAGCGTGAGGGCGTGCCTGTGAGCGGCGGCCGGGGTCCAGACGTCGGTCTCCCCCGCCGGCAGGGTACCCTCCACCTCGCGGCCGGCCGGGTTGGGATGGTCCACGATGTAAAGGGCAGGAGCGTTCTCCATCTTCCCGAGCAGGGAAATCAGGCGGAGTACGTCGATTGTGAAAGGGAAATATCTCGATCCCGCATCCTGAATCTCCACCACCACGGCATCCAGGGCGGCAATCTCTTCGGGTTCGAAGGATATGTGGGCGGTGCCGGGAACGGCCTCTTCGCCGGGCAGGAAGATGGCGGCCAGGTTGCCCCTGCGGCGGAAAAGATCGTAAAGGTATTCACCGGTACGGGCATCCCAGCAGGCGGGCGTGCAGAACACACCTACCTTCCCCTTGAGAAGGGCCTTGTCGAGCTGGTCGGCGATTGGAGTGGTGCGGAACGAAAACATCAGCCTATGATACTTTTGGCAAGGGCTACGACCTCGTTTCCGAGCGCGACCGCACGCTCCTCGGTAGGAGCCTCGGAATACACGCGGATGATGGGTTCGGTGTTCGACCTGCGGAGGTGCACCCATTCGCGGGCGGCCTCGAAATCGACCTTGACACCGTCGATGGTGTTCACCCTTTCATTCTTGAAGGTCTCCTTCATGGCACCCAGGATCTTGTCGATGAGGGCGCTGTCGGAAAGATCTATGCGGTTCTTGGCGATGAAGTACTGAGGAAGGGTCTTCTTGTACTCGCTGACCTTCATTCCGTTATGGGCGAGTTTGCTGAGGAAGAGGGCCACGCCCACCATAGCGTCGCGGCCGCAGTGGCTGGCAGGATAGATGACTCCTCCGTTGCCTTCTCCGCCTATCAGGGCGTCCACCTCGTGCATCTTGGTAGTGACGTTGACCTCACCCACGGCAGATGCGTAGTAAGTGCCTCCGTGAGCCTCGGTGACATCCCTGAGGGCCCTGCTGGAAGAAAGGTTGGAAACGGTAGCAAGGTTCTTGCGGCCGGCTTTCACTGCCTCGTCCAGCAGATAGTCGGCGACGGCCACCAAGGTATATTCTTCCACGAAGGGTTTGCCATCCTCGCAGATGAATGCCAGACGGTCCACGTCCGGATCCACGCTCACGCCGAGGTCGGCCTTCTCGCGGACCACGGTCTCGCTGAGCTCGACGAGGTTGGCGGGAAGAGGTTCGGGATTATGGGCGAAATCGCCGGTAGGCTCGCCGTTCAGGGTTATGCATTCGACGCCCAGGCGCTCCAGCAGGCGGGGCATTATGATGCCGCCAACGGAGTTGATGGAATCCAGGACTACCTTGAAACCGGCCTTGCGTATGGCTTCGGCATCCACGGTCTCGAGAGCCAGTACTGCGTCTATGTGTTCGTCAGTATAATCGTGCTCGGTGATCTTTCCGAGGGAATCTACGTCCGCAAAATCGAATTCTCCCTTCTCGGCGCAGTCCAGGATGGCCTGGCCCTGTGCGGCAGTAAGGAACTCTCCGTGCTCGTTAAGGAGCTTGAGGGCGTTCCACTGGCGGGGATTGTGGGATGCAGTGAGGATGATTCCTCCGTCGGCACCGGCGAAGCGAACGGCAAGCTCGGTGGTAGGCGTGGATGCGAATCCGCATTTCACGACGTCGACGCCGCAGGCGACCAGGGTACCGCAGACCAGGTTCTCGACCATCAGTCCGCTGATACGCGCATCGCGGCCGACGACGACCTTGTACTTGGCCCCGTTAGGAGCCTTGCGCTTGCGCAGTTCGCTGCAATAAGCATAAGTGAATTTTACGATGTCAACAGGGGTGAGAGCCTCTCCCGGCGTTCCTCCAATGGTTCCCCTGATACCTGAGATGGATTTGATAAGTGTCATAGCGCACAAAGATAAGAAAAAAAGCAACGACCTTGTCGCTGCTTTCTTGTATCCTGTAAAGAAAATTATTTCTTTCTAGCCTTGTATCTCTGATAGAACATATCAACACGGCCGGCGGTGTCGACGATCTTGGTCTTGCCGGTGTAGAACGGATGAGAAGTGTTCGAGATCTCAACCTTTACGAGGGGATATTCGACTCCGTCAACAGTGATGGTCTCCTTGGTGGTGGCGCAGCTCCTGGTGATGAAGATGTCCTCGTTTGACATATCCTTGAAAACTACAAGACGGTAGGATTCGGGATGGATTCCTTGTTTCATTTTTACTAGTAATTTAGAAATCTTGTAGTGGGTAGGAGAATCGAACTCCTATTGCGAGATTGAGAATCTCGAGTACTAACCGTTATACGAACCCACCATTTTGCGTTTGGGACTGCAAAGATAGACATTTTTGAGATACCTGCAAATTTTTTTGTTAAATTTGTAGATATGATAATGATGGTTTTAGCAGTTTTACTGCAATCCCTTGCCGTCCACCAGGCCAATCCCGACGGCAAGCTGCTCACAATGCAAGATGCCGTGATGGGCAGGGGCCTGCGCCCGCAGGCAAAGTACTGGCATTGGAAGGGAAACGAACTCAAAGAAGGTTACAGCTGGCCGAAAGGCAAGACCTACACCCTCCCCAAGGAAGAAGGTGAAGGCATAGTCATAGGCGAGAGCGTATCACGCAATGAATTCGGCATAAACGGAGGAGTCTTCCCCTCCCCTTCCGGAAAGTTGCTGGCGGTGTACCGCAAGGATGAATCCGCGGTAAACCAGTTCCCGCTCCTGGACATCACCACCCGCACGGGCAGCCTCAGGCAGATACGCTATCCTATGATAGGTATGGCCTCGGAGCATATCAGCCTGCTTGTCTGCGATACCCTCGGCAACGTGCTCAGCACCATCGTCCCCACTGAATTCACCGACGAAAGGTACCTCACCTGCGTCAGCTGGGGCCCGGACGACAAGAACATCTTCATCCAGGTCCTCGACCGCGAGCAGCATCATATGGTGCTCAACCAGTACCGGGCCGCGGACGGTTCCTTCGTGCGCACCATTCTTTCGGAGGAAAACGACGCCTGGGTGGAGCCGCAGGATCCCCTGCATTTCATCAAAGGGAGGTACGATTTCATCTACCGCACCGACAACCGCGACGGCTACAGGAATCTCTATCTCTGCGATACCCTCGGCACGGTGCGCCGTCTTACGGCCGTGGATGCCGACGTGCAGTATGTAGCCGACGATGGCCGCTGGGTGTACTATACTTCGGCAGAGGTCTCCCCCATCGAGAACCACCTGTTCCGTATAGATATAGGCAAGAGGCCTGCCAAGCGCGCAAAGTTCGGCAAGCCCCAGAGACTGACCTTCGAGGAAGGCTGGCACAACGTCAGCCTGAACGAGTCCTGCACCAGATTCATCGACCGCTGGAGTTCCTTCGACGTGCCCTTCAAGATAGCGGTCCGTTCCTCCGATGGAAAGAGTTCCGAACTGCTTTACGAGGCCCCCGACCCGCTCGCAGAGGTGGCGCTGGGCGAAATCGAGATTGGCAAGGTTCCTTCCGCCGACGGCAAGTTCGACAATTACTACAGGCTCTACAAGCCTCTGGGCTTCGATCCTTCCAAGAAATACCCCGTCGTGGTGTATGTATATGGAGGGCCCCACTCCCAGATGGTCACCGACACCTGGCGTGGCGGCATAAGTCTCTGGGAAGCCCTGATGGCACAGAAAGGATACATAGTGTACGTGCAGGACAACCGCGGCACTTCCAACCGCGGAGCCGCCTTCGAGAAGGCCATCAACCGCCGCTGCGGGCAGGCCGAGATGGACGACCAGATGGCAGGCCTGCGCGAGCTGATGAAGCAGCCCTGGGTCGATACTGACCGCATAGGAGTGCACGGATGGAGCTACGGCGGATTCATGACCATCTCCCTTATGACCAATTATCCTGAGATATTCAAGGTGGGCGTGGCCGGCGGCCCGGTCATAGACTGGAAATGGTACGAAGTAATGTACGGCGAGCGCTATATGGACACCCCAGAAACCAATCCCGAAGGCTTTGCACGGACGTCCCTTATGAACAAGGCCGGGGACCTGAAAGGTAAGCTGCTGATATGCCAGGGCGCCATCGACAATACGGTCCTGTGGCAGAACAGCCTCAGTTTCGTGCAGGAATGCATAGTCAAGGGCGTACAGCTGGACTACTTCCCCTACCCCCGCACCGAGCATAACGTACGCGGTATATGGAGGGTACATCTGATGGACAAAGTGACCGACTATTTCGATCTATTCTTATGAAAACATACATTGAAGAAAACAAAGAGAGGTTCTTCGACGAACTCTTTTCCCTGCTGAGGATTCCTTCCATCAGCGCGAAAGCCGCACATAAACCCGATATGCGCCGCTGCGCCGAAAGGCTGGCAGTGCTGCTGGTGGAAGCCGGTGCCGACGAGGCCCAGGTGCTTTCCACCGACGGTAATCCCGTAGTGTTCGGCAGCAAGATAATCGACCCCAAGGCAAAGACGGTGCTGATCTACGGCCACTACGACGTGCAGCCCCCGGAGCCTCTGGAGCTCTGGCGTACGGATCCCTTCGAGCCGGTAATCGGCCCCGATCCGGCCACCGGCGCGGACGCCATCTGGTGCCGCGGTGCCAACGACGACAAAGGCCAGCTATTCATGCACATCAAGGCTTTCGAGTATCTGGTAGCCACGGGCAAGCTCAAGCATAATGTCAAGTTCCTCTTCGAAGGAGAGGAAGAAATCGGTTCCCCCTCCCTTCCCAAATGGATGAAGGAGAACAAGGCCCTGCTCAAGGCTGATATCTGCCTGGTATCCGATACCACGATGATATCCGACAAGGTTCCTTCAATCAACTGCGGAATGAGGGGTCTGAGCTACCTGGAAGTTAAAGTCACTGGGCCCAACAAGGACCTGCACTCAGGGCATTACGGCGGCGCCGTGGCCAACCCCATCACTACGCTCTGCGAGATGATAGCCAGCCTGCACGATGCCGACGGCCGTGTGGCTGTGCCCGGCTTCTACGACAAGGTTGTGGAGCTTTCCAAGGCCGACAGGGCCCAGCTTGCCAGGGCGCCCTTCGACCTTAAGGAATACAAAGAATTCCTGGACATCGCCGAGGTAAAGGGAGAAAAGGGATACACCACCCTGGAGCGCACCGGAATCCGCCCCTGTCTGGACGTATGCGGCATCTGGGGAGGCTATACCGGCGAAGGCGCCAAGACAGTGCTGCCTTCCGAGGCTCACGCCAAGATATCGATGCGCCTGGTTCCCGACCAGCGCAGCGCCGAGATCACCAAGCTCTTCGCCAGGCATTTCAAGAAGATCGCGCCCAAGTACGTCAAGGTGGAGGTCAAGGAATGCGAGGGAGGCGACGGCTTCCTGATCCCTATCAGTTCCAAGGCCTACAAGGCGGCCTCGAAGGCGATGGCGGACGTATATGGCGTCGAGCCCGTCCCCGCCCGCGGAGGCGGCAGCATCGCTGTCCTTGCAGAAATGCAAAAGATACTTGGAATCGACCCGCTGCTGATGGGCTTCGGCCTGGAGCGCGACACCATCCACTCCCCTAACGAGAGCTATCTTCTCAGCCAGTTCTTCGCAGGGATGGAATCCATCGCCAGGTTCTACGGCTATTTCGAATAGTTTACGGAATAAGAATAAGGTGCGTCAGACTCCGCCGTCCCACGCTTGAGCTCAGGCTCGGGCCCCATACGGAAGCGGAGTCTGGCTCCTTTTACGAGCTCGTCGAAGGTGACGTAGTTCCGGCTCTGCCTGCGTCCGTCGATACTGAAAGACTGCACATATACCTTGTCCGGGGCATTGTCTTCAGCCTCTATCACGAAGTGCCTGCCGTCAGGGCTCCTTACTTCCATTTTCCTGAACAGAGGCGAGCCCAGCGCATACTGCCCTGATCCGGGGCATACGGGATAGAAACCCATAGCGGAGAAGACATACCAGGCAGAGGTCTGGCCGTTGTCCTCGTCGCCGCAATAGCCGTCAGGCGTCGCGGAATAGAAACGGCGCATCACCTCGCGGACATATTTCTGTGTCTTCCAAGGCTGTCCGCTCCAATCGTAGAGATAGAGCATATGCTGGACGGGCTGGTTGCCGTGGGCATAATTGCCCATATCCATCACCTGCATCTCGCGAATCTCGTGTATGGTGCGGCCGTAGTAGCTGTCATCGTAGAGAGGAGGCATAGTAAAGACGGTATCCATCGAAGCATTGAAGGCATCCCTGCCGCCCATCAGTTCTATCAGCCCGCAAGGATCGTGGAACACCGACCAGGTATAATGCAGACTGTTCCCTTCGGTGAAGTCCCCGCCCCATTTCAAGGGGTTGAAAGGACGGCGGAAACTGCCGTCGGAGGCCCTGCCGTTCATAAGTCCCGTTTCCTTGTCGAAGAGCTTGCGGTAGTTCAGGGCAGCCTCCTTGTAGGGCCTGAGTTCGTTTTCATCCTTGCCCAGGGCCTGACCGAAGCGGTAGATGCACCAGTCGTCGTAGGAATACTCCAGCGTGCGGGCGGCGCTCTCGTTTATGCCTATGTCGCAGGGGACATAGCCAAGGCTGTCATAAGCCTCGTGCCCCAGGCGCCCCGTGGAATTGGCGCTTTCCAGTACGGAATGGGCACCGTAGACGACTGCCTTCCAGAGCTCCTCGGCATCATATCCGCGTATTCCGCTCAGATAGGCATCCGCCACGACGGATGCGGAGTTGTTCCCCACCATGCATCTGCGGTGCCCGGGAGATGCCCATTCGGGCAGGAATCCGCTTTGCTGCCAGTCGGCGACCAGCCCCTCCTGGACCTGTGCGGCCACGTCGGGATACACCAGGTTCATAAGGGGGAAAAGTGCGCGGAAGGTATCCCAGAAGCCTGTATTGGTGAAGAAGTGGCCCGGGTGCAGCTGGCCGTCGTGGGGGCTGCGGTGCAGTCTCCTTCCCTCCGCATCCAGCTCCGACAGATCCATAGGAAACAGCACGGCACGATACAGGCAGGAGTAGAAGGTGCGCAGCTCGTCCGTGCTGCCTCCTTCCACCCTTATGCGGCCCAGAGTCTCGTTCCATACCCGGCGGCCTTCCTCCTTAAGCTGTCCGAAGTCCTTTCCTTCCACCTCCTCCAGGTTCCTAAGAGCCTGTTCTTCGGAGATGAAGGAAGAAGCGGTACGCAGAACCACCTGCTGGCCTTTGGCCGTGCGGAAGCCCAGCAGGGCCAGGCTGTGGCCATCTTCCGAAATGATCCGTACGCTGTCGATGGGGGTATCGGTCCTGATTACGAACCAGCTGGCAAAGCCCTCGGCCGCTCCCCCGCTGTTGTAGGGAGTGTAGCCGTAAACGGTGCCGTCGGCAGCATCCACCCTGAGGGATGAGCCACCGTGGTAGGCATCTACCACCAGATAAGACATCTCCCTTTCGGGATAGGTCAGCCTGAACTGGGCCGCCGTCCTGGTAGGGACTATTTCGGCCAGCACGTCGTGGTCTGCCAGATAAACCCCGTAGTAATAGGGCTTGGCAGTCTCGCTCTTATGCGAGAACCAGCTCTGACGGGCATCTTCTTCCCAGAAGGGACCGGTAGTGACCGGCATTATGGAATAGGGGCAGAAATCGTTTATCCACGGGCTGGGCTGATGTGTCTGACGAAAACCGCGTATCCTGGGGCTGTCGTAGGTATAGATCCATCCGCTGCCGTTGCGGCCGGTCTGCGGGGTCCAGTAATTCATTCCCCAGGGCATTCCTATGGCAGGATAGGTGTTGCCCGCCGACAGTTGGTACGAGGAATCGGTACCTATGAGGGGGTTGACATAATCAACGACATCGGCACCGGACGATGGGCCGCCATCGCACGATGCCGATAGAAGGAGCGTAATGCAGAGTATCGGAAGGAGCCTTCTCATAGCTCGGACGATTGTCAGATCCTCTTCAGGATCTCCTCTGTCTGTGCTTCGTATCCGGGTTTGCGCAGAAGCGCGAACATATTCTTCTTGTAGGCCTCGACTCCGGGCTGGTTGAAAGGATTGACTCCCAGCAGATAAGCGGAGATGCCGCAGGCAAATTCGAAGAAGTAGAAGATTGCGCCAAGGTTGTACTCGTCTATCTTCTCGACCGCGACCTCGATCTGAGGGACTCCGCCGTCGATGTGGGCGAGCTTGGTACCAAGGGCTGCCATGGCATTGCAATGCTCGACGTGCTGGCCTGCGAGATAGTTGAGCTGGTCCAGGTTCTGGGGGTCGTTACCGATCACCACGCTGCGCTGAGCCTTCTCGACCTTGACAACGGTCTCGAACATCACGCGGTCGCCTTCCTGGATGAACTGGCCGACGGAATGGAGGTCGGTGGTGAAGTTGACGGATGCAGGGAAGATACCCTTCAGGTCCTTGCCCTCGGACTCGCCGTAGAGCTGCTTCCACCATTCGCCGAGATACTGGAACTTGGGATTGTAGTTCACAAGGACCTCGACCTTCTTTCCGGACTCGCTGTAGAGGAGATTACGCATGGCGGCGTACTCCACGGCTGCGTTCTTCTCCCCTTTCTTGAGGAGCTCTGCGCGCTCGTCGGCAGCACCCTTGAGCATGGCACGCACGTCGAAACCGGCCAGCACGATAGGCAGGAGGCCTACCGGAGTAAGCACGGAGAAACGTCCGCCCACATTGTCGGGAACCACGAAGGTACGGTAGCCTTCCTGGGTCGCGAGGGTCTTGAGGGCGCCCTTCTTGGCATCGGTGATGGCCACGGTGCGCACTGCAGCCTCTTCCTTGCCATATTTATTCTCGAGATAATCCTTTACGATGCGGAATGCCACGGCGGGTTCGGTGGTGGTTCCGGACTTGGAGATCACCACGCAGGCTGCGTTGCTCTCCTTGACGAGGTCCATAAGTTCGGCAAGATAATCCTCGCTGAGGTTGTTGCCGGCGAATACCACGCGTATTCCGCCCTCAGGACGGACGAACTGGTGGGAAAGGGCCTCGATGGCGCAGCGGGCTCCGAGGTAGCTGCCTCCGATGCCGATGACGACGGCAAGGTTGACTCCTCGCGCGATCCAGTCGGCCTTGATGGCCTCGCAATCGGCGATAAGGCTGTCGGGAGTGTCGACAGGAAGAGTCTTCCAGCCGAGGAAGTCGTTGCCGGCACCTTTTTCGCTGTCGAGCACGTCGAAAGCATCGAGTGCTTTAGCTACATATTCTTTGTACTGAGATTCTTTTACGAAGGAGCTGCAGCCCCCTAATTCAACTTTTACCATAAAATCCTGTGTTTACTTTTCAACGAACGGGCACAAAATTACTAAATTTCTTCTTACTTTTGTGCTATGACACTGAAAAACATAACCGTCATCGCAGCGGCGGCGCTGCTTGCCCTGACATCGTGCGCCGGAGCAAAAACCGGCTTCCCTAAAATTGACCAGAAAGGCAAAACGGCCATCGTAGCCCACAGAGGTTTCTGGAACTGCGAAGCCGCGGGTTTTGCCGAAAACTCCATCGCATCGCTCAAGGCTGCCCAGGACAATGCTTTCTGGGGCAGTGAGTTCGACGTGCACATTACCACCGACGACGTCCTGCTGGTTTTCCACAATGACGAGATCGACGGCGCCCGCATCGACACCTGCGCCTCCGCGCGCTTCGCGGAGCACCGCCTTGCCAACGGCGAAAAGATCCCTACCCTCGACGAATACCTCGCCCAAGGCGAAAAGTCCGACAAGACCAAACTGATCATCGAGCTCAAGCCCGAAATCACGATGGAGCGTGAGGATGCCCTGGTCGACCTTACCATCGAAACCCTCGAGGCCCACGGTCTGCTCGATCCCGGCAAGGTCCTGTTCATCTCGTTCAGCAAGCATATCTGCGACCGCATCGCCGCAGAATTCCCCGAATTCGTCAACCAGTACCTCAACGGGGACTATACTCCCGAGGAACTTGCCGATTACGGCATCAACGGTTTCGACTATCACGACAAGGACATCCTGAAAGACAGCACCATAGTGGAGCGCGCAAAAAATCTCGGGATGTCGACCAACGTCTGGACGGTCAACGATCCCGAGAAAATGAAGAGATTCGTTTCTTTCGGCATCGGAGCAATCACCACCAACGAACCGCTGGTCCTGCGTGAGCTGCTCGGCGATAAGGAATTCAAGAACTAAGGCTCAGGCACATAGGCCTTTACGACGCCCGGTTTGTCGAAAGACAAGCGGGCGTCTTCTATTTTGTCTTCGCCCTTGTAGGTGATAGTCCATTTGTCCATGGTCATCCTCTTCCAAATGCTTTCGGCGGTAGCGGGGGCCGCGAAGCGTATCTGAAGCGCAGGCTGCAGATTGCCGTTCAGCACCAGATAGGTGCCGAGCACGCCTTCTTCCTTGGAGATATGGTTGCTCAGGAAAGGCAGGGAACGGGTGATGATGGGCTTCTCGTAGCGGGCGTCCTCGAATTCGAGTATGTACTGGGGCTTGCCCTCATATTCGGGCAGACGCTTGTACTCGGCCTTGAAAGGATTGAACATCCTGTGCAGGAATTCGGGAGTGGAGATGCTTCCGACCTCCTTCTCCATCTTTACGAACTTGAGGCTCATAGGAGTTTCCTTGATGCCGCCGCCGTGTACGGGCATCTGGAGCACCTTGCGGTTCACTATCTCCTTGAACCAGGCTTCGTCGGCTTCCTGGGCGGGATCCATATATACGCGCACCACAACGGGGCAGTCATACTCGGATTCCACTCCGTAGATACCCTTGTCCTCGCCGCGGAACTGAAGTCCCAGGTAGTTCAGGTCCATCTTGTCGTACATCTTCTCCACGCGCAGCGTAACTATCTTGAGCTCGGGCAAGGCCTCGGGATCGGGGCTGGCAACCTTGAAACGGGAAGGGACGAATATCTTGGACTGGATCTTTTCGGCGTCGGTCACCTTGGGATCGTAGGACACCACGACGGTGTGGCTGCCGACATAGGTCTTGACTCCGTGTACGCCAGGGACCTTCTCCATCCTTGCCTTGAATGCCATAGAACTGCCGAAGCACTTGACGCTCTTGAGGCCGGATACCTTGACAGTCTTGAGGGACATTCCTTCCTCGACACCCCAAGTTTCGCTGATGGTAGGGATTTCGAACTTGCCACCGAATATCAGGGCCAGGGCCACCAGCAGCACGGAAATGAACGGAGGAATGAATCGGGAATACTTCCATCCCTTGCAGGAAGGAGCCACGCCGATGCGCAGGGCCTTGGTGGGGCAGGCTGCCACACATTCGCCGCAGAGCACACAGTCCACGGAGTTCACCACGCTGCCGAAGGAAGGCACGTCGATGTTGTAAGGGCAATTTTTCTGGCAGGAGTAGCACTTGCGGCCGCAGTTGTCCTGGTCCACCAGCACGTGCATCAGCTGCAGGCGGGGCCTGCGGTTGAATATCTCGAGAAGATACCCCGCGAGGCAGAAGCTCCCCAGCAGCCATACCCAGCTGAACTTGATCCCCACGAGCGATACAGCCCACCAGAGAAGGCCGAGGGCCACCAGCCAGGTCCAGAACTTAAGGGTATTGGAGATGGCTCCCAGAGGGCAGATATACTTGCACCAGAAGCGGTTGATGACGAAGCCCAGCAGGATAACCAGCGCCAGGGCCGTCAGGCTCATCCACAGGGTGATTTCCCCCTTGAACCCGGTCGCAACCGCATAATAAGGGTCGATATTCTTGCAGAAGAGTTCGCTGGAGCTCACGGTAAAATATACCACGACGAAGAGCAGGCCGTACTTCACTATACGCAGAATCTTGTCGGCTATGCTGCCGTCGGGGATGTTGACCGCGTTGAAGCCCATAGCCTTGCGCGCCTTCATAAGAAGGTCTTCCACGGTGCCGATGGGGCAGAGATATGCGCAGAAGAGTTTGCTGAGGAAGATGACCACGGCTGCAAGCAAGATACCCATAAGTATCTGCATAGTGGTCATGGAGCAAGGCAGGGAGCCTCTCTGAAGGTAGGTAGCTAGAGCCTCCAGGCCGCCGAAGGGGCAATAGGCCTCGGGGTTGACCGGCTCCATCTTGGTAAAGAGCTTGGAAGCCAGTCCGCTAAGGAAGAATACCAACGCGGCAAGGGTTCCCCACTGGAGCAGGTATTTAGGCCAGTTGCCGCGGACAGTTGATTTTTTTGCCATATCTGATAGAATTATTTTACACCCATTTCCGATAGTACGGAATCCATTTTACCATAATTGCGTAGCACCCAGAGAACGTAGCGTATGTCCACGTTCACGCTGCGGTTGAATTCGGGGATGAAGTAGAAGTCGGTGGCGAGTGATTCCTTCACCCCGTCGAACAGCAGGCCTATCAGCTGGCCTTTCCTGTTAAGGAGCGGCGAGCCCGAGTTGCCACCGGTGCTGTCGTTGTCGGTAAGGAAATCTATCTTCATCGAGGGATCCGCGGTATCAGCCACGGCCTTCCATCCGGGAATCATACAGAAATCGTGTACGTCCGGCCTGTGCTTGGCAAGCATCCCTGCCGCCGTGGTGTACCATCTGCAATCCAGTCCGTCCTCCCGGGAATAACCCATAACGCGGCCGAAATTGGCCCTCATCGTGGAGTTCGCGTCGGGATACTGGGCTATGCCGGAGGCCTCGCGAAAGCCGTACAGTGCGTGCGTGTATTCCCCGCTAAGGTCGTTGATGGAGGGTTTTCCCTGGAGCTTGCTGAGCCGGCTGTTGAAATCCCCCATCTTGCCGTCCTCGAAGAAGCGCACCAGCGGATCCTCCAGATAGCTTTCCAGGTTGTTCATATGCTCATCGATGGTGAGGAACTTTTCAGTGCGCGCGGGATCCGCTATCCAGCTGGCATCCCAGAGGGCCGCGCACATTGCGTCATAGTCCTTCCCGTACTTCTCCCGGAGGGCCTTCTGGTAGTCCCCCAGCATCTCCGGACTCATATGTTCGTAGTAGTTCTCCAGCGCGAGGCGGAAAAGGTCCCTTTCCACGCGCAGGTCCACCTCGGCGAAGTTGCGCTTGTCGGCGCGTATGTTACCGGCGATACGGGTGGAATCCTTCTTTCTCTTGAGGGCGGCGGTGCGCGATGCCACGGAATGCAGGCGGGTTCCCCTGGCTATGCACTCCCTGAACCATATCACATCCTCCTGGGCCTTGCGTACGGCCTGGTACTTGGAGTCGAGATCCGACAGCATGCTCCCCCACTTCTCCTTCCTGGCAGGGTCGGCATCTATCCATTCCTGCATACGGGCTTCCTCGGCGCGCTTTTTCTCCACGACGGAAAAACGCCTGTTGCACTGCATCTGCCCGAGGGCCAGCTCCTGGAAGTTCGACAGGCCGAAATAGTAGTCGGCGTACTTGCGGCGCACCTCCGGGTCCCTGTCCATCCAGGAGGAGATTATCTCCATCTGCTTGCTGCGCAGCCCGCTGACTATAGGGAGTTCTGTTTCCGTGAGATAGTTCACCCTGGCGGACGGAGCATAGCGGCTGGTCCTGCCGGGGAATCCCAGCAGTATGGTCTTCTCCCCTTCCTTGATACCCTTGGTGCATATCTTGAACTTCGCAGGGGATTTGAGGGGGATGTTCTCGGGAGAATACTTTGCGCTCTTGCCGTCGGGAGCGGTATATACGCGGTAGATGGCGAAATCGCCCTTGTGCTGGGGCCATTCCCAGTTGTCCACGTCGCCTCCGAAAGCCGCCAGGCTAACAGGAGGAGCCGCCACCAGACGTACGTCGCTGTACTGTTCGTATAGGGAGATATAGTACTTGGTTCCCCTCCACATACTGCTCAGTATGGCCTCCAGGCCGGTTTTCTCGGAATAACGCTTCTCCATTATCCAGGAAAGCTTGCGCATCATCATCCCGCCGGGCTTCACGGCACCTTCGGCAATCAGGGCCTCGACTTCGGCCGTGACGTCAATAGTCTCCTTCAGGATCTGGACCTGGCGCCCCGGGACAGGAAGCTCCTCTTCGCGGCTTCTTGCCCAGAACCCCTCCTCCAGCCAGTTGTGTTCCTTGGTGCCGAGCGCAAACACGTCGGCATAGGCCACGTGGTGGTTGGTTATCACCAGGCCGTCGTCAGACACGAAACTGCCGGTGCCCATAAAATCTATGGAAACAACCGCGCGCGACATAGCCTGCACGGAAGGTTTTGCGGTGTGTATCAGCCACATACCTTCATCCGCACTTAGGACGGAAGGAAGACACAGGCCGACAATCAATACAAATAGGGAGAATAATCTTTTCATTCTACAATAATAGTCATTATTTGTGAGTATTTTGCACCGACTTCTTTGTTTTTTTTCGATTATTCTTATATATTTGTGACTTACGGTGTTAGTATTCATTACCTGATGTTTAGGAAACTGTCCATAATTCTGACCGGGATTTTCCTGTCGTGCGCTTACCTTTCTGCACAGAAAGCCTGCGTCTTCGCAGGTTCGGTCCTGGACAACTCCACCGGCAAACCAGTAGAATTCGCCACGGTGATGCTCGAAGGCACCGAACAATGGGCCGTGGCCGACCTGCAAGGCCGTTTCTCCATCAGCAACGTTCCTTCCGGAAAGACCGTCGTCACCATCGCCTGCCTGGGCTACGCCACCTGGTCGAAGGAAATCATCATCAGCAAAGACATCACCAATTTCAAGATATCCCTCAAACCGGACAACCTCGCCCTCGAGGGAGCCGTGGTCACCGCCAAGGAAGACGGCAACTCCGCCACCACTTCCCGCACCATAGACAAGACCGCCCTGGACCACGTCCAGCTTATGAACCTCGCAGACATCAGCAGCCTGCTGCCCGGCGGGGCGACAAACAGCAACGATCTAACCGCCGACCGGCAGTTCAACATACGTGCAGGCAGCGCCGAAAATGGTAATTCCTCCTTCGGAACAGCCGTCGAGGTGGACGGAGTGAGGCTTTCCAACAACGCCTCCTTCTCCGAAGCTTCTACACTTAATTCGTACAAGGGTGTATCGGTAAACAATATCGCTTCAACCAATGTGGAATCGGTCGAAGTGATTACTGGCGTGCCATCCGTGGAATATGGCGATATGGGGTCCGGTGTGGTCAAAATCAACACAAAAAAAGGCAAGACACCGTGGATGCTCACAATGTCCACCAGTCCGAACACCAAACAGACCTCCATTTCGAAGGGTTTTGGTTTGGGAGTAAGCTCTTCCGGAGCCGCCAAGGGCGTGATCAACGCTAGCATGGAATACACGGAGTCTTTTTCGAAAGCGATGTCGCCTTATACCGCATACAACCGCAAGCAGGTATCGCTGTCTTATATGAACCTTTTCAACACGGGCATTTTTTCGTCCGCTCCCATTCGTATAAACGCTGGCATTACCGGAAACCTCGGCGGAATGAACACCACAGCCGACCCGGATGCGGTGCAAGGCACTTGGTCGAAGGGCAGGGACAACGCCATACGTGTCAACCTAAGTGCAAACTGGCTGCTCAGCAAGAACTGGATCACGAACATTGAGTTCAACGCATCCGCCGCTTATTCCGACAAATCTACAAGCGAGAGGACACATAACTCCAGTCCTTCTAACAAAACCGTCTTCCACGGCCGCGAAAAAGGTTATTTCATAGAGGAAGCATATGTCGATGGAGCCGGAATTCCAGCCGTGAAGAGCATTCCTCCCGGATACTGGTACAATGTTATGTGCGACGACGACCGTCCTCTCACGACCAAGCTTTCCCTGAAAGCCAATCTTGCCAAACATATAGGAAAGGTCAACAATAAGGTAAAAGCTGGTGCTGACTGGAGTACTGACCGCAACTTTGGCATAGGAAAGTATTCCGAAGACATGGCCACCGCACCCACCTTCAGGGAATACAAGTATTGCGACGTCCCCACCATAAACAATTTAGGACTATATATCGAGGATAACCTATTGGCCCCCGTTGGGAATGGCAAGCTCAATATCATAGCCGGCTTGCGTCAGGACAATACTGCCATCAAAGGTTCCGCCTACGGTATCAGTTCCAGCCTTTCTCCAAGGTTCAATGTCAAATACACGGTATTTACATCCAAGGGCAGGAGGAACAAGACTGTACGGGAACTTTCCTTCAGGGCCAGTTGGGGCCTGGCTTTCAAACTGCCTTCGCTCGGGGTACTCTACCCTATTCCCACGTATCGCGACATCAACGTATTCACATCAAAGTCCGACAGCCTAAACCAGTATTTTTCTGCTTACTATATCCAACCTCGAAGTGTCGACTTCAATCCGGACCTGCGCAAGCAGCGTAACCGTCTTCTCGAACTTGGTGTTGAGACGGACATAGCCGGTAATAAGATTTCCCTCGCCGCGTTCTGGAACCGCACCATCGATTCTTACCGTATCGGGTGTGACTATGAGAGGTCGTCATATTTCTACACTCCTGGTACGGAACAGGGAACCCTGCCTATTCCTGAAGAGGACAGGGTGTTTTCCATCGATCAGGGCACAGGTCTTGTCACCGTATCCGACAGGAATGGTAATATAGCTCCCCAAATTCTTGCAGGCAGCATTTGGCGGGAGTTGGTCCCCAGATACTATGCCGACAATGAATCCGGTCATACCGACCGGTACGGCCTGGAATGGGTAATAGATTTTGCTAAAATCAACCCTATCAATACCACCATAAGGCTTGACGGCACCCTATATGCTTACCGCTCACTGAGCACCGACATCCGGGCTGTCTGTCCTTATACCCTCAAATCTGCACAGGACAATCTCCCTTATCAATACATAGGATGGTATCGTGGTGGAGATAGCTATTCGAATGGTTCCGAGACCAGGTCCCTCCGCAACAACATCACCGTTACCACCCACATTCCTAGGATAAGGCTCATAATCTCGATGAAGTTGGAGGCCAGCCTGCTCAAATATTCCCGGGCACTCAGCGAAGACGCCGATGGGGCCGAATTATCCAATGTCATCAGCAACCTGAACGACGTACTGTCGACTACGGGCGAATCAATCTATTCGGGCAGAAACTACGTCGTGCGTTACCCGGAGTATTATACGACTTACGACGACCCTACGCCCAGGAATTTCCTCGAAGACCTGCAGACCGCTTCCGGAGCCTTAAAGATGGATCTGGTACAGTTGACTTCAAAATCCGCATACCTCTATTCCTTCTGCAAGGATTTCATTTCCCCTTATTTTTCAGCTAATTTCAGTGTGACCAAAGAAATAGGAGACAGGGCCTCGGTATCATTCTACGCTAATAATTTCTTCAACAACAGGGCACAGATATGGAGCAGCAAGACAGCCTCGTACCTGTCCACGTCCCAATACATTCCCAAGTTCTATTACGGACTTACACTCAGAATCAAGTTTTAATCATTAAATACCGATGTTATGAAAAAGTTATTTTTGATTCTCGCATCAGTACTCGCAATCACTGCAGTATCTTGCGAAAAAGAGAACAAAAACAAAGGGCCTGTCACTTATGACATCACGGTCCAGCTCACCGCCGACAACCAGGCATTCGCCCAGGAAGGTGTCACCGTAACGGTTTCCGACGGAACTTCTTCCTTCGATGCAAGCACCGATGAAAACGGTGCCGCACAGTTCACTGTCGCTGCCGGTGCCTATTCTGCCACTGCTTCTTTCAAGAAGTCCGAAGCCGGCCAGGTCTTCAACTACAACGGCAACGCCAACATTACCGTAGCCAAGGATGCAGAGAACACATTCGAACTGCCCCTGACAGCTTCCAAGAGCAGCCAGCTCATTATCAAGGAAGTCTATAACGGAGGTTGCATGGACAATGAGAATGCCAAGAACTACCAGTACGACAAGTATATCATCATCTACAACAACTCCGATATCAAGGTCGATGCCAGCAAGATGTGCATCGCAATGGCTCAAATCGCGAACAGCAAGTCGACCAACAAATATGCCGACGAAAATGGAGCAAACACTTATGAAGCAGAGGGATGGACTCCTGCATCCTTTGGCATCTGGTGGTTCCAGGATGGTGTAGAAGTTGAGATTGCTCCTTACGGACAGATTGTCGTCTCTATTAACGGTGCCATCGATCACACGGCAACTTACAACAATTCCGTGAATCTCAGCAACGCCGACTTTGTAATGTATGACAAGGAGTCCGGTTTCAATCTGGCTTCTGCCTATCCGGCGCCCTCCTCCACCATCTCTGAAAGCCATTACATGAAGACTTACTGCTTCGGACAAGGAACAGCCTGGCCTTTCCCTATCCAGACAGCGTCTCCTTTCCTCATTATGCCCGATACCGACATCCAGGCTTTCGTAAAGAACGAGGCCAATTTCGACAACAAGAGCACGAACAAATCCGGCAATTATGCAAAAATCCCTACCGAATGGGTTCTTGATGCCCTCGACCTCTGGTCGGCCGCCGATGAGACCAAATTCTTCTCCCGCTTCCCTGCAGCCGTGAATACCGGATACCAGGTGTTTACCCAGAAGCTCGGTTACACCACCTACCGCAACGTCGATAAAGAAGCCACCGAAGCTATTGCCGAGAACGAAGGCAAGCTGGTTTACAACTATGCCGGAGCAGTCGATAACGAAAAGGATGGAGACCCTTCCGGAATCGATGCTGAAGCATCCATCGCCAATGGGGCAAAAATTGTCTATATGGACACCAACAATTCTGCCAACGACTTCCACCTGAGGAAGGTTGCCTCCATCAAGAAGTAATATGGCGGAGCGTTCCGGACTAATTATCTGCACACTGATGTTCTGCCTTGCAGTCAATACTGCAGGGCAGGGCCCGGTGCGCGATTTCCAACTGATAAAGGATGGGAAGCTTCCGCTGTCCTCCAGCAATGCAGCTACCATATCCATTCTCGGTAACGAGCGTTTCTCCGAGATGCATGCAGGCTATTCCAAAGAAAACGGAGAGCTTGTATCCATTGAAGCCTCGCCCGACTGCTGGACCTTCGAAGCCGGAACCGAATCATATACCAGGATGTCGGACAAGCTCGTCTTTCACGGCGGCTTGTCCTATTCCTGTTTCAGAGGTCACGATATGGGTGGGCAGATTTTGATGGAGCCCTCCCTTAATCCCATAAACTTCCTGGAGGAAGACCTCAACACCACAGGTACCAAGAAACGCGAGACATACTCGCTGAACGGCACCTTGTCCTGGTCTTTCAACGACAGATTGTCCGCAGGCTTAGGTTTTGACTACACTGCGGCAGACCAGACAAAATACAAAGACCCCCGTTTCCTGAACGTGCTGGTGGATTTCACCCTGAACACAGGAACAATGTACAAGTTTTCGGACAGGATATCCGCCGGCGGCAATCTGTTCTGGAACCACCGCCAGGAACAGCTGAGCGCCGACTTGTTCGGCACGGTAGACCGGGAGTATGACATCTTGGTTGATTTTGGCAGCTTCTACGGCTTGAAGGAGGACTTCGTGGGAGACCTGGGCTATGTTTCCCGTTCCAATGCCCGTCCCATGCCGGGGAACAGTTTCGGAGCCGCAATTCAACTATTTACAAACGGCACTGTTTCTTCTTTCCAGCAGCTGTCCGCATCTTGGAAAAATGGCCATTTCGGCAGCAAGACATCTTCATCGGTCGTGTTCTGTGAATTTGGTGGCCCGGAAGCTTCTTACGAAGGCATCGTTAACGTCCCTTCTTCAGCCGGGAAGCATCGCATCCATCTGAAAGCCAGCTACCGCAGCCTTGCCAACGATGTCAACAGTTACAAGTTCGAGAATGAAAGCGGGATGACCTCCAAAGTCATCTACATAGGTTCCAATAGGGTCCTTGACCGTACGGAAGCAGATGTACGACTGACTTGGGAAATGCACAAAGGCATTTACGGCTTCAGGCCAAATTGGATATTCACCGCATCGGCGGAGGGGCATCTGCGCAACCAGCATACTACTGTTTATCCCACATACAGAGACCAAAACTTGTCATCTGCGACCCTGGGTCTGAAAGCGGAAAGGAATATAAACAAGCCCGCCGACTGCTTCTCTATCGCCGTGTCGGTGCAAATGACAGCCGGTAGCGGCAATGCAAAGTCCGACGGCAGTTATGGAGCTGGCACCAGCAAAGCCAAATCTTTCGACAATTGGCTGAACCGTCAATTCCAGTATGAGACGGCTCCCCGCGCAGGTGCTTCCTTGGAGTTTACTTGGCATCTGCTATCTTTCAAGGGCATAGCCCCCTACCTCAAGCTCTCCGACCGTTTCACCACGCTCACCAAGGACAACGAGTACCTGGACGGAAAGACACGCAATGCAGCCGCGATAGTGCTCGGCTGCAATTTCTGAAAATCATTACCAGACCATGAAAAGAACACTCCTGATATTTGCTGCAATGCTATGTGCGGCCCACTTTGTATTTGCCCAGACCATACCTGACGACCCCGATTTCCGCACCGGCAGGCTCGACAACGGGCTGAGCTACTATCTCTGCCATAACGAGAAGCCCGAGGGCTGCGCGGAGTTCTATATCGCGCACAATGTGGGCGCTCTCCAGGAAGAGGACAATCAGGACGGTCTGGCCCATTTCCTGGAACATATGGCCTTCAACGGCACCAGGCATTATCCCGGCAAGGGGATACTCGATTTCCTGGCCAAGGAAGGCGTGCGTTTCGGTTATAACGTGAATGCCTTCACCACCAGGACCGAGACCGTCTATAACCTCTCGGAAGTGCCTCTGGTGAGGGATTCTTTCGTGGATTCCGTGCTTATGGTGCTGCACGACTGGTCCTGCGACATCTCCTGCGAGCAGCAGGCCCTGGACGATGAACGCGGAGTCATCAGCGAGGAGTGGCGCTTCCGCAACGATCCCCGCAGCCGTATGGCCAAACGCCAGAACGAACTGGTGTACAAGGGATCCAAGTACGCCCTGCGCGACGTAATAGGCAAGCTGGAGGTCATAAACGGCTTCGAGCGTCACGAAATACTGGATTTCTACCATAAATGGTACCGCCCCGACCTGCAGGCCATAATTGTCGTGGGCGATTTCGACGTGGACAAGATGGAGGCGAGGGTGAGGAGCCTTTTCTCCGACATACCCGCAGCCGTGGATCCCACGCCCAAAGACGAATGCATTCCTCCGGTAAACGACGGACCTATGTTCGCGGACATGACCGACCCGGAGATCAAATATCAGGCATATAAGGCCATCTACAAGCAGCGCTTCCCCATCTCCGACCAGAGGGAAGAAGCCTTCTACAAGGATCATTTCTGCCGTCAGATAGTATCTTCCGTGCTCTCCGACAGGCTCAAGAAGCGCAGCAAGCTCAAGGACTCCCCCGCCCAGAGCGCCACCCTGGTGACCAGCGTCTACAGGCCCGAGCTCTATGTATCCCTCATCACGGTCGTCCCCAAGAAAAAAGAGAATCTGCTGGGATGCCTGGAGTTCTCGGAGCGCGAGGTCAGACGCCTTCTCCTCCACGGAATAACCCCCGAGGAGATAGAGGTTGCCAAGATCAACATAGCATCCAGATTCCACCTCGACCGGGACTCGGCCAGGGAAGACACGAAGAACTCGGAGATAGTGCAAATGGCCCTTGGTGCCTTCCTGCAAGGCGCTCCCCTGGTCCTGCCCGAAACCCTCAAGGAAGTGCGCAAGAGCATACTGGAGGCCATTTCCCCGGAAGATGTGGCCCCCTACCCGGCGATGATGTTCGAGACCAGCGAAAAGATCTACACCAATAGCTACAACAGTAAGAACGACGAAGGCATAGCTCCCGCTCCGGAACAGATGAAGGAGGCCCTGGCGAAGGTAGATGCCGAGAGCATCTCCCCCGCCTTCCTGGATTATCCCGAGCTCGACCTGAAGGTGGATGCCAGGCCCGGCGCCATAGGCAGGAGCGTCGCGGTGAAGGGTTCGGATATGGAGAAATGGTTCATTTCCAACAACGTGCAGGTATTCTACAAGAAGGCCACGGACATAAAGAGCGGGCCCCGTCTCTGCATGACCCTTCTTTTCGATACGGGCTACAAGGCCCTGGACCCGGGCAATATCGACGCCAGCCGCTTCGCCCTGGGATATATCAAGCGCAACGCCGGCTTCCGCAACTGCGATAAAGACAAATTCCGCAATTACCCCGAATTGAACGGCGTCAGCATAATGCTCTCCAGCGGAATGGATGCAGCGCGAATGGAGATCAATTCCCGCGCCGACAAGGCCGAGACCGCGTTCAAGGCCGCCTACCTGCAGCTTACCGACCCTTACTTCGGAACGGAACGCGAACTGGAGCATCAGAAAGCGGCCCAGCTGAAGAGCCTCGGCAAGAAGAAGAGCGCCAGGGAAATCTACGAAAGGAAGTGCCAGGATGTCATCTCCGACAACCATCCCTGGCTGAGGGATATAGACAGCACCGCGGTGAATGCCACCGACCTGGCCCTGGTAGAAGACGTATTCAAGCGCTACTATGGCAAGATCGAGGGGATGAAAGTGATAATCTGCAGCGACCTTCCCCGCGAAGAAATAGAAAGCCTGGTAAGGAAGTACATCGCTTCCCTCGAACTGCCTTACGCCTACGGAAAGGGCAAGAACATCCCCCTGAAGATAGCCGTGAAGGGCAGGAAGGATTTCATCGAGACCAACGAACCCGTAGCAGCCCCCTACACCGACATCAGCTACAACTACTTCTTCAAAGGCGGCTGTACCAAGGAGGAAAGGGCAATCCTGGACATACTCAACTACATTATGTCCGCCCGCTACCTCGCCCTTATACGCGAAGAGCGCGGAGGGGCCTACAGCGTATCTTTCCGCACCGAGGTCGAAGAGAAACCCGGCCAGCCTTCACATTCGTTCGTGGACTTCAGGACACGCCCCGAGATGAAGGACATAGTCCTCAAGGACGTGGAAGACGGGATGGCCAGGATGTGCGCAGAAGGCCCTACGGCCGAAGAAATGGAACTGGCGGTCAAGTATCTGGTCAAGGCCCGGGGCGAGAAAGAAGCAAGGATAGCGCGTTCCGTCATCTCCCAGCAGGACCGTATGCTCTCATCCGTCCGCTGGGGCACGCCTTACGGCTACGACTATGCCAAGCTGGTGCGCAGCATAAAGCCCGCCCATATCAAGGCGATGGCAAAGCACATAGCCAAAGGAACTGTGATAGTGCAGGTTTACAGCGAAGAATAGCCCCCCTACTGGTTCTCAAGCCAGTTTCCTATAGCTTCTACGCGCTTGGCGAATACCGGGAAATCCAGGGTCCGCCAGGTGTCCCCCTCCCTGTTAGTATTGAGGGTGATGCCGGATGTGAACATCAGCACGGGTATGCCGCGGTCCAGGAAGACCTTGTGGTCGCTGACCTTGCGGTAGAATAGATCGGTGAAAGACCGGCTCCCGTAGTAGTCGTAATAGAGATGCAGGCCCGCTCCCGCCTTTTCCAGGCTAATCCGGAAGGGAGCTCCGCCCAGGACTATCAGATAGTTCTTCCAGAACTCGTCCGGTGGGGCCAGCGTGCTGCCCAGAATGTCCAGGCTTGCCACCATCCTGAGTTTCACTTTCCCTAGGGACAACTTCAGGGCTTCCGCCCCGGAAAGATTGGCGTTGTGCCCGTCCACGAAGGCCAGCACCAGGTCGGAACGGTCCTTAAAGCGCTCCGCGAGCGACAGCAGGGCCGCAGTTCCCGAGGCATTGCTGTCCGCTCCTGGATAGAATCTCCCTCCTATCTTACCCAGTCCGTCATAAGAGGCCATAAGCAAGAGCGCCCTGCCGGTGAAACCGGGCTTGAAGCCTATTATATTGTGCCCCACGGCGCCTGAAGAAGTGCCGAAGGCTTCCACCCTGACTTCGTAGCCCAGGCTGCGCAGATGGTGGATTATGTAGAATGATGCCGCGGAGGAACCTGCCGTACCCGTCTTCCTTCCGGTGCAAAGGCTGTCGGAGAGAAACTCCACATCGCGGCGCAAGCCCTCGTCCGGCCCGGATTGGGCCATAGCGCCCGTGACGGCCGCCGCCGGCAGAAAGCAGAGAATGAGAATTATTTTTGCCAGACGGGCGGAAAACGGCATAATAAATGTTATCTTTGCTTGCTTATAAGCAAAACAGCACAAAATTAATGAAAAAGTTCGGGCTGGCAATAATCTTTTTACTCTGGCAGGTTCTCTGGCCTGCAGGGCAGGCCTTTGCCCAGTACGACAAGGACGTGTTCTTCCTCCGGGGCCGGCAGGCCTTCTCCGACGGGAAGTACGCCCTGGCCATCGAGAACTTCAATGTCCTGGCCAGGCTGGACACGGCCGACTACTGGAACTTTTTCTATCGCGGCATTTCCAAATACAACCTCGGCGACGTGCGCGGGGCTCAGCAGGACTTCGACCGTTCGGTAAGGCTCAACCCCATATTCACCAACGGATATCACTACCGCGGCATCACCAAGAGCCGTCAGGGAATGTATGAAGAAGGCCTGGAAGACATCAACAAGGCCATAGCCCTCCGTCCCGGATTCGCCGGGCTGTACTATAGCCGCGGTGTCACCTATTTCCTCGCCCAGCGCTTCGAAGATGCCATCGCCGACTTCGACCGCTATATCAAGAAAGAGCCCAAGGATCCCGGAGCCTTCCTCAACCGCGGGGCCTGCTACCTCTTCAGCAAGGACACGCTCAAGGCCCTGGAGGATTATAACCGCGCCATACGCCTTGACCGCTACGACCCCGAGGCCTATATCCGCCGCGCCCGCGTATATGCCTCCAGCCAGGACTACGAAAAAGCCATCGGAGACATAGACCACGCCATACAGCTGGACACGACGAACACCTTCGCCTATTTCAACAGGGCGCTGATGTATGCCGACCGCAACCAGCCCAAGGAAGCCATGGCCGACTTGGACCGAGTGCTCAAGGACGAACCCGGCAACGCCCTCACCCTCTACAACCGCAGCCTGCTCAGGGCGCAGGTCGGCGATTTCGAGGGGGCCCTGGACGATATGGACAGGGTGATAGGCATCAATCCTGGAAACGTGCTCGCCTACTTCAACAGGGCAGGTTATTTCATCGAGATGCAACGCTGGCAGGATGCCCTCGAGGACTACAATATGGCAATAGCCCTGTATCCGGACTTCGCCAAGGCCTATATGAACCGTTCCTTCGTGGAGAAGATGATGGGGCGCAACAAGGCTTCCAAGGCCGACTACGACATAGCCCGGAAGAAGGTTGCCGAGTACAATAGCAAGAGTGCTTCCGGCAAGGCCGACTTTGCCGACACCACCCGGAAATACAGCTCCCTGCTTGCCCTGGATGCGGATTTCGCAAAGAAAGACTTCGACAACGAACTGCTGCAGCACCGCGACATAGACGTGCGCCTGCGCCCGCTCTTCCGCTTCAAGATAGCCAACGACGGCCAAGGAGACAGGCCCCTTGTGCGGAGGGTTTACGAGAATCCTCTCATCGACCGCTTCACCGCCCTGTCTCCCCTGCTCGTCAGCGTTGCTAACGAGGACACCAAGAACGTCAGGCTCACCAGAAGCATCGAGAGCATTCTTTCGGGAGACACCAGCGCCGGTGCCGGCAAGAACCAGCTCACTCCTTCCGTCGTCAGTTTCATAAAGGGCATACACGAAGTGCAGAACAAGCAGTACAACTCAGCCCTGAACTGCTTCGACCAGGCAGTCAAGCTGGCCGACTCCGATGCCCTGAGGGACCGTTTCTCCCACTTCTACAAGGCTTTCTATCTTATGAACCGCGGCGTTCTGCGGGCGGAGATGATAGACTTCATCGCCAGCATGGAACGTAACGTGCAGACCCTCACGATGGACGACCAGGGCACGATACGCGCCCGCGTCAACGACAGGGTCGACCGCACCTACGACTACTCCGAAGCTATAGCCGACATACAGGAGGCTATGCGCATCCTCCCCGACATACCGTACCTGTACTTCAATATGGGCAACCTGCAGTGCCTGTCCGGAAATATGGTCGAAGCCATAGAGAACTACGACAGGGCCATCAGCATCTGCCCCGAACTGGGTGACGCCTATTTCAACAGGGCCCTGGCCCTAATCTTCATAAAGGACAAGGAGAAGGGTTGCATAGACCTTTCCCGTGCGGGAGAACTGGGTATCACGGATGCCTACGGGGTGATCTCGAAATACTGTAAAGAAAATGATTAGCAACAAGATAGTGTTCCAGTCCCTTTCCAGCGGCAGTTGCGGCAACTGCTATTTCCTCCACATCGACGGAGAGGACGGCGGAGCAGGAATAGTGATAGATGCCGGAGTCAGCCTGAGGAGACTGAAGCAGGAACTTACCAAGAATGGATTCACATATGACGACGTGGATGCCGTACTGATAACCCACGACCATATGGACCACATACACAACCTCGGGCCTTACTGCAAACGCCTGCTCAAGCCTGTCTGGATGACGCGCAAGCTCAGGGGCTCCCTCGCAACCCATTGGATGACGGGAGAATACCTCGGCCCAGTGGTGCGCACCCTCAACGATGGCGCCTGGTCGGAGATAGTGCCCGGGAAGATACGTGCGAAGTATTTCATAGTCCCCCACGATGCAACGCAGACGGTAGGTTACTGCATCGAATTGGAAGATTACGTGTTCGTAATAATGACCGACATAGGCCGTATGACGGACGAGGCCCTGGGATATGCGTCCAAGGCTTCCACGGTGGTGATAGAGGCTAACTACGACCTGGATATGCTCAAGGCCGGGCCGTATCCGCTTGAGCTCCAGGACAGGATCTGCGGAGGCCACGGGCATCTTTCCAATGCCGAGTGCGCCGATGCGATACGGGACTTCATGCATCTTGGCCTGGAGAACATCTTCCTGTGCCATCTGAGCGAACACAACAACACGCCGAAGAAGGCATTGGATGCCTGTTCTCCGGCCGTCGAGGGCACCGGAATACGCCTGCTGGCACTTCCCCGCCAGAGTGCGTCGCCGATGTTCATATTGTGATTTTGATTATTTTTGTATTATGAAAGCGTTCTGGTCGATGATACGGCGCTATGTAAGCCCGTACAAGAAATACCTGGCTGGTTCGGTGCTGATGAATATCCTGAGCGCCGTCTTCAATATCTTTTCCTTCACCCTGATAATCCCCGTGCTGAAGATAATCTTCCAGATGGAAGAGAATACATACAGTTTCATCCCCTGGGGAACGGGCGATTTCAAGGAAACCCTGGTTAACAACTTCTACTGGTTCGTATCCAGCTATATGGGCAGCCACGGGCCCGTTGTCACCCTGCTCGTGCTTGCGGGCGTGCTCATACTGATGACGGCCCTGAAAACTTCCTGCTACTTCGGTTCCACCGCGGTTATGGTGCCCCTCCGCACCGGCATCGTGAAGGATATGAGGCTGCAGATATACGACAAGATACTCTCCCTGCCCCTCGGGTTCTTCTCCCAGGAGCGCAAGGGCGACATCATAGCCCGTATGAGCGGTGACGTGCAGGAGGTCGAGAATTCTATAACCGGCTCCCTGGAAATGATACTCAAGAATCCCATCCTCATCATATTCTACATCGGCACCCTTGTGTTCATCTCCTGGAAACTCACCCTCTTCGTGCTGGTGTTCGCGCCGCTGATGATGTGGCTGATGGGAGTCATAGGGCGTAACCTCAAGAAGCGTTCTACCGAGGCCCAGGCCCTGTGGAGCGACACTATGAGCATGGTGGAAGAGACTTTGGGCGGCCTCCGCGTAATAAAGGCCTTCCTTGCCGAGAAGACCATGTCCGCCCGTTTCGACAAGGTTACCGGTGCCATGCGCGCCAAGAATACCCGCGTCGCCACGCGCCAGGCCCTGGCCCACCCCGTGAGCGAGTTCCTGGGAACCGCCATGATAGCCATAGTGCTCTGCTTCGGCGGTTTCCTCATCATCAAGGACGAGTCCTTCATCGACGCTCCTACCTTCATCTTCTATATGGTGATACTGTACAGCGTCATCCAGCCTATAAAGGACCTTTCCAAGGCCGCCTACAACATCCCCAAGGGCCTTGCATCGATGGAGAGGATTGACAGGATACTCACCGCCCGCAACGACATCCGCGAGAGCGAGGGTGCCGTCGAGATCAAGGAATTCAACGATTCCATACGCTTCGAGCACGTCAACTTCAAATACGAGAAGGACGGCCGGCAGATCCTTTCCGACATCGACTTCGAAATCCCCAAGGGTAAGACCATCGCCATCGTAGGCGCTTCGGGAGGCGGAAAATCCACCATGGTGGACCTCATTCCCCGCTTCTACGACGTGGAGTCCGGCAGGATCACCATCGACGGCAAGGACATACGCGACTATAAGCTCGCCAGCCTGCGTTCGCTGATGGGCAACGTCAACCAGGAGCCCATACTCTTCAACGATACCATCTTCAACAACATAGCCTTCGGAGTGGAAGGAGCCACCGAGGAGCAGGTAATCGAGGCCGCCAAAATAGCCAACGCCCACGAGTTCATCCTCGAGAAGGAAGAGGGCTACCAGACTAACGTAGGCGACCGTGGCTGCAAGCTAAGCGGCGGCCAGCGCCAGCGCATCAGCATTGCCCGCGCCCTGCTCAAGAACCCTCCCATACTCATTCTGGACGAGGCTACCGCCGCCCTCGACACCGAGAGCGAACGTGCCGTCCAGGAGGCTCTGGAGCGCCTTATGAGCAACCGTACCACCATAGCCATAGCCCACCGACTGAGCACCATCAAGGATGCCGACGAGATCATCGTGGTGGACGAGGGCCGTATAGTGGAGCGTGGCCGCCACGACGAGCTGATCGCCCTCGGCGGGTATTACCGTAAACTTCACGACATGCAGGCCCTATGATAACTCCCAAGACCTTCCTGGCGAGGATACTCTTCTTCCTCTATCTTGCAGCCGTGGCCTTCCTCTGCTTCATGCACGTGGACAAGCTCCCGGACGTGCAGAAGTTCATCTTCGGCATACCGACCGACAAGATAGCGCATTTCCTGATGTTCCTGCCCTTCCCGATACTTGCATATCTGGCCTACGACCATCTTACCAACAAGCTGAGCCACGCCTTCCTTTTTGCGCTGGGCACCTTGATATTCGGCCTGCTGCTCGCTTATGGCACGGAATACATACAGGGGAAACTCCCCTACCGGTCGATGGACATAAGGGACTTCAAGGCCGATGCCCTGGCCATAGCGCTGAGCACCGCCGCAGTCTTCATAGTGGATATAACGCATCTTAAAGTCCGAAAGCAAAACTGATTATGCTCCGTAAGATTCTGACCTTTTCCGCCCTATTGTTGCTGAGCCTTTCCGCGAATGCCCAGAAAGCCATTCTCGAGGCCTTCAAACCCAGGGTGGATTCGATCACCGTACTTGCGAAAGAGCATTTCCGCGTGCGCTCGAGCCTTAAGCTCAACAAGGCAATGAAACGAGGGACCATCCTGGACCTCTACTTCACCAAGGAACTGGGGGACTATCCCTGGCGCAGGCAGGACATCAGATGGTTCCGCGGCCTGCTTCAGGAGCTGTGGCCGGAAGAAGTCAGCAACTACACCCTGGGAGGTATATGGTGCGAGAGCGTGGATCTGGAAGAACTGGCCCAGCCCGCGATAGGCAGGGACGGGCAGCCCCGCCCCTACAAGTTCAAAGTGGACGCAAAGCCCCGCAGAGCCTTCATCGAGAGGCTTGGCGGACGCAGATACGACGGAGGCCTTTACGGCCGCCATATAGCCCTCTGGCAGAGCCACGGGCGCTTCTTCGACAACGGGGCCGGAGTATGGAGCTGGCAACGCTCTCCGAACTGGACCACCACCGAAGACCTCTACACCCAGAGCTATGTCATCCCCTTCCTCATCCCTATGCTTGAGAGGGCGGGCGCCTACGTTCTCACCCCGCGCGAAAGGGACACCGGTTCGCTGGAGATTATCTGCGACAACGACGCCCACTTCCGCAGCCCCGGCTTTCCCGTGCGCAGCCACGGCCTCTACAAGGAAAAAGGCCTGTGGAAGGATGCCGGCGAGGGTTTCGCCGACAAGAAAGAAATTTATTTGAAGGACGACAATCCCTTCACTATGGGTTCCGCCAGGCAGATAGCCTGCGTGGCCGGCAAGGGGAATGCCAGCGTGCGCTGGGAACCCGGCCTGGAGCAGAATGGCCGCCACTGCGTGTACATTTCCTACAAGACCCTGCCCAACAGCAGCAGCGCCGCCCACTACAGCGTATTCCATCGCGGAGGCAAGAGCGAGTTCACGGTGAACCAGAAGATGGGCGGAGGCACCTGGATCTTCCTGGGGGAATTCGACCTGGGGCCCGATTCCTACATAATGCTGGATAACGGCACTCCCACCGGCCGCAGCCTGGAAAAAGGCAGCGTGGTGAGCGCCGATGCGGTCAAGATAGGCGGAGGAATGGGAAAGATCGCCCGCGGGAAGGGCAAGGACACATCCCTCTGGGAAACCTCCGGCCTGCCCTCCTATCTGGAAGGGGCAATGTACTGGGAACAATGGGCCGGAATGCCCTACAAGCGCATCCACCAGTGGGATACCGACTATACCTGCGACTTCGCCTCCCGTGGAGAATGGGTGAAGATGCTCAAGGACGACAAGGATATCCCCTTCGACCTCTCCCTGGCCTTCCATACCGACGCCGGAGTCACCCCTAATGATTCGATAGTAGGCACCCTGGCCATCTATACCCTCAAGGCCGACGGCAGCAGGAAGTTCAAGAACGGTAACGACCGTGCCGCCTGCCGCCTGCTCACCGATTTCGTGCAGACCCAGATAGTGGAGGACCTGCGCAGCGATTATGATTCCCTTTGGACCCGCAGGCAGATCTGGAACCGTTCCTACTCCGAATCCCGCACCACCGACGTTCCTGCCATGCTGCTGGAACTGCTGGCCCATCAGAACTTCGCCGATATGCGCTTCGGGCTCGACCCAGGATACCGTTTCGATGTCTGCCGGGCCATCTACAAGGGCATACTGAAGTTCCTTAGCACCTACTACGGGGTGAGCTATGCAGTTGCTCCCCTGCCCGTCAGCGCCTTCTCCGTGGTATTCAGCACTGAGGGAAAGGCCCGGCTGAGCTGGGAGCCCACTCCCGACGGCAAAGAGCCTACCGCAGTGCCGGACGAGTATCTGGTATATACCCGCGTGGACGACGGAGCCTTCGACAACGGACGCAGCGTAAAGGGCTGCTCGGTGGAACTACCGGTAGAAGCCGGGCACATCTATTCCTATATGGTGGAGGCCTGCAACCGCGGGGGAAGATCCTTCCCCTCCGAGGTCCTGAGCCTGGGCCTGTCCTCCGAAGAATCCAAAAAGATACTGATAGTCAATAACTTCGACCGCATCAGCGCACCTTCCTGGTTCGATTATGGCGAGTATGCCGGATTCGATGCCAGGCGCGACGGCGGAGTCCCCTACATCAAGGATATATCCTACGGCGGAGAGAGCTATGAGTTCCGCCGGGAGAAGAAATACATCAACAACACCGCCCCCGGATTCGGAGCCACCGATGTTGACCAGGCCGGATTCCAGCAGGCGGGCAACAGCTTCGACTATCCCTACGTGCACGGCCAGGCCCTGCTGGCTCTGGGATACAGTTTCTGCTCGAGCAGCCGCAAAGCCTACGAGAAGGCCCCTGCCGAGCCGTATTTCGCCATAGACCTCATCTGTGGCAAGCAGATAAGCACCCTGGTCGGAAACACTCGCAAGGCGCCCCGTTTCCGCGTCTTCCCTGCCCCTCTGCGCAAGGCCCTGGGCGCTTCCGCCGCAGAGGGCTGCAACCTGCTGATTTCAGGGGCCTACATAGGTACCGACGCCTGGGACGAGATCTACCCTATCGCCGATGACGGATATCAGGGAGAAGCCCGCTCGTTCATACGCGACACCCTGGGATACCGTTGGAGCACCTCCCGCGGCTCCGTAAACGGCCGGTTGAATATGGACGGGCTGAACTTCCGCTTCCGCAATTCCCCCGACGAAGAAGGCTACTGCGTCGAGACGGCCGGAGGCATCAGGGCCGAGGAGGGAGGAAAGGCCGTAGCCACCTTCTCCAACCGCACGGGAGCCGCCGTCTTCCATCCTTTCGAAGGATACAAGGTGATGGCCTGGAGCGTGCCGCTGGAGGCTATTACACCTAAAGAAGATATTGAGATAATTTTAGATAAGTCATTGAAATATTTTGAATAACACTATGAGTCAGAAACAATTCAGAATCGAATCGGACCTCATCGGCGAACTTGAGGTTCCTATCGATGCCTACTACGGTGTCCAGACCCAGCGGGCTATCAACAATTACAAGATCTCCACCACTCATATGAGTGACTACCCCGAGTACATCATCGCGATCGCCTATGTGAAATGGGCCGCCGCTTCCGCCAACGCAGAACTCGGTGCCCTGGATCCCAAGATTGCGGATGCCATCTGCAAGGCCTGCAAGGAAATCGTGGACGGAGCCCTGCACGACCAGTTCCCCGTCGATATGATGCAGGGAGGTGCCGGTACCTCGGTCAATATGAATGCGAACGAGGTCATCGCCAACCGCGCCCTCGAGATAATGGGACACAAGAAAGGAGAATACCAGTACTGCTCCCCCAACGACCACGTGAACTGCGCCCAGTCCACCAATGACGCCTACCCTACCGCATTCCGCTACACCTTCGTGCGTATGAACAAGAAGCTGGTCCGCGCCCTGGGCGAGCTGATCGCCGCCTTCCGCGCCAAAGGCGAAGAATTCAAGGACATACTCAAGATGGGCCGCACCCAGCTCCAGGATGCCGTGCCTATGACCTCCGGACAGGAGTTCAACGCCTTCGCCAACAACCTTGAAGAAGAACTTGCGAACCTCGAACGTAACGTAGTGCTGCTCAAGGAGATAAATATGGGCGGAACCGCCATCGGAACCGGCCTTAACGCTGTTCCCGGCTTCGCCGAACTATGCACCCGCCGTATGAGCGAGCTTTGCGGCGACGAGCTCATCTCCGCCCCCGACCTCGTGGAGGCCACACCCGATACCGGAGCCTATGTGAGCTATTCCGCTGCCCTCAAGCGCCTTGCCATCAAGCTCAGCAAGACCTGCAACGACCTCCGCCTTATGGCTTCCGGCCCCCGTTGCGGCCTGCACGAGATCAACCTGCCCCCTATGGCCCCCGGTTCATCCATCATGCCCGGAAAGGTCAATCCTGTCATCCCCGAGGTTACCAACCAGGTTTGCTTCAAGGTGATAGGCAACGACACCACCGTGGCTTTCGCCGCAGAGGCAGGCCAGCTGCAGCTGAACGTTATGGAACCCGTCATCGCCCAGTCCATACTGGAGAGCATCACCTGGCTGACCAATGCCATAAACACCCTGCGCGAGAAGTGCATCGTGGGCATCACCGTCAACAAGGAGCACTGCTACGAGATGGTCAAGAATTCCATAGGCATAGTTACCGCCCTCAATCCTTATATCGGATATAAGAACAGTACCAAGGTTGCCAAGGAGGCCTTGGAGACCGGCGGAAGCGTGTATGATATCGTTCTGGAGAAGGGGCTTATGAGTAAGGAGGATCTGGACAAGGCTCTGGATCCGGTTGCCATGCTGCATGCCCATAAACTATAGCATATCCCAAAGACGACAAAAGGCCCGTCCACGCCAAAAAAAAGGCTTAGGACGGGCATTGTCGTCTTTAGTATAAATTACCGACCGGATTTAGAGCGTTGATATTCCAACTGGGCGTCTTTGAGTTCCTGAGGGACCGGGCGCCCGGTTACTTTTTCTATGGCGGCGAAACTGCCCAGATCGTCCCAGGGCCAGTCCGATGGAATGCACCAGACATTGGGGGATTTTTCCATGACGGCGTAGTCGATGGATATCTTCTCGCAGGTGGGGAAAAGCCGCTCCAATTCCGCCTCCTCGTCAGGGGTATAAAAGGCCTTTTCGAGCTTGTCCATCACCCCTGCAATCTGGGGTGCGTGAGTGCGTATTTCCGACTCGACAGTCAAGCTGTTCGATACGAAAATT
>JAEEXQ010000084.1 GCA_016287875.1 Bacteroidales bacterium | reverse complement strand
TGCCCTGGAAGATGGGTTTCACGTAGGGCCAGGCTGCGGGAGATCCGCCGGGCATCATCGAAGGGCCCTTCAGGGCGCCTTCCTCGCCGCCGGAGACTCCGGTGCCGATGTAGAGCAGGCCTTTGCTCTCCACATACGCGGTGCGGCGTGCGGTGTCGGGGAAGTGGGTGTTGCCGCCGTCGATGATTATGTCGCCCGGTTCGAGCAGGGGGATGAGCTTCTCGATGAAGTCGTCCACCGCCTGCCCTGCCTTGACCATCAGGAACACCTTGCGGGGAGTTGCCAGCGATGCCACCAGGTCTTCCAGGGAGTGTGCCCCGTAGAAGTTCTTGCCGGCGCCGCGGCCGTTGATGAATTTATCTACCTTCTCAACTGTACGGTTGAATACACTTACACGGAAGCCTTTGCTTTCCATATTGAGGACGAGATTCTCGCCCATGACTGCCAGGCCTATAAGCCCGATGTCAGATTTTTGTGCCATTATATGTTTGTAACTTAGAATCCGAAGTAACGGTCAGCGTTATTGTAGCAGATATCCTCTACCATCTGACCTATGAAATCCATCTCCGAGGCGGGCAGGCGGCCTTCTTCTATGTCCTTGCCTATCACGTCGCAGAGTATGCGGCGGAAGTACTCGTGGCGGGGATAGCTTACGAAGGAGCGGCTGTCGGTGAGCATGCCCACGAAACGGCTCAGCAGCCCGAGAGCGCTGAGGGCGTTCAGCTGCTTGCGCATGCCATCTTCCTGATCGAGGAACCACCAGCCGGAGCCGAACTGCATCTTGCCGGGGAAGGTGCCGTCGTTGAAGGTGTAGGCCATCACCGTCATCACCTCGTTGTCCTTGGGATTGAGGCAATAGAGTATGGTCTTGGCGAGCTTGTCCTCGGACGCGAGGCGGTCGAAGAACTTATGGCCGGCAGCTGCGGTGGGCAGGTCGTGGATGGCATCGAAACCGGTGTCGGGACCTACCAGATTGAACATCTTGGAGTTGTTGTTGCGGATGGCGCCGACGTGGAACTGCTGGGCCCATCCGGACTCGGCATCCATCACTGCCATATCGTGCAGGAAAGCGCTGCGGAACTTGTTCAGTTCGCTTTCCGAAGGGCGCTTTCCGAGCAGTACCATCTTGAAGATGGCCTCTATCTCTATCTGCTTGTAGTCGGCGGCGTAGAAGGTCTCCAGGCCGTGGTCGGAGAGCTTGCAGCCGTTTGCGGCGAAGTAGTCGTGCCTCTTCTGCAGGGCCTCGATCAGGTCGGCGTAGGAATCAATCTCCTTGTCCGCGGCCTCGCCGAGTCTCTTGAGATACTCTTTGTAGGACTTGGGATCCTCGATGGCCATTGCCTTGTCCGGACGCCACGCGGGCAGCACCTTGGTGCCGAAGGGATGCGCGGCTATCATCTTGTGCCAGCGGAGGTCGTCGGCAGGGTCGTCGGTAGTGCAGACCACCTTGACATTGAACTTGCGGATGAGGGCCTGGCCGCGGAATTCCTCCGTGGCGAGCTTGGCATTGCACTCTTCGTAGATCTCGCGGGCGGTCTTGGGGCTCAGCACCTTGTCGATGCCGAACACGCGGCTGAGTTCGAGATGGGTCCAGTGGTAGAGGGGGTTCCTCATAAGGTAGGGAACGGTCTCAGCCCACTTCTCGAAGGTCTCCCAGGAGCTTTTGGTACCACCGGTGAGATACTCCTCGCTCACGCCGTTTCCGCGCATCGCGCGCCATTTGTAATGGTCGCCGTAGTGGCCGTCCACCAGCCATAGCTGGGTGATGTCGCGGAACTGTATGTTCTCGGCAATCTGCTGCGGCACCAGGTGGCAGTGATAGTCGATTATCGGCATGCCCTCGGCGTGCTCGTGATAAAGCTTCCGGGCAGTCTTGCTCTGAAGCATGAAATCATTGTCAATGAAACTCATATTCAATTATCGTAATTTACTGGTTGTCAGTTTATTGATGTCGTGGTCTATCAGATGCCCGCTGCAAGTTCGAACCATACCGATGCGCCGGCAATGTCGCCTTTGCTCCAGCAGGAGCCGAACCAGTATTCGAGGGTCTCGCCTTTGGCTATCTTTTTCAGGCAGGCGCCGTGGCGGCCGCCATCCACTATGGTCACGCAGTCCGCTTCAGGCATTACCACGGCCACGCCCAGCATGCCGTCCTCGGGCTCCACGCTCTGGTCGGAAGCCTTCTCCCAAATTGCGTAATAATCCGCCCCGTAAGCCTCCGATTCTATGGTTCCGGCCTCGTTGTGGCGGAAGATGCCCGCCGCGATGGTGAGGGAATCCGCATCGAAACTGTAGCTATCCTCGACCTTGCAGAAGTA
Organism: Bacteroidales bacterium; assembly: GCA_016287875.1. GTDB lineage: Bacteria > Bacteroidota > Bacteroidia > Bacteroidales > UBA932 > Cryptobacteroides. The sequence goes on along the minus strand of JAEEXQ010000084.1, from coordinate 3,713 downwards.
GCTGTCCGCATAGACGGTGACCTTCTTGTCGAGGCTGACGGTGACTCCGCCGGCCTGCCACTCGGGATAATGCAGCACGAAGCTGATTTCGGTCGGGGAACTTTTGACTATACTGCTGCTGCGGTAGTTCGTGGCAGGATAGCATAGAGTTCCGTCAATATAGGGCACGGAAGCGCCTCCTCCGAGGCTTACCGCGACCTTGTAGCAGTCTTTCCCGCCGTGGTCCTTGTGGTAGTAGTTGCCGTTCCCGGGCTTGACAGCCTCGGCATACCACTCATCCGCCACCAGCGCTCCGGGGAGCTTCACCCAGATGTCGATTCCGGGAGATGTGGGATTCCCTTCCAGGGCCTTGCCATAGAACCTGCCGGCTATGAGATTGTTCTCGAACACAAAGTCGTCGGCTCTTTCCGGCACTTCACGCGCCATCACCTTCTGCTCCTTGTTCCGCGCACATCCCACGGCCAACAGTGCAAGTGCCACTATCAGATACTTTTTCATATCGGTCGTTATTTCAGATCCTTGGTCGCTACGCCGTCCATGTCGCCGTAGTCGTCATTCTCTCCGCACATTCCCCAGATGAATGTATAGTTGCGGGTGGCGCAGGCGGCGTGTATGCTCCACTGGGGGGAGATGACCGCTTCTTCATTGTGCATCCAGATATGACGGGTCTCCTGAGGCTCGCCGCAGAAATGGCACACGGCCGCATCTTCCGGAAGCTCGAAGTAGAAGTAAACTTCCATCCTGCGTTCGTGGGTGTGGGCGGGCATAGTGTTCCAGGTGCTGCCGGGAGCGAGCTCGGTCATACCCATCTGCAGCTGGCAGCAAGGCACGACTTCCTTTACCAGCAGGCGGTTGATGGTGCGCTCGTTGCTCTCTTCGAGGCTGCCGAGGTGCATCACCACCGCATCCTTCTTGCTCACCTTCTTGACTCCGGTCTCCTTGTGGGCGGTGGCGGAGCAGAAGTAGAAGTGGGCGGGCTTGGCGGCGTCATCGCTGCAGAAGGTGACGTGCCTGTCTCCGCGGCCCACATACAGGGCTTCCTTATTATCGAGATGGAAGATATCTTCTCCGACCTTCACGCTGCCGGGGCCGCCGACATTGATGATCCCGAGCTCGCGGCGCTGGGTAAAATAGTCGGCCCGGAGTATCTCAGGAGCGCTGAGCAGCAGATCTTCCTTCACCGGAACCGCTCCGCCGGCGATTATGCGGTCGAACATCGAATATACCATATTGATTTCATCCGCCACCATAAGGTTCTGCACCAGATACTCCTGGCGGATACGCCCGGTGTCGTAATGCTTGGCATCTACATTGCTCGATGCCTGCCTGACTTCGCAATTGATTTTCATATCTATTTTGGTTGTTTTCCGATATAGGCAAGAATGCCTCCATCTACATAGAGAATATGGCCGTTCACTGCGTCGGAGGCCTTGGAGGCCAGGAATACCGCCGGGCCTGCGAGCTCGTCCGGATCCAGCCAGCGGCCTGCCGGAGTCTTGCTGACTATGAAGGCGTCGAAGGGATGGCGGCTGCCGTCAGCCTGACGCTCGCGCAGGGGTGCGGTCTGGCTGGTGGCTATGTAGCCGGGGCCAAGGCCGTTGCACTGTATGTTGTATCCTCCGTATTCCGAGCAGATATTGCGGGTGAGCATCTTCAGGCCGCCCTTCGCAGCGGCATAGGCAGAAACGGTCTCGCGGCCCAGCTCGCTCATCATCGAGCAGATGTTGATTATCTTCCCCTCGCGGCGCTCCATCATTTCGGGGAGCACGGCGGCGGAGCAGATGTAGGGGGCCACCAGGTCGGTGTCTATCACCTGCTGGAACTCCCCGCGGGACATTTCGTGCATGGGGATGCGCTTGATTATGCCGGCGTTGTTTACCAATATATGGATGGGGCCGACTTCCTCGTGGATCTTTTCCACAAGGGCCTTGACCTGGGCTTCGTCGGTCACGTCGCACACATAGCCGTGCACATTGCTAATCCCGGCCTTCCTGTATGCTTCGAGCCCCTTTTGCAGGGAAGCCTCGCTGCTGCTGTTGAATATGATATTGCTGGCTCCAGCCTTGGCATAGGCCTCGGCGATGCTGAATCCAATGCCGTGAGACGCGCCGGTAATCCACGCGTTTTTCCCTTCCAAAGAGAAGATATTGGTCATATAGTTGATAATGAGTATGTTACTACACCGTGTGCGTACACAATGGTACGTTATGCAAATTTAGTAATTTTTCTTAACTTCGCCAAGTATGGAAAAATTCGGTTTAATCGGGCATCCGATAGCCCATTCGGAAAGCCCTGCGGTGTTTGCCGCGGCCTATGGCGGCCGCTGGCCCTATGACTTGATCGAAGGGGAAGATTTCGAGCTTTCCTGGAAGCGTTTTCTCGATGAGTATCGGGCCATCAACATAACCGCGCCGTTCAAGGAACTCGCGTTCCGCAAGCTTCTGGAGTGTGGCGTGGTAGATGAATCCGTCCGCTCCATCGGGGCCGTCAACATCGCAGTCAAGGAAGCCGACGGGTTGGTGCACGGCTATAATTCCGACTACCTGGGAGTCCGTCTGCTGCTGGAGGAACGAGGCTTCGGCGAAGGCAAGACCGTGCTCGTGGTGGGTTTCGGCGGCGCCGGCAAAGCCGCCGCAGCCGCAGCCCGCTCGCTAGGTTGCGACGTGGTCATCTGCAACCGCAGCCGCCACACCCCCGACATCCGCCCCCTCGAAGAACTCCCCCTCCTCGCCCCCGTCGCCGACCTGCTGATCTACACCCTATCCATCCCTATCCCACAGCTTGCCGAGATTTCCCCGGCCGCCAATGCCAGCCCGGCCATACTGGAAGCCAACTACCGCACCCCCTGCCTCGCAGACCACCCCGGCTACATCTCCGGCCGCCTCTGGCACCGCGCCCAAGCCATCACCGGCTACCCCCTCATGACCGGCCAACCAGTCCAGCACCCCCTCTAGCCCCAATCACGCCCAGCCCTTTCCTCGACACGCACGACCCTCCCTTTGTCATGCCCGACCGTCTTTTCCGTCATGCCCGGCCTGATCGGGCATCCTTACCCCTTCGCCCTGCAGCACTTAATCCTTTGATTACCAACACTATCCCGGAAAGAGAATCGTCGAAATTCGCCGATTCTCTTTCCGGTTATCACCTATCTATCAATCACTTGGCTGCTGCACGATAATTGTCATCCTGAGCGTTAGCGAAGGATCTTAGTGTCTCACCACCTTTCCACGGAATATCACACCGCATTTCTTTGATCGACCTGGAGCATAATAGGCCAAAAATGCTGCAGGTCATAGTGTTTTACCGGGGACCTGGAGCAAAAAACGGCAAAAATGCTGCAGGTCGGCGTGTTTTACCGGGGACCTAGAGCAAAAAACGGCAAAAACGCTGCAGGTCATAGTGTTTTGCTTGGGACCTGGAGCAAAAAACGGCAAAAACGCTGCAGGTCGGCGTGTTTTACCGGGGACCTGGAGCAAAAAACGGCAAAAATGCTGCAGGTCGTGCAGAAAATGGGGTGCGGCAGGTGGGCAACGCTGCCGATCGAATATGGGAATGAGCGCCACAGCGCGAACGGCGGAGGCCGGTCCGTAGGACTAAGGCCGGGAGCCGCGGGGCACGTTAGGGGCAGAGCCCCTGACAAGATGACTGGCATCCGCCAGGATGCCTCCTCGCCGGCGGCCTTAGCCCAGCGACCAGATTCCTCGGCTCGCTGC
>JAEEXQ010000024.1 GCA_016287875.1 Bacteroidales bacterium | reverse complement strand
CTATTCCCATTCCGAAAGCATTGGTGCAGATCATCACACGGATAGCATTATTCTTCCAGGCGGCCTGGCGCTCGTTCCTCATCTCGGGAGAGAGGCCGGCGTGGTAGAATGATGCATTGATGCCCTCCGCGCGAAGCAGGGCAGCATATTCCTCGCATTTCTTCCGGCTGCGAAGATACACTATCCCGCTGCCCTCGACGCCATTGCAGACTCCGATCAACTGCCCGAGTTTATCCTCGCAGCGGCGCACGACATAGTGGAGGTTCGGCCTCTGGAAACTGGCACGGATCAGAAGATGCTCCTCGAAACCAAGCTTGTCCATTATGTCCTCCGCAACTGGCGGAGTAGCCGTAGCGGTAAGGGCTATCACGGGGGCCTTCACACGCTCGCGGAGCTTTCCTATCTGCAGATAATCCGGACGGAAGTCATAGCCCCACTGGGAAATGCAATGCGCCTCGTCCACCACGATGTAATTGACCTTGAGTATATCTATGTACGACTGGAACAAGGGTGTGGAAAGACGTTCAGGCGAGAGGTACAGGAACTTGAAATCCCCGTATGCGGCATTGTTCAGGGCCGTGTCCACCTGAAAACGGTTCATACCGGCGTGAATAGCCAGGGCCTTGATGCCGCGGGATTCGAGGTTCTGCACCTGGTCCTTCATCAGGGCTATCAGGGGCGTGATAACCAGGGCTATGCCGTCCTTCATAAGGGCCGGCACCTGGAAACAGACCGATTTTCCACCACCGGTAGGAAGGATGGCCAGGACGTCACGGTCTTCCAGGGCGGCGGATATTATCTCCTCCTGCTTCGGGCGGAAGCCATCGTAACCCCAGTATTGCTTCAGGACATCCTTCGCATCCATACCGGAAACTATTTGAACTCTATCTCGTGAGAAACCAGATTATGCTGTTTGATTACCCTTTCGGCGACTTTCCTCAGGCGCGGGACCCTCTTCTGTATGAAGGTGAGGATGTGGCGGTCGCGTTTGTCGGGGTACATCTCGTTGAATCGTATCATCAGACCGGTCTCTATGGCGTCCGACAATTCGTCGTTCACGGCCGAGCCGAAAATCTTCATCGTCGAAGAAGAATTGATGTAGGAGTTGACCAGAGGAGGTATGGTATTTCCAAGCCTGCGGAGTGCCTCCTTCAGGCAGCGGAGATCCGACTTAAGGTCGTCTTCCTTGAGGATCAGGTCCATAATCCTGGGATCCGTCTCAGGAACGAGGCGCTTGTAAGGGGTGATGAGCCCTTCCTTATCGGCGAAATGCTTCTCCAGAAAACGCAATATCAGCTCGCGGGCCAACTTGTCGTAAGACTTGTATATGGTCATCTTGCCGAACAGGTACTCGACTCCGGGATGGCTAAGCAGCACGCCGGCTATACCGTCCCAAAGGTTGTCCATGGTAAACAGCGCCTTGGCGCCGGCCTTGGAACTCTGGTATTCGGGAGCCACGAAGGAGCGGCCGAGTTCCATTGTCTTGTTCAGGTATTCCTGAAGGAACTTCTCGGAGTAATGGAAAAGGTGCGAGGATGTGAAATTAGGCTGGTCGTCCTTACGGAAGGAGACATCCTTCCCGAGGATGAAACGATACCCGCCTATTATCGCCTGGGCATCAGGATCCCAGACAATCAGTTGCTGATAGGGTTTGTCGAGGAAATCATATTCATCGAGGTCCATCTCCTTGCCGGAGCAGCCTCCGGCCTCGCGATAGGTCAGTTCGCGGATACGGCCTATTTCCCTCAGGGTATTAGGTGCATTGTGACAGTCCACCACATAGAGTTCGTTTCCGCCCTTGTTGGTGTCCATCAGTTTACGGCTCTTGGTCAGTTCCGCCTTCAGCAGGGCGGAAGGAACCGGATCGATAATCTTGTCCATATAACTACACTACTTAACAAAGAATACACGTCCTTCTTTGCGTGGAAGAGGCTCAGGGAGGCCCGTAGCAGGCCATCCGAGTACGCAGTGTCCAATCCCCTCGTACTCCCCTTCCAGGCCTAGGTTTATCAAGAGTTCCTTGAACTCCGGGAGTTCGAACTCTTCTTTAGCCCTGTGCACCCAGCAACTGCCAAGCCCCAGGGAATGCGCCGCCAGCATAAGGTTGCCCATCACCAGCGAACCATCGTACACACGGTTGCGCCAATCGGCCTTGTCGAGCACCACCAGCACAACCGGAGCCCCGAAGAAAGGATCCACTCCCTCCGGCTTTCCCCAAATCCTCCGATTGGCATCCGACAGCTTTGCAATAAGCACTGGATCGGTGATTGCCAATATGACGGAAGATTGGTGATTACGGCCGCTAGGAGCATAAAGTCCCGCCTCTATAATCTGCTTCAGCATCTCGTCCGGAACAGGATCCGGACGGAACTGACGTATGCTTCGGCGCTCCCTTATGTTCTTCAGAGTCTCATTCATTCAGCAAATGTAGTGAAATTATATTTTATAACAATGAAGTTGTGTACCACCCATTATGTATAACTTGTTATCGTAAATGGTAGGGTATGAACCGAAAAAATATGTTCCATAACCAGGGCATTCTGTTGCGCTGAGAATCCGCCCGTCTTTAAGGTTCATAATGTAAAGTGTACCATATGAGGCAACGAAATAAACCTTGCCATTGTCGATTGTTACGCGATCGGCACCAAGTTCCGGATAGTCATACAAAGGAGCGCCGGTTTTTGCGTCAAGGGCATATGTCCACGAATCCCCAGCCTTGTATAGGATACCATCTCTCAGCAATAAATCCATAGCATTATCGCAACCTGGAGTCCAGCATTCCCACAATATCTTTTCGTTGTCGATGTCATAGGCAAAGTTATAATCCGCTATATAACAATATAGAATATTGCCCTTATTAATAGCAGCTAAGCTTCTGTCACTTCCTTCAACTTTAGGCATTGTTGTCCTTTTCTCAACTTCCTTCGTCAAAGGATTTATAACAAGAAGCATAGAGTCTGTAGGATCTCCATTCCAATCATAGCATAGAATAGCAATCCTGCCATCAGTCAAGAAATAAGGAGTATTAGCTATCCTCCATTCACCCGAGGAATAGAACAACTCTGTCTCACCGGTTTGAATGTTAGTTTTATAAACCCGTTGTCCATCATTAACGAAATAACAGTAATCGCCTTGCCCTACAATGCCTTCCGCAAAACGGGTCCATTCATATGTCCGCTCCTTGAACCGCCAGAGTTCTTCTCCGGAAACGATATCCAGAGCCGCAACCGTATTGTATTCTGCACTATCATCATCATTATTATCCTTTTCCTCATATCTGACCACGAATACTCTACCTGAATGATAACCCAAACTGTTAAACATTATATCAACAGTAATGTCTTCTGTTTTGGGATAGAGCCATTCAACTGTTTTATTGACAATATTAATCCCGCATAACCGGTTATCGGCGATTGTCCAAGGCTCATCCCAATCATCATGTAATGTCGTATGAGCGACTAGAACGTTGTCAAACATTGGCATAATCATAGCGCCCTCCCAGCAAATACCAAGAGAAGAACCATGAGGCAGTTCTAGAGACCACCGTAATCCTAATGCCGAATAATCATTGTCGCTTGATTTGCAACAGGATACAACCAATAAAATGGTTAATGCGAGAAGATTATTTTTTCGGATTGAATGCAGTATACTTCGGCGCGCCATTATGTTCTTCAGAGTCTCATTCATTCGGCAGATTTAGTGAAATTATAGTTTATAACAATGTAACTTGTTCCCGCCCATTATAAATAGATTATCACCATAAACTGTCGGATATGCCCCAAAAAAGCCGGATTGTCCACATGGGCACGTAGTTTTGCTAATTATATGGCCATCTTTTAAATTCATCACATACAATTGGCCAGTAGAAGTCGTGTAATAAACTCTTTCACCATAGGCGGAAACCAATGTGGAGCCCAACTCCGGATAACCATACAAAGGCTTTCCAGTCCGAACATCCAAGGCAATCGCCGAAGACCAACCAGACCGAAAAAGGACTCCGTTGTGAAGAAAATAATTACCCATACCATCAAAACCGGGATTTCGGCTTTCCCAACCAATCATCTCTGAATCTATGTCTATTGAATAACTATAATCATGAATATTACAATACAGCGTATTACCATCATTTACCGCGCCTAAAGTCCAATCAGAATACTCTTTTGTAATCGGTAGATTAAAACTCTTATCTATGCATTTGGTTGTCAAGTCCATAATGATTACTTCCGAGAATGACAAATCATCCTCTTTGTCATGACGTATTATTGCCATTCTATTATCACCAACAAATAGTGGCTGATTTTCTATCCCCATATCTCCGGCCGAATACAGAAGATGAGTCTCACCGTTGTTAACATCAGACATATAAACTCTTTGACCGTCATTGACATAATAACAATAGTTCCCATCACCAACGACATAGTCGCAATGATTATTAGAATCATATGTCTGTTCCCGGTACTTCCATTTCTCATCACCAGTGGCTATGTCTAAAGCAGCAACGGATGTGAACATCTCCCCGTCTGATGATGTTTCAACATATTTAACGACAAATAGATTACCTATCTGATAACCATAATGATTAAAAATAATGTCCATTTCGACCGCATCGGTTTGGGGATAAAGCCATTCGACACTCTGATCATTCAAGTTGATTCCACATAATCGGTTATCGGCGATTGTCAAAGGTTCATCCCAATCGTCGTGCATAGTAGTATGGGCAACAATGATATTATCGTAAACTGGCATTATTCCCTCTCCCTGCCATAACACATCAGGAGAATCTATGCGAGGGAGTTCTAAAGACCAAAGTAACTGCGGTCCCACGATTTCATCCTGGGATTTGCAACAAGACACAAATGCCAGAATAAAGACTAAGACTAAATGTTTATTTGTTCGCATATTATCTTTTCGCCCTATCTCAAGATGTGATTATGCACAGATGTCTATTCTCTCAATGTTAAGATATACAAAACGTTAGCAAATATAATTATTTATTCGTACTTTTGACTGTTGAGTTGTTTAGTGACGCCTTTAATATGAAAAAATTCTTCCTCATCCTGGCAGCGGGGCTGTTTGCCGTGTGCACAGAAGCGAAGGTCAGCCTTTCGCCTCTGTTTACCGACAATATGGTACTCCAGCAGAACTGCCAGGCACCGGTATGGGGGAAGGCTGAGCCTGGCGTCACGGTTAAAGTCTGTCCTTCCTGGACAAAGCGCATCTACAGCACAAGCGCGGATTCCCGGGGAAATTGGTCCCTGAAGATCGATACTCCCAAAGGCAGTTTCAAGAAGCATAGCGTCACCATCAGCGACGGCGAGCCCATTACGATACAGAATGTACTGATAGGCGAAGTGTGGCTTGCATCCGGCCAATCCAATATGCAGATGCCGGTGGAAAGCTGGAGGGCAGCACGCACCAACCAAGCCGACATCAATAGCGCCGCACAATTCGCCGACTTACGCCTCCTGCAGGTATCCCGCGCCACCGGGATGGTCGAACACGATTACTTCAGCGCGGATTCCGGCGGATGGACGGAATCATCCCCCGAAAGCGTCCGGAACTTCTCCGCTGCCGGCTGGTACTTCGGCCGCCGCCTGATGCAGGAACTTAAGGTCCCCGTCGGCATAATCCACAGCAGCTGGGGCGGGACCATAATTGAAGCCTGGATGAAGAACCGTCAACAGGGTCAGGTGCCAGCCTTTAAAGATGACGAATCCGAACGCGAGCGCACTTTCGAAGAGGAAATAAACGCATTCTACGAAAAAGTCACCGCCCTGGACAGTGGCCCGGACGGATCTTCGCTCGTCTGGAAGAGCATCACTCTTCCGGATAAAGTCCAGAGCCTGTGGAAAGGCACGAACGGCATTTTCTGGTTCCGTAAAAGCGTAGTTATTCCCGAAGGATGGGCCGGGAAAGAACTTATCCTCAGCCTGGGCCCGGTGGATGACTTTGACGAAACATACTGGAACGGTGAGTTGGTAGGCTCCGGGCGCATCTGGAACAAAGCACGCGAATACACCATACCCGCAAGCCTGGTCAAGGCCGGAGAAGCCGTCATATGCATACGCAATACCGACGACCACGGCGATGGAGGCCTGTACGGAGATGCCACCCTGTTGTATCTCCAAGGCCCCGACGGCAGCAGGATACGCCTCGATGATGAATGGAAAGTGGCTCTCTCGGTATCATTCGAAGGGATGCCCAAATCAACAGCCCGCGAACCTAACATTCCCTCGGTACTGTACAACGCTATGATAAAGCCTCTGGCCCCCTTCGCAATGAAAGGAGCCATATGGTACCAAGGAGAGTCCAATGCCGAAAAGGCCTACCTCTACCGCGAGCAGATGAGAGATATGATACTCGACTGGCGCAGCACCTGGGGATATGATTTCCCTTTCTACATAACCCAGATAGCAAACTACAAAGCGCTGGCCGCCGATGCCGGCGACAGCGACTGGGCAGAGCTTCGCGAGGCCCAGGCTATGGCCACCAGCTCGCTGGACAAAGTGGGAATGGCCTGCATAATCGACCTCGGAGAGGCCGAAGACATACATCCCGTCCGCAAGCAGGAAGTCGGCGACAGGCTAGCCCTCCTGGCTCTTGCAAACGACTATGGGAAGAAAGTGGCCTGCAATGGTCCCAGACCCGAATCCTACAAGATCCGGGAAGGGAGCATCAGTGTCAGGTTCAGCGATACTGCAGGCGGACTCAGGGTTATTCCTTCAGGAACTTTTGCCAGCGACAGATATGGCAAGAAAGGGATGGAGTCAGAGTTGGTGAAGAAGGCGGAGGGAGGAGAGCTCACGGGCTTCCAGATTGCCGGTGCCGACCACGTTTGGCACTGGGCGGATGCCCGGATTTCGGGAGATGAAGTCATAGTCTCCTGCCCGGATGTGTCCAGGCCCGTAGCAGTGCGCTACGGATGGGCCGCGAATCCGGTTTGCAACCTGTTCAACGGTGCGGGATTGCCGGCGTGGCCCTTCCGCACGGACGACTGGCCTGGAATTACGTACGGCAAACAATGATTGCTTTGCCCCTGCCAGATATTCAGTTAGTAGTGTATGGAAAATAAAGAACAATTCGGCAGCAGCTTTGCTGCAATCGCAGCCATGGCCGGCAGTGCCATAGGCCTGGGGAACATTTGGCGATTCCCCTACATGGTCGGAGAGTACGGAGGCGCAGCCTTCATCCTCATCTACATAGCATCTTCGCTATTGCTCTCTGTTCCCATCTTCTTCTCGGAATTCATCATAGGCAGGCGCAGCGGAGCAAACTGCCTGGGAGCAATGCGCCGCCTGGCCCCCCGCTCCCGGTGGAGATGGCTGGGCGTACTCTGCATACTCACCCCCTCGATCATACTATCCTACTACGCCGTGGTAGGAGGATGGAGCCTCAGCTACCTGCTGCGCTCCTTCACCCTCGGCTTCCCCGAATCCTTCGGAAGCTTCACCGCCGCCCCCTGGAAATCGGTCATAGCCTTCGCCGTCTATCTGGGCATATCCTGCCTTATTGTGGCCGGCGGTGTCAAAAAGGGGATAGGCCGCTTCAGCAAGCTGGCCATTCCGGTGCTTTTCGTACTGATTGTAGTGCTTGCCATCTACTCGGTCTGCCTTCCCGGGGCTGGTGCCGGAGTGGATTACCTTGTCAAGCCGGACTGGAGCAAGGTCAGCACCCGCACCTTCGTGAATGCCATAGGACAGAGCTTCTACTCCCTCTCCCTGGGAATGGGAATCATCATAACCTACGCATCCTACATAAGCAAGGACGAAGATATAGTATTCTCCGGGGCCGGAACCGCAGGCTTCGATCTCTTCTTCGCCATTATCGCCGGATTCGCCATAATGCCGGCGGTGTTCGCAGCGGGCATAGAACCGGGAACGGGGCCCGGACTCATCTTCGACACCCTCCCCTTCATCTTCTGCAAGATGGCCGAGAGTTCTCCCCTGCTGGGCACGGCGGTGGCCATCATTTTCTTCCTGGCAGTGTCGATTGCGGCTCTCACTTCCTCGGTTTCGCTGGTAGAGGTGCCTGTAGCCTGGCTCACCGAGGAACACGGATTCCGCCGCGGCAAGGCCACTCTGCTGGTTTTCCTGGTCACCGGCACCGTGGGAGCGCTCTGCGCCCTGGGATTCGGTCCGCTTGCCGCAGTCAAGATATTCGGCCACAGCCTGTTCGAGGCCTTCGACCTACTCTGCTGCAACTTCCTGCTGCCGCTGGGGGGCCTGCTCTGCGTGCTGTTCGTCGGCTGGAAGATGAAACCGGAGAACTTCCACGACGAGTTTACCAACGGCGGCCGGCTCAAGTTCAACGAGAAGATTTTCGGCGTAATCCGCTTTCTCATAAGATATGTGGCTCCGGTGGCCGTAATTCTCATTTTTCTGTCCAATTTCCTCTAAATCACAAAAGTTTATGATTTTGGGCTGACAGACTTCTTTATTTGCCGCAAAATGTGTAAATTTGCGCGTGAAATTTGAAACCTTAACTTCAAAAATACTTATGGACAAAAAATCACTTGCCAAGTACGGCATTACCGGTGTAAAGGAAGTCCTCTACAACCCTACTTATGAGGTTCTTTACAACGAAGAAACCAAACCCGGCCTCGAGGGCTACGACAAAGGCCAGGTTACCGAACTCGGCGCCATCAACGTAATGACCGGCGTATATACCGGCCGCTCCCCTAAAGACAAATACATTGTCTATGATCAGACAACCAAGGAAGGCAAACCCGGAGAGATCTGGTGGACCACCGAAGGTTATCCCAACGACAATCACAAAATGTCCGTCAAGACCTGGAACGCTGTCAAGAAACTCGCAAAGCAGCAGCTCAGCGGCAAGCGCCTCTTCGTAGTGGACGGCTTCTGCGGCACCCACAAGGACACCCGTATGAAGGTCCGCTTCATCATGGAGGTTGCCTGGCAGGCCCACTTCGTGACCAACATGTTCATCCGTCCCAAGAACCAGGCAGAGTTCGATCAGGAGCCTGACTTCGTGGTTTACTGCGCAGCCAAGGCAAAGGTCGACAACTACAAGGAGCTCGGCCTCCGCAGCGAGACTTGCGTCGCTTTCAACGTGACCAGCCGCGAGCAGGTCATCCTCAATACCTGGTACGGCGGCGAAATGAAGAAGGGTATGTTCTCTATGATGAACTACTACCTTCCTCTGAAGGGCATCGCAGCTATGCACTGCTCCGCCAACACCGATATGAACGGCGAGAACACCGCCATCTTCTTCGGCCTCTCCGGAACCGGCAAGACCACCCTCTCCACCGATCCTAAGCGCCTCCTCATCGGCGACGACGAGCACGGCTGGGACAACAAGGGCGTGTTCAACTTCGAAGGCGGCTGCTACGCCAAGGTCATCAAGCTCGACAAAGAGTCCGAACCCGATATCTACAACGCTATCCGTCGTGACGCCCTCCTCGAGAACGTTACCGTCGATAAGAACGGCAAGATCGACTTCAACGACAAGTCCGTCACCGAGAACACCCGCGTAAGCTATCCTATCTACCACATCGAGAAGATCGTACGTCCTGACAGCCACGGCCCCGCCGCAAAGCAGGTCATCTTCCTCAGCGCAGATGCATTCGGAGTTCTTCCTCCGGTTTCCATCCTCACCCCTGAGCAGACCAAGTACTACTTCCTCAGCGGCTTCACCGCAAAACTCGCAGGTACCGAGCGTGGTATCACCGAGCCTACTCCTACCTTCTCCGCCTGCTTCGGCCAGGCATTCCTCGAGCTGCATCCTACCAAGTATGCCGAGGAGCTCGTGAAGAAGATGAAGAAGAGCGGCGCAAAGGCTTACCTCGTGAACACCGGCTGGAACGGAACCGGCAAGCGTATCTCCATCAAGGATACCCGCGGAATCATCGACGCCATCCTCAACGGCAGCATCGACAAGGCTCCTACCAAGCAGATCCCTTACTTCGACTTCCAGGTTCCTACCAAGCTCGAAGGTGTGGATACCGGTATTCTCGATCCTCGCGACACCTACAAGAATGCCGCCGAGTGGGAAGAGAAAGCCAAGGATCTTGCATCCCGCTTCATCAAGAACTTCCACAAGTACGAGAGCAACCGTGCCGGCAAGGCCCTTGTAAAGGCTGGTCCGAAGCTCTAGGACCCTTGCTGTAATAATTAATAACGGGTGGCCTTTGACGGCCACCCGTTATTGTATATAGCGACAGCGTTGTTACTGTTTCTTGAATTTGAACACCTCGGCAGGGCCCATTATGTTGCAGTCGGCGGTGGTCGAAGATGTCAGCTTGAAGGTGAATTTGGCGTAATTGACCTTATACTCTTCAACAAGATCAGACCTGTTCTCTTCAAGCCCGTACCAGCTATATCCCTCACTGGGCTCCAGTGTCGTCGCATTCAGGCTTCCCATTCCACCAGAATAGGCGATAATATGATGTTGTTCATCGTATTCGACACCGGTAAGGCTCTGTTTGATCGAACTGATGTTGTAGGTGATCTCATTATTGGAATAAGTGTATGTACCGGAGCAACGCCAACCATATGCAATCACATAAAGGTCGAGAGTGTTGCCTTTGAAGACAAAGCTGTATGCGATGTCACTGGGGTTATCTTCAAAGCGGGGAGCATTCCAACGGCCTTCGAGGGATGCAGTGTCGCCGGGCGTGTCGTTACCGCCGCTCTTGTCGCAGGATACCAGGGCGAACATGGCGGCGAGGGCAATGATAAAGAGTTTTTTCATGACTTGTTATTGATTGATTATTAATGGTTTCGTCAACCGCAAAAATAACATATTATTTTAATATTCGTCTGCTCTGCCGGTTTTTTCTGTTTATTACGCTCTATCTCAGGTTCAAGATCCATGAAAGGCAATCCTCGTTCAGCTTCTTTAGCTGATCGGAGGCTTTTACTTTCTGGAAACCCCTGTCGAGGATGGCAGTCATGACAGGCGAGGCCAAGGACATCTCGCACAAACCAAAGTGACCTATTTTTTCGTAATGGATGTTCGTATACAGAGGATTGGTGCTTTCCAAGAATCTGGCGTTGTTCCGATACAGCCCCCATTTCTTCAGATACGGATAAGCAGCATCGGAATAGATGCTTAATACCGGCACATCATAGTCGCTTTCATCGAAGAGGAATTCTCCGTTCCCGACGCCTTTGATGTCGTACATGAAGGGCGATTCCAAAGCGACGACTCCTATTACATCCTTTCTTATCCTTGCCATGGCATATGCCGCAGAACCACCCAGAGAATGGCCCTCTGCGATAAAACGTGTAGCTCCATGTTTGGCGATGAAGTCATCCATGACGGCATTCAAATCGTAGGTCCGGATTTCCATCCACTTATGGTAGACTTCATAGACCTTCTGAGGATCACCCTCCGGATTAAGGGTAAACATTTCGTTGAGAAATTCCCTGCTGGGGCCGCTCTTCTTGCCGTTTTCGTATTTGATACTTGCTACTTGACCGGGATGTGCGACAGCCAGGACGGTATATCCGTGGCTTGCCAGTTCGCGGTAAAGACTCAGGTTGTTCCCTATCGGCCCGCAGGATCCGTGAGATGCCACTACGACGGGCCTGTCCTCGGAACAATCTACCGGGAACCATTTCCTTACCTGAAGTTGCCTCTTGTTTCCTTTCTTGGAATATGGATCCGTCTTATTTTCCGTTATCCAGTAATCCTCTGAAGCAATACCATATTTCCCGGTTGTAGGAATCTCTTTCAGCGACGGAAAAAAGAGGGACTTGATGGCTATGAAGATTACCGCCAACACAACAATTATTGTCAACATACGTTTCGCCTTCTTATTCTTTTTTGAAGATACTTTCATAATCGAGTGCTAAGATATGTTTTTTTTATTAGATTGAAAATTACTAAATTTGTATGTATGGCATCGGCGCTGAATTCTGAGATACAGTATCTTGGCGGAGTGGGGCCCAAGAGGGCCGCACTGCTCCGTTCGGAGCTGGGCATCGAGACCTTCGGCGACCTTCTTCATATCTATCCCTTCCGCTACATCGACCGCACATCCATCACCCCCATACGCGAAGTCCGGGGCGACCTGGCATATGTCCAGGTGCAAGGAACCATCGTCAGCAGTACGCTGGTATCAAAGCACCTGAGCGTAATAGTGGACGACGGCACCGGCCAGATGGAAATGGTCTTTTTCAAGATCACGAAGTGGAATGTGGAGAGGCTCAAGCCAGGCAGCGCCTTCCTATTCTTCGGCAAGCCCTCGGAATTCAACGGCCGCCTGAACATGGTGCATCCCGAAGTGGATAGTCCCGTGGTCGGCGGTGCCGACAGCAAAGGCACGCTCACGGGAGTATATCCCAGCACTGAGAAACTTAAGAACGGCGGAATCACCGGCAAGGTGATGTGCAAGCTCCAGTCCGCCGCGCTGGCAATGTGCCTGCCCGAAATCAAGGAAACCCTCCCGGACTACATACTCAAGGAAAACGCCCTGGTGCCGCTGGCCTACGCCATACGCAACATACACTTCCCCGCCGACAGCTACGCCCTCCAGAAATCGGTACGCCGCCTGAAGTTCGAGGAACTCTTCTTCCTGCAGCTGTCGCTCCTGAAGCAGAAATACATCCAGTCCCGCAACTCCGTCGGCCTGCCCGTAAACAAGGTCGGCACCGCATTCAACGACTGTTTCAACGCACTGCCATACGAACTGACCGGTGCCCAGAAGAGGGTCATCAAAGAGATTCGGGAGGATATGCGCAGCGGGCATCAGATGAACCGCCTGCTGCAGGGGGACGTGGGTTCCGGCAAGACGATGGTGGCCGTGCTGAGTGCGCTTCTGGCGGTAGATAACGGATTCCAGGCGTGCATAATGGCGCCCACCGAGGTGCTCGCCCAGCAGCACTACGCCAACATCTGCAAGTATCTCTCCCCCACCAGCGTGCGATGTGCGCTCCTGACCGGCAGCAGCACGGCGAAGGAGAGGAGGGAGATCCACGCCGGCCTGGAAGATGGCAGCATTGGGATGATAGTGGGCACGCACGCGCTGCTGGAAGATAATGTACTCTTCCGTTCCCTTGGCCTGGCGATAATCGACGAACAGCACCGTTTCGGTGTGGACCAGCGCGCCAAGCTATGGTCCAAAGGCCCGGGCGGGATTCCCCCGCACGTGCTGGTAATGACGGCAACCCCTATCCCCAGAACCTTGGCCATGACCCTTTACGGGGATCTGGACGTATCGGTGATAGACGAGATGCCTCCCGGGCGCAAGCCGGTGAAGACGGCTATGATATCCGACGCCAAGAAAGGCA
This sequence comes from Bacteroidales bacterium, assembly GCA_016287875.1. Classification (GTDB taxonomy): domain Bacteria; phylum Bacteroidota; class Bacteroidia; order Bacteroidales; family UBA932; genus Cryptobacteroides. The sequence goes on along the minus strand of JAEEXQ010000024.1, from coordinate 14,778 downwards.
GCGTATATAATTTCATGCGCAAGCAGATAGCGCTGGGGCGCCAGGTTTTCGTGGTATATCCCTTGATATTCGAAAGCGAGAAGATGGACCTCAACAACCTTGAGATGGGTTATGAGGAAATACTTAAACGCTTTCCCGACCCCGACTACAAAGTTGCGATAGTCCACGGGCAGCAGACCTCCGAAGTCAAGAACTTCAATATGGCTGCATTCGCCGCGGGAAGGGCCCAGATACTGGTTTCCACGACGGTTATCGAAGTCGGAGTGGACGTGCCCAACGCCAGCGTGATGGTAATAGAGAGCGCCCAGCGTTTCGGCCTCAGCCAGCTGCATCAGCTGCGCGGCCGCGTGGGGCGCGGCGCCGACGAAAGCTACTGCATACTGGTGCACGATTTCAAGACCAGCAAGGAGGCCCGCGCCCGCCTGGAGCTGATGTGCAACACGAACGACGGTTTCGAGATTGCGGAAGAGGATATGAAGATGCGCGGCCCCGGGGACCTGGAAGGCACCCAGCAGAGCGGCCTGCCCATAAAGCTCGGCATAGCATCGCTTGCCAAGGATGGCCTTATGCTGAACGAAGCCCGTGTCTATGCAGACAAGGTGCTCGACGCCGACCCGAAGCTGGAGCTGCCCGTCAACAAGCTGCTCGCAGAAGAGCTCCGCAAGGGGAAATACGACATAAAAGACTATAGCAAAATCAGTTAACAATATGAAAGTCAAACATCTAATCTTTACAATGATGATTGCAGCGTCCTGCGCCGGGACCGCACAGAAAGAAGCGGCCGCCCCGGAAGTCGAGATCAACGACGGGGTAATGACTCCGGAAGTACTGCTCTCTTTCGGTCGTCTTTCCGACCCTCAGCTCTCTCCGGACGGCAGCACCATACTCTATGGAGTATCTTACCAGAACATCAAAGAAAACAATTCCCTCAGGAACATCTATATCTGCAAGCCCGACGGTAGCGGAAAGCAGCAGATCAGCTTCGAGAAGAAAAGCGTGAACTGCGCCCGCTGGAGCAACGATGGCAATGCCATCTATTTCGTGCAGGGCGGGCAGCTCTACAAAGCTCCCTTCAAGGCCGGCAAGCTTGGGAAGAAGGTCAAGCTCAGCGATGTTCCCGCAGGAATCGGCGAGTTCAAGATATCGCCCGACGGAGAGCAGATAATCTACACCTCGACCATCAAGAACCCGGCAGTGGTCCAGCCCGCCGATACCGATCCGGCACTCGACAAAGCCCAGGCCTATACTACCGAGAACCTTATGTACCGCCACTGGGACCATTGGGTAACCGAAATCCCCCGCAGCTACGTGGCTACGCTGGTTAACGGAAAGATTACTTCCGAAAACTCCCTCGACATTCTCGGGACCGACAATACCTTCGAGCTCCCCACCGAGCCTTTCGGCGGCATAGAGCAGCTGGATTGGGCTCCCGACAGCAGGCACATAGCCTACAGCTGCAGGAAGAAGGTGGGCAAGGAGTACGCCTTCAGCACCAATACATCCATCTACATCTATGACGTGCTCACCGGATGCACCGTTGCAGTCACGGAGAAGGGAGGATACGACACCGATCCCGTCTGGAGCCCGGACGGCAAGCACCTCGCCTGGGTATCCATGCCGCGCGACGGCTACGAGGCCGACCAGCAGCAGCTTATGGTGGCCGACATAGAGTTCGGCGCACAGGAGGGTGACGGCCAGAATGCAGACGTGGCCATATCCAACGTCCGCCGCCTGGGAACGGATTTCGACCACGATGTGGCAGGCCCCGTCTGGCACGGAGAGCAGATCTACTTCAACGCCCTTATGGACGAGGCCGTGCAGAGCATCTTCCGCGCCAGCCTGGACGGAAAGATAGAGCGCCTTACCCCCGGTGACTGGTGGACCGACTTCTTCTCCCCCTTCGCAATCCTCGACAAGGAGGATGGCAGCGTGGAGGTGCTTACCTCCTACTATTCCCTTGAGTTCCCGGTGGAACTCGTGAGCGTAGTTTCCGGCGGGCAGCCTTCCTTCAAGCAGATTACCACCGAGAACAAGCACATACTCGACCGTCTCTCCCCCATCAAGGAAGAATCCATACATCTGCAGACCGTGGATGGAAAGCAGATGCAGTGCTGGGTGGTCTATCCCCCGGCATTCGACCCTGCCAAGAAGTATCCTGCCATCGAAATAGTGCTGGGCGGCCCTCAGGGCACGAATTCCCAGGACTGGAGCTACCGTTGGTGCTACCGCCTGATGGCGCAGCAGGGCTATGTTGTCATACTTCCCAACCGCCGCGGCACCACCGCATTCGGCCAGGAGTGGAAGGAGCAGATTTCGGGAGATTATGCCGGCCTGAACATGCAGGACTACCTGGTTGCCGGCCGCTATATCAAGGGCCAGCCCTACGTGGACAAGCTCGCGTGCGTGGGAGCCTCCTACGGCGGATTCTCGGCGTATATGCTGGAGGGCCTGCATGGGGACCTCTACGACTGCTTCATCGCCCACGCCGGTATCTTCGACGAGAAGCAGCTCTGGTTCTCGACCGAAGAGATGTGGTTTGCCAACTGGGATAACGGCGGCCTTACCGAATATGCCTATACTCCCGGCCAGGTGGGCCCCGCAGGCGACGGCGTGACCTTCGGCGGAATGCAGCAGGCCGGTGCGCCTTATGCTTCGACGCCTAAAGCCAAGAGGCATTATGCATCCGATCCTTCATCGATGGTGACCAAGTGGCACACGCCCATACTCTGCATCCACGGGGGAATGGACTTCCGTATCCCCTACGAGCAGGGAATGGCAGCATTCAACGCCGCCCAGATGATGGGAGTTCCCTCGAAACTGATCATCTTCCCCAACGAGAACCACTGGATACTCCAGCCGCAGAATGCCCTCTACTGGCATCGCAACTTCTACGACTGGTTGGACAAGTGGTGCAAATAAGCTATTTCTCCGGACGGAGTTTGGCGTATTTCAATAGAAGAACTTTGGAGCCGTAATTGTCGAAATCAATTACGGCTTTTAATTCGGGTGCCACTCCTGTGATTTCTTTCACCAGGCCGGCACCAAAGCGGTTGTGTTCGACGCGTTCGCCCACAAAGATTTCGGTCATAGGAACAGCTACGAAGTTGGGATCTATGACGTCGGGGGCCGCAGCGGGCTTGATTACGCGCGTGGTCATAGCAGGGGCAGGCCTGGAAGCGGGTGCGGAAGGCATACGCTTTTCCACTTTGACGGCGCCGGAACGGCCGTAGCTTCCAGGAGTTCCGAATCTGGAACCGCCGGATGCACCATAACCCGAGCCGGTACGGCTATAACCTGTAGAGCGGGAACTGGAATTCCGGAACCAGAACGGCATTCCGCTGTCGTCGTCATCATCGTCTTCCACGTCAGCTGCAGGCAGAGGATTAAGCAGATATTCCGAATCGATCTCGCGGACAAAGCGGCTGGGAGCATTGCTCTCGTGCTTGCCGTTGCGCATGCGGGTAGATGCGAACGACACCGCGACGGCCTTTTTGGCACGGGTAAGCGCCACATAGAAAAGACGCCTCTCTTCCTCTACATCTGCCGGGGAGGCCATCATACCGCCGGAAGGAAAGAGGTTCTCTTCGGCTCCTGCGATATAAACATACGGAAACTCCAGGCCTTTTGCCGAGTGTACGGTCATCAGGGCTACTTTATTGTTCCCGTTTTCGTCGTCGTCGGTGGTGTCGGCGTTGCTCAGCAGGGAGGTGGTTTCCAGGAAGTCGGCCAGGGTTATAGGATGCCCGATCAGGTCGGGCATGACGGCAGCGTCATTGCCGTCGGGCACGGCGTCATTGCCGACCTGATCGGCAATCTCCATATCCGACAGGATATCGTCCAGCCGCTCCTCCTTGAAGGACTGTACCGAGTTCAACAACTCGTCCAAGTTGGAAGTGCGGGCCATTCCCTCTATCGAAGTATCCGACTTATAGAAGGCATAGAGCCCCGAATCATCATATATCTGCCTGGCCACATCGAAAGCATCTCCCGATGCGGCGGCGACCGCCAAATTGTTCACCAGCGAGCAGAACGCACGTATCTTCTGCATTGCGGCAGGGCGGAGGAAGTCCATATAATCCTCGCAGGCGGCGGCTGCAAACAAAGAAGACAGGCCGCGGGCGCGGCGGAGTTCGTTCAGGCCAGAGATGGAGGTATCTCCTATTCCGCGGGAAGGTTTCCCTATCGCACGCTTGAAGGACTCGTCGTCATTTATGTTGACGCAGAGCTTGAACCAGGCCATCATATCCTTGATTTCCGCACGGTCGAAGAAAGAATTACCCGAATAAATCATATAAGGTATGTTCTTCCTGCGGAGGGCCTCCTCGAGGGCGCGGGACTGGGAATTCGTACGGTAGAGTATGGCGAAGTCGGAGTACTGGGCCTTCTCTCGCATCACGCGGGTGATTATCCCGCTCACTATCTGCACCGCCTCCTCCTGCTCGGTGTAGGACTTGATGAGTTCTATCTTCTCCCCTTTCTCTCCCTCGGAGTAGCATTTCTTGGGGATACGGCCTTCGTTATGGGCTATTACCGAGTTCGCGGCATCCACTATGTTCCGGGTAGAACGGTAGTTCTGTTCGAGGCGGACTATCTTTGATTCGGGGTAATCCTTCTGGAAATTCAGGATATTCTGTATCTGCGCGCCGCGGAAGGCATAGATGGACTGGCTGTCATCCCCAACCACGCAGAGGTTGCGGTGCGGAGCGGACAGTCTCTTCAGAATCAGATACTGGGAGTAATTGGTATCCTGATACTCGTCCACCATTATGAAATCGAAGCGGGATGCTATCTCGGCGCAGGCCTCCTTGTTGTCGCGGAGGAGGATGTTCATGTTCATCAGGATATCGTCGAAGTCCATGACTCCGTTGGCCTTGAGCTTCTCCTGATAGAGCTGATAGACCTTCCAGAGGAAAGGCTTCTTGCCGTGGAGGTCGGTCTGCTGGATTTCGGCGTTGGCACGGTAGGCATCTACCGTAAAGAGCCCGTTCTTCGCGAAGGAGATGCGGGCAAGGACCTCGCGGGGCTTATAGACCTTCTCGTCCAGGTTCAGTTCCTTGACGCAGGCCTTGACTGCGCTCTCGGAATCCGACCGGTCATATACCGTAAAAGTGCCGGGATAACCTATGCTGGTGGCATAGTCGCGAAGGAACCGGATGAATACGGAGTGGAAAGTACCCATAACCACACCGCGGGCAGCCTTGCGGCCGACCAGCAGCGCGATCCTCTCCTTCATCTCTTCTGCTGCCTTCTTGGTAAAAGTCAGCGCCAGGACCCTCGAAGGATCCACGCCCATAGCCAGGATATAAGCAACCCTGCTGGTAAGTACCTTGGTTTTACCCGAGCCCGCACCCGCCACGATCAGCACCGGGCCGTTCACACATTCTACCGCTTCACGCTGCCGGGGATTCAGCCCGGCAACAATCGCTTCAAGTCTTTCCTTCTTTTCCATATTCGTGGCACGAAATTACGAAAATTTTGACTATCTTCGCGCATTATTTGTTAGAGCAGAAACAAACTACTTTATAAATACCCAAATGTCCAAGAACATTGTTTTGAAAAAAGGGCTTGACATTCCCGTGAACGGGGCTGCCGAGCCTCGCCTATCCAAGACCGTGTCTCCCGACATAATTGCCGTCGAACCTACCGCCTTCAAGGGCTTCACACCCCGTCTTCTTGTGAAAGAAGGCGACCGTGTGCTCGCAGGTTCGCCCGTGATGTCCGACAAGAAGAATGCGAGCATACTTCTTGCCAGCCCCGTCAGCGGCACAGTCAAGGAGATAGTCAGAGGCGAAAAACGCAAGCTTCTGGCCGTGACCGTGCAGGCGGACGACGTACAGGAATACCTGAAATCGGAGCCCAAATGCAATGATGCGGCAGAGGTGAAGGAGACCCTCCTGAATTCCGGCCTGTGGCCATTCATCATCCAGAGGCCTTATGGCATAGTCGCCGATCCGGCAGCTGCCCCTAAGGCCATTTTCGTATCTGCATTCAGCTCAGCTCCCCTTGCAGCCGACAGCGAATACACGCTCGGAAGCCGCATCGCCGACATCCAGACTGCAGTCAACGCTCTTGCGAAGATTGCCAAGGTGTATGTAGGCATCAAGGATGCTGATTCCGTTTTCGCAAAGATCGAAAATGCCGAGGTGAACATATTCACCGGAAAGCACCCCGCAGGCAACGTGGGCGTGCAGATTGCCGCCGTGAAGCCCATCCTCAAGGGTGATGTAGTATGGACCGTTTCCCTGGCAGGACTCGCCGCCATCGGCAAGTTCTTCGCCAAGGGCATCTACGACGTGCGCCGCAAGGTTGCCGTCGCCGGCCCCGCAGCCATCGAGACCGCCTATGTGGAGACCCTTCCCGGAACACCTATGAAAACTCTCGCAGGCTTCTACGGCGGAGTCGCGGACGGAGTGCGCATCGTCAGCGGTGACATCCTCAGCGGCAAGACCGTCGGAGCAGAAGGATATCTCGGTTTCTTCGACGACACCGTGACCATCCTCCGCGAAGGAACCGACACCGAACTCTTCGGCTGGGCAAAGCCCGTGCGCTGGAGCCAGTTCAGCACCGACCACTCCTACTTCTCTTGGCTCACTCCTTGGAGAAAGTACGACATGGACACCAACCTCCACGGTGGTCCCCGTGCCTTCGTCATGAACGACGCTTACTACGCCAAGGTGCTCCCCATGGGCATCTTCCCGCTCTATCTCATCAAGGCCTGCCTTGCCGGCGACATCGACAAGATGGAAGAACTCGGCATCTATCAGGTCCTTCCCGAAGACTTTGCACTCTGCGAGTACATCGATCCTTCAAAGAATTACATCCAGGACATAATAGCTCAGGGTATCGACCTGATGCTCAAAGAAATGGCTTAAGATTATGAAGAAATTCTGGGCAGCAACAGTGGACGCCTTCTCGACCTTCCTGAAGGTTCCCGGCACGGTCACCCGCAAAGGTGCTCATGTGCGTGATGCGATCGATCTTAAGCGCATCATGATAATCGTAGTGATAGCCCTGGTTCCCGCCGCTTTGTTCGGTATGTGGAACGTTGGCTATCAGCACTCCCTCGCCATCGGCGACGGACGCCTCCAGATCCTTGCCAACTTCTGGTACGGATTCCTGAAGGTCCTTCCTCTCTATGTGGTATCTTACGGCGTCGGACTCTTCATCGAGTTCTTCTGCGCCGGTCTCAGGAATGAAGAAGTGAACGAAGGATACCTCGTATCCGGTATGCTCATCCCTCTGATTGTTCCTGTTACCATTCCTCTCTGGATGCTCGCCATCGCAGTAGCCTTCAGCGTTATCTTCGTGAAGGAATGCTTCGGCGGCACCGGTATGAACATCTGGAACCCCGCACTCGTAACCCGTGCAGTGCTCTTCTTCTCCTATCCTTCGGCAATGTCCGGCTCCCAGTGCTGGATAAGCCTCAAGGCAGGCGAGCAGGTGGTTGACGGCTTCACCGGAGCCACTCCCCTCGCCCTCGAAGGAGCTAGCGCTCAGTACGGCACCGGCGTATGGGACTACATCATCGGTACCGTTCCCGGTTCCGTGGGTGAGACCTCCGTCATCGCCATCCTGCTCGGCGCATTCATCCTTCTTTGGACAGGCGTCGCCAGCTGGAGGATAATGCTCTCTTCCGTCCTGGGTGCACTCCTGGTCGGCAGCATAGCCAATATCTTCGGCGTAGGCATACCCTTCTGGGAGCACCTCATCGTAGGCGGCTTCGCCTTCGGTACCGTCTTTATGGCCACCGACCCCGTCACCTCGGCTCAGACCGAGCGCGGCAAGGTCATCTACGGTGTGCTCGTGGGTGCGACCTGCGTGATCGTACGACTCTTCAACCCCGGCTATGCCGAGGGAATGATGCTGGCAATCCTGCTGGGCAACACCTTCGCCCCCCTCATCGACCACTACGTCGTGAGCGGAACTATGAAACGCCGTGCAAAAGCCGCAGCAAAAACCGCTTAATATATTTGAGGTATGAATACTAACAGTAATCTCTATACGGTCATCTATACGGCCATCATCGTTACGGTGGTCGCAGCGGTACTTGCCTTCGTGAGCCAGAGCCTCAAAGACAAGCAGGAAGCCAACGAAAAGGCCGAGACCATCAGCCAGATGCTCACCGCCGGCGGATTCGGCAGCAAAGCCGAGTTCCAGGCCCTGGGCAACGCCAAGGTTCTCGAGACCTACGGCAACGAAATCGGGGAAGCATTCACCGTAAACGCCGAAGGCGCCAAGGTGGCGGACCTCGACCTTGAGCACAAGGAGATCTTCTCCCGCAGCCAGCTCAAGGCCCAGAACTATAAAGTGAAGGACGGAGAAGGATACGAAATCCCCGTCTTCAAATTCAAGAACGGCATCACCGTGGTGCCCGTTTACGGCGCAGGCCTCTGGGGCCCTATCTGGGGCTACATCGCCTTCGAAGCCGACGGCAAGACAATCCACGGAGCATACTTCGACCACGAGTCCGAGACCGCTGGCCTCGGTGCCAAGATCAAGGACGACCCTGATTTCCAGGCTGAGTTCGTGGGAGAGCAGGCATTCTTCGGACAGAGCCCCGTTTTCGCGATAGTGAAGGGCGGCGCTCCCAAAGAGGAAGGCAAGTCGGTGGTTGACAACCAGGTCGACGCCATCACCGGTGCGACCATGACTTCCAACGGTCTCGACGCTGCCATCAATACCTGGCTCGGAGCCTATGCCGCTTATTTCGGAACTGTTAAAGAAGAAGTGGAGGAATAGATATGAAACTGAAAGAAACCATTTTCGACCCTATCTTCAAGAGCAACCCTATTACCGTACTGGTGCTGGGTATATGCTCCTCGCTGGCGGTCACCGTCACGATGAAGGGCGCCCTTGTAATGGCACTCTCCGTAATGGCGGTCTGCGGCATCTCCAGCTTCATCCTCTCCACGCTCCGCAACACCATTCCCGGGCGCGTACGTATCATCGTCCAGCTCGTGGTGGTGGCTATGATGGTTATCCTGGTGGACCAGATCCTGAAGAGCTTCGAGGCCACCTTCCCCATCGACAAGCAGCTCTCCGTGTACATCTCCCTCATCATCACCAACTGTATCGTGATGGGCCGCATCGAGGCATTCGCCCTCGGTAACAAACCCATTCCCTCGCTCCTCGACGGCCTTGCCAACGGAGCCGGATACGGCCTGGTGCTGCTGATAGTAGCCTTCTTCCGCGAGCTTCTCGGAAGCGGCACTCTCTTCGGTATGCAGATAATGCCTGCAAGCTATGTCACCAACAACCTGGTAATCCTGCCTCCCTTCGCCCTCATCCTCCTCGGATGCATTGTGTGGGTTCAGCGCAGCATCCAGAAAGACCTGCAGGAGAAATAACACATAACAGCTACTGAATATGGAATATATAAGCTTATTCGTAAAGTCAATCTTCGTTGACAATATGATCTTCGCCTACTTCCTGGGTATGTGCTCATACCTGGCAGTATCGAAGAACGTCAAGACAGCTTCCGGACTCGGTCTGGCCGTTATGTTCGTACTTCTGGTCACGGTGCCCGTGAACTACCTGCTGAACAAATACGTACTCGGCCCCGACGCCCTCATCGAAGGCGTGGACCTGAGCTTCCTCAGCGTCATCATCTTCATCGCCGTCATCGCGGCAATAGTGCAGATAGTGGAAATGTTCGTGGAACGTTTCGCCCCCGCACTCTATTCCGCGCTGGGTATCTTCCTCCCGCTCATCGCTGTGAACTGCGCCATACTCGGCGGAGCCCTCTTCATGCAGCAGAAGGAGTTTGCGAACGTAGGTGAATCCGCCGTGTACGCGCTGGGTTCCGGTCTCGGCTGGTTCCTCGCCATCGTGGCACTCGCGGCAATACGCGAGAAGCTCAGCTACAGCAACGTTCCCGCACCTCTCAAAGGTCTTGGAATCACATTCATAACCGTCGGCCTGATGGGCATCGCCTTCATGGCCTTTATGGGCATATCACTGTAAACAAGGAGGCAAAAGACTATGACATCAACCATTTATTCTGCAGTCCTCGTAATAGTGATAGTGACGCTGCTGCTGGTAGCGCTGCTGCTCATAATCAAGGCCTGGGTCACCCCTTCCGGGACTGTCAAAATCGACATCAACAACGGCAAGAAAGTGCTCGACGTAGCCCAGGGCGGCGACGTGATGCACACCCTTGCCGACCATAAGATATTCCTCCCCTCCGCCTGCGGCGGCAAGGCCAACTGCGGCCAGTGCAAGGTGCAGGTTCTCGAGGGCGGCGGAGAGATACTCCCCACCGAGAAGGGATTCTTCAACCGCAAGCAGATCAAGGACGGTATGCGTCTGGGCTGCCAGGTGAAGGTGAAGAACGACCTCAAGATCGCCGTTCCCGACTCCACCCTCAGCGTGAAGAAGCTCGAATGCGAGGTTATCTCCAACAAGAACGTGGCTACCTTCATCAAGGAATTCACCGTGAAGCTGCCCGAGGGAGAGCATCTCGAATTCAAGTCCGGAGAATACATCCAGATCGACATCCCCGAATACGACATCGACTTCGCGGACATCGACGTGGATCCTATCTACCGTGGCGACTGGGAGAAGTACGGATTCTTCGGCATCAAGGCCAAGAACACCGTTCCCACCGTGCGCGCCTACTCCATGGCTTCCTATCCTGCCGAGAAGAACATCATCAAGCTCAACGTACGTATCGCGACTCCTCCTTTCGACCGCAGCCAGCCTAAGGGCGTATTCAAGATGCTGCCGGTTCCTCCCGGAATCTCCTCATCGTACGTCTTCACCCGCAAACCCGGCGACAAGGTCGTCATCAGCGGTCCTTTCGGCGAGTTCCTCCTCCCGGAGAACGATCCCAAGGATATGGAATACATCTTCGTCGGCGGCGGTGCCGGTATGGCTCCTCTGCGCAGCCATATAATGCACCTCTTCAAGACTCTGAAGACCGACCGCACCGTGCACTTCTTCTATGGAGCCCGCAGCCTCGTGGAAGCCTTCTATCTGGAAGATTTCGCCGAGATCGAGAAAGAGTTCCCGAACTTCAAGTTCCACCTCGCCCTCGACCGTCCGGATCCCGCGGCAGATGCCGCCGGAGTGGCCTACACTCCCGGCTTCGTGCACAACGTGATGTACGAGACCTACCTCAAGAACCACGAGACTCCCGAGGATATCAAGTACTTCATGTGCGGCCCTCCTATGATGGTCGGCGCCGTGAACGGACTCCTCGACAGCCTCGGAGTTCCTCCGGAGAGCATACTCTACGACAACTTCGGTTAGTAGGTAGAATCAGGGGGTAAAAACCCTGTTTTCCCCCTGAAACTTAAATTTTCGAAATGTTTCGCGCAATCATTTGGAAGTAAAATGGTTGCGCGATATTTTCGTCGTACCAAATGAAACGGAACCAAGCGGCAGAATCTTGAGAGGGGCGTCCGCCCCGAGGCGATCTGCCTCGCAAACCTTAACTCTTATATGCTTACCTTCACGCCGCATTGGTTCGACCATTCGCAAGGATCCCGGGTCTTGATGCCGGTCGCAGCCGTGATGGTCCTGACCGGAGCGTGCGTCAAGGCCCTCCCCTTGCAATCTACGGAAAGGGAGGCGGATAGCCTCAGCCTGCATATAGACGCTCCCCGCCCCTACGGGCATCTGGACGTATTCATCTACTCCGACACTCTCACGAAAGCCCTGGAAAGCCATTGGCGCTGCGACAGCGCCCGAACTCTCCGGCTCCCCTGCGGCAAAGGCGACAAGATAATAGTGGCCCTGGCGGACGTGCGCGGGGAATTCGGCGAGAAGCTCCCCGCAACCTACGATGCAATGGAAAACATCAGTATGGACTACGCCGGAGAAGACCCTTCCGCCCCCTTCCAGAGCGGATTCTGCTATGTCCAAGGCCCGCGCGAGGCAGATCTACGCCTAAGCCCCCTGCTGTGCAGCGTAAACATCGGCAGCATCTCCCTGCAAGGCGACGCCCCGCTGTGCGCCCCGGTGCTGAGCCTTAGGCACGTAAGCGCTGCTTTCCCCATACTCCGCCAGGACGGATTCCATCCCTCCCATACCCTTGACGGCCCCGACGGGCTGGATTTCCCCTTGATGATGCTGCGCTCGCTGCCCTTCGACATAGCATCCGTCCCCCAGCAGGCCGGCATTACGCTGTACTGCTATCCTAACGAGGACGAAGCCGGCCCGGGCGGAGGAGGCACCGAACTCGTGATATCCGGTTATTACCTTAAAGAATTAAGAGAATTTTACATTCCATTAGGCAACATTAAGAGGGGCGGATGCATCTATATAGACGTAAAACTGGAATAATACCTATATCCTGATGACGCTAAAGGAATTCTGGCATAAAACCTATACCAAACCTCGCCGCCTGAGGCTCATCAGGCGTTACGGTCTCCCGATGATGGAGGCCTTCGACAGGGCGCTCACCGGCGCCGGCATCCCCTTCAGCCCCGTTTACGGAACGCTTCTCGGCGCAATACGCGAGAAGGGCTTCATCAAGCACGACGACGACGTGGATATGGGCGTCTGGACCGACCGTCTCCCCGGAGGCCTCGAGGCCCTTCACAAAGCCCTTGAGGCAGAAGGATTCGTGCTTAAGCGCACCCTGCTGGTGGACGGCGGAGAATTCGCCCGGGAAGAGACCTGGAAATGGAACCACGTCGGCGTGGACATTTTCTTCTTCGACCACGTGGAGGGAGATACCTGCAGGGGTTATATGTTCTACCCCTTCCGCGACTGCAAGAGTTTCGGGGAATCCGTGCAGAAGCACGGCGGACTGCGCGTAGTAGAATTCGACGTACCCTTCTCCAGCGACACCGAGCGCCTCCCCTTCGAAAGCATCACCGTGCCCGTCACCAAGACGGCCGAGGGCTTCGTGGTGGCCCGCTACGGCCTCGACTGGCGCACCCCCGACCCCACCTTCGTATATCCCCGCCCCGGAGTATCGGGCAACCGCGACCGCGACGACAAAATCTGCATTCCCGTAAAAAAGCAATAAATGGAAAGACTATCCATGGACCAGATCCACTCCGTGCTTCTGGACATTCTGGTGGACATTGACGCATTCTGCCGAAAAAACAACCTACGCTATTCGCTCGGATACGGAACCCTTCTGGGAGCCGTCCGCTATGGCGACTTCATCCCCTGGGACGACGATGCCGACATCATTATGCCCCGTGCCGACTTCGACCGCTTCGTGGAGAGCTATCCTGAAGACGGGCGCTACCGCTGCCTCCTCAACAAGGCCGGCAAGGACGGCTTCTTCGTGGCAGGATTCGCGAAAGTGCACGACCCCCGGACGAACAAGTTCATAGGCAGCAGGAAATACCTCAGCAACTACGGAGTAAGCGTGGACATCTTCCCCCTCGACCCTCTTCCCGAGGACAAAGAAGAGCAGCGCGCCCTGATAGCCAAGGCCATGCACTACGGCCGCCGGCTCAGCTGCTACGGCAAGCGCTTCTTCTCCACATCTCCCCTGCTGATGATAGAGAGCCGCCTGCGCAGCCGGGACTACTGGTTCCGCAAATGCAACGAGGTCGCACGCAGCGTAAAAGCGGAAGACAGTTCGCTCATAGGGGTGATGATGGGTGCCACCGGCTTCCACAACGTCTTCCCCAAGAACCTGCTGGAAAAGCCCGCGGAAATCGCTTTCGCAGGCCACAAGTTCCTTTGTCCGGAAGATACGGACTCATATCTTAAGCAGATTTACGGGCCGGACTACATCACTCCGCCCCCGGTGGAGAAACGCCGCACCCACGGCGACCCGGTCTATCGGGTATAAGACAGCTTGATTCTCAGGAAAAGCCTTTTCAGCGTCAACGGCAGGGTAAGGAAAGCATCCCGCACCTCCGGAAGACTGTCCTTGTCGTACTTCAAGAATTCGGTGGTGCAGTAGTCCAGCACAGGGCCACGCAGCCACTTAAGCTGCTCGTCGCAATCCACGAAACCATTATAGTACTTGTACATCGCCAGGAAGTTCCGGGCGGACAGGGTATGGCGCTTGGCCCTCTTCCCGCGCGTCATCGCGTCCGGGTTGTCACGCCTGTAATGATAGGGTGCGATGGGATACAGCACGGCCTTCTTGGCATACGACAGTATCTGGGTAGAAAGGATCATATCCTCGTGCATGCTCAGCGTAGGATAGAAGAGGCTGTCGGTATAGAGGCTTCGGCGGATGAATTTGCTTACCAGATAGCCGTGGGCCGTGCGCTTCATTATTGCCTTGCCGAAATCCACGGGCTCCTTGAAGGCCGGATCCTTGGCGATGTGCACCTTTATAACGTCGTTCTCCTTGCAGACATAATGATAGACTATGTCCGCCCCGGTTTCCTCGGCCTTACGCACCAGGCGCTCCACCATATCGGTCTCCACCCAGTCATCCGAATCCACGTGCATCACGAAATCGCCCGTAGCCACCTTCAGGCCGCTCAGGCGGGCCTGGGGCAGGCCTCCGTTCTCTTTATGGATGATGGTGATACGGTCTTTCAGATGGGCGAAGCGTTTATCGATAAGGGCTTCCAGTATCTCCACCGACCTGTCCGGCGTGCCATCGTCCACGAAAATGAACTGAATGTCGGGCCAGGTCTGGGACAGCACCGACTCAGCGCAACACTCTATGTAGCGCTCCACTCCGTATATGGGGACGATGATACTTACTTTCATAGCTCGAAACGGGATTTTTCGGGAAGTGCGTCCTCGAAGGCCGAGAGCAGTTTCCCTCGGCAATCTAGATACTTCTCGTTGCTCATGTGAACGTCGTTGATGCAGGCCAGCTTGGTCGCGGGCTTGCGGACGAAGTCG
>JAEEXQ010000083.1 GCA_016287875.1 Bacteroidales bacterium | reverse complement strand
TGTTCCTGCCGACTGAACGCCCTGTTCAGACTCGCTCTCGCTACGGCTTACGTCCCTGAAGGACTTAACCTCGCCGGCAAGAAACAACTCGTAGGCTCATTATGCAAAAGGCACGCCGTCGTCCCTTTCGGGACTCCGACCGCTTGTAAACGAACGGTTTCAGGTTCTATTTCACTCCCCTGTTCGGGGTGCTTCCCACCTTTCCCTCACGGTACTGGTCCACTATCGGTCTTCCGACTGTATTTAGCCTTGCGGCGTGGTCGCCGCAGATTCAGACAGGATTCCACGTGTCCCGCCCTACTCAGGTGGCGCTCCCTGACGTCCCTCGTTACCCGTACGGGGCTTTCACCCTCTACGGCGCATATTTCCATCTGCTTCTGGTTCCTTGGACATCGCTTTGAGCGCTCCTACAACCCCGGTCGGTCCGTGAACCGGCCGGTTTAGGCTCTTCCCGTTTCGATCGCCACTACTCCGGGAATCGATATTTCTTTCTTTTCCTGCGGGTACTAAGATGTTTCAGTTCCCCGCGTTACCTCCACCCTCGCGGGTGGTGACAGGCCTTCAGCCTGCCGGGTTGCCCCATTCGGACATCTCCGGATCAATTCCTGTTTGCGGATCCCCGGAGCTTTTCGCAGCTTACCACGTCCTTCATCGTCATCGGAAGCCTAGGCATCCTCCGTTCGCTCTTGTTCTCTTTCTCGTGAATCATTTGCGACTACATAGTCTCAAATGTATTTGCCTATGAAATTGCAGTCCCTTAATGCAACTCGAAAAAACTCGAATTTTATTATCAGACTTAATCTCTTTTTACTTCTTTACCTCTTTGTGTCTCTCAGTATTGTCAAAGATCATTGTCCGTTTGGAAAACCCTTTTTCCGAAACGGGCTGCAAAGATACGCACTTTTTCGGAACCTCCAAACTTTTTTCGCATTTTTTTCTTATTTTCGCACACTATGAGCAAAAAAATAAAACCTAACGCCCCCCAGGTCACCGGCTACTCGGTGACATTCGGCCTTCTCATGACAGTACTTTTTTCGGCGGCAGCCGCCTACCTCGGCCTTAAGGTAGGCCAGGTGTTCGAAGCCGCCATCCCCATCGCAATCCTCGCCGTAGGCGTCTCCAGCGCACTCGGCCGCAAGGATTCCCTGGGCGAGAACGTCATCATCCAGAGCATAGGAGCCTGCAGCGGCGTCATCGTCGCGGGTGCCATCTTCACCCTCCCGGCCATATATATATTAGGATTGGATGTATCCTTCACGCATATGTTCCTGAGCAGTCTGCTGGGCGGCGTGCTGGGAATCCTCTTCCTCATCCCCTTCCGTAAATATTTCGTGAAGGAGATGGACGGGCAGTATCCCTTCCCCGAGGCAACCGCCACCACCCAGGTGCTGGTGAACGGCGAGGGAGGCGGCAAGGGCGCTAAGACCCTGGCGCTCGCCGGCCTCATCGGAGGTCTGTACGACTTCGCCATCGCCACCTTCGGAGCCTGGGCAGAGACCATCTCCACCACCTTCATAGGCATAGGGCACGCCATCGCCGACAAAGCGAAGGTAGTTCTCAAACTCAACACCGGCGCGGCCGTGCTGGGTCTGGGATATATCATCGGATTCAAGTACTCCCTCATAATCTGCCTGGGAAGCCTGCTGGTGTGGCTGCTCATCATCCCCGGATTCAACCTCCTCTTCGGCGGGCAGGTGCTGGATTTCATGGGCAGCGGCATTGCCCAGACCGTAGGGCAGATGAGCGCGGATGAGATCTTCCGCACGTACGCGCGCCATATAGGTATCGGCGGCATCGCGACCGCCGGCATCTTCGGCATCATAAAGAATGCCGGGGTCATCAAGAGCGCCATCGGCCTTGCCGGGAAAGAATTCGGCAAGAAGGGCGGAGCGGCCGAGGCCGTGGAGGAATCCGACAGGGATATAAAGATGAAGACGGTGGTCACGGGCATAGTGATAGCCCTGCTGGCGGTGTTCGCCTTCTTTGCCTTCGGCGGAATGGTGGAGAACGTCTGGCAGGCGATAGTGGGCCTGCTGATAGTCACCATCATCTCCTTCCTCTTCACCACCGTGGCGGCGAACGCCATAGCCATCGTGGGCAGCAATCCTGTATCCGGTATGACCATAATGACCCTCATCATCACCGCCCTGGTGCTGGTTGCCACCGGCCTTAAGGGCAATGCGGGGATGGTGGCTGCGATGGTCATTGGCGGCGTGGTATGCACGGCCCTCAGTATGGCGGGCGGATTCATCACCGACCTGAAGATAGGATACAACCTCGGCACCACCCCTGCCAAGCAGGAGGCCTGGAAGTTCCTCGGCACCCTGGTGGCAGCTGCTACCGTGGGCGGAGTGATGCTGGTGCTGAACAAGACCTACGGATTCGTGGGAGAAGGGGCGCTGGTAGCTCCCCAGGCCAATGCGATGGCAGCGGTCATCCAACCTATGATGAACGATGGAAGCGCCCCCTGGCTGCTCTACGGCATAGGCGCAGCCATCGCAACGCTGCTTACCGTATGCAAAGTGCCCGCCCTGGCCTTCTGCCTCGGTATGTTCATCCCCCTCGACCTCAACCTGCCCCTGCTGGTAGGCGGTGCCATCAGCTGGTATGTCAGCACTCGCTCCAAAGACGAGGCTGTGAATTCCGCGCGCCAGGAAAAGGGTACGCTGATCGCTTCCGGCTTCATCGCCGGCGGCGCGCTGATGGGGGTTGTTTCTGCGATCCTGAAGTTCGCGGGAGTGGATTGGTTCCTCGCCTCCTGGAATGACGCCGCCGATCACCTGGCCTCCGGCGCGGAGATGATCGCGGTCGTGCCCTTCCTGCTGCTGATCGTATATATGGTTCGCGCCAGCCTTTCTAAGAAATAGCCCCTGGAGGCCAAGCTGCTGACACTCAGCGACTTATACGAAATGCCTGCCGCGAATTCGCGGCAGGCATTTCGTATAACTGACAGTATATCAGGCGATTAGGCTCCAGCCGCAAAGGCGGCCAGGATGTTGAGAATCACCTGCGAGGCTTTTTGCATGGATTCGAGGGGAACCCACTCGAACTTGCCGTGGAAGTTCAGGCCGCCGGCGAAGATGTTGGGGCAGGGAAGGCCGCGGAAGGAGAGGTTGGCGCCGTCGGTGCCGCCGCGGATGGGCTGGACCTTGGGCTCGACGCCTGCGTCGGCGATGGCCTTCATCGCAATCTCGACTATCTTGTAGTGGGGCTCCACCTGCTCGCGCATGTTGTAGTACTGATCTTTCAGCACCAGGGTGGCGGTGCCGGCGCCGTAGCGGGAGTTGATGAAATCGGTGCATTCCTGCATCACGGCCTTCTTCTTCTCGAAAAGCTCGCGGCTGTGGTCGCGGATGATGTAGGCGATGTCGGCCTCTTCGACGCTTCCCTTGAAGGAAATCAGATGGAAGAAGCCTTCGTAGTCCTGGGTGAATTCGGGGCGCTGATCCACCGGCAGCAGGGAGTTCAGCGCCTGGCCGATCAGGATGGCATTGCGCATCTTCCCTTTCGCGTAGCCGGGATGCACGTTGCAGCCCTGGATATGTATCTTGGCAGATGCGGCGTTGAAGTTCTCGAACTCCAGTTCGCCCACCTCGCCGCCATCCATCGTGTAAGCGTAGGCGGCATCGAACTTGGCCACGTCGAACTTCACCACTCCGCGGCCGATTTCCTCGTCGGGAGTGAATCCGATGCGGATGGGGCCGTGCTTGAATTCGGGGTGGGATACGATGTACTGCACGGCATCCATTATCTCGGCCACGCCGGCCTTGTCGTCGGCGCCGAGCAGGGTGGTTCCGTCGGTGGTGATGATGGTTTCTCCCTTATGCGCGAGCAGCTCGGGGAATTCCGAGGTCCTGAGGGCGAGGCCGGGCACTCCCTTGAGGGGGATGTCGGAGCCGTCGTAGTCTTTGATTATCTGGGGGCGGACATTCTCGCCGGATGCGTCGGGGGCGGTATCGACGTGGGAGATGAATCCCACGGCGGGCACATCCGCATCGACATTCGAAGGGATGCGGCCCATTACGTATCCGTATTCATCGAGGGAGGCCTCTACTCCCAGCTCATTCAACTCCTGACACAGGAGTTTCAGCAGGTTCAGCTGCTTCGCCGTGGAGGGTTGGCTTTCCGAGTTCTCGTTGCTCTGGGTGTCCACCTTGACGTACCTCAGGAAGCGGTCCAGGATCTTTTCCATCTGTATTATTCTGTTTAGATTTATTCTTGCGTGCCAGGCGGGCCTGCTGGCGCTCGTACTTCTTGCGGTAGCGCGCGACGTACTTCTCCAGCTTGCGGGCATCCGCCTCGTCCTGCAGGCGCTGTTTCTCGGCCACCCTCTCCTCCCGGGCCTTCTTGCGCTCTTCCTTCTTGCGGAGCTTCTCGGCGGCCTTGGCCGCATCTATCGAATCCGCTTTGGCCCAGCGGGCTTCGCGGGCGGCCAGCTTTTCGAGGTAGGCCTTTTCGCGCAGTTCCTTTTTGGTGGGGGTCGGGCCGGCGATGACGGTGGTGTCGGCAGGATTGCCGGTCAAGCCGGCAATGACGGTGGAATCGGTCGGGCCGGCAATGACAGTGGAGTCGGCAATGACGGTGGTGGTGTCGGAGGGATTGCCGGTCAGGCCGGCAATGACAGTTGTGTCGGCAATAACGGTGGTGTCGGCAATGACGGCGGGCGGGGCGGGCGCCTTGGGCTTATTCTTCGCAGCCTCGATGGCGGCGTAGACCTTGCTCATATAACCCGGGAAATAAATCTCCGTCTGCTTGAAGGAGGTCTTGGGCCGGGCCTCGTATTCCTTGCGTTCCGACTGGCGCACCACCAGGTCGGTGATATCCTCCTTGCCCTGAGGCTGAAGCTGCGGCAGCCACTCGAATCCCCTCATAGTGCGGTCGGATTCCACCAGCTGCGGGAGGGGATAGGCATCGTTCTTCGGGGCGTCGAAATAATGTATGGACTGCAGTTCTCCGCCCTGGAAGGTCGCAGAGAGCATCTTGGAATCCACCTTGTTGACAGTCGCGAATTCCTCTTTTTCCTTGAGGAAGAAGATGGCGTTGGCACCGCCCATAGCGTCGAAGCGGCGCAGGGCGGAAGTGGTGTCGAAGTAGGCCATCACCTCCGTGGCCCGTATCTGGTCGAAGAGCTGGGGGGTCTCCTGGGTGATGATGAAGGCGTTGCTCATCAGGCTGGCCCTGTCGAGGCCGGCGGAGTTGACCAGCACCCCTATGCTGTCGGCGGTGTACTGACGGTTGCCGTCGTTCCAGACTATGGGTTTGATGTAGAAGCGGGCGACGCTGTCCAGTTCGCAGAAGCGCATCGAGTCGCAGGCGACCTGTATGTCGGTGCGGAAGATTTTGACGTTGCCTATGCCGACGGCGAATCCGACGCGGCTGGTGTCAGGCGGCGGTATAGCTGCGATCGAATCCGCCACGTGTATCGAATCCGCCCGCGCCCTCGCCAACGAATCCAACGGCTCTACCCCCGTCGAATCCGCCGCTGCCCTCCCAGTCGAGTCCGCTGCTGGGCGGGCGCCCTTTTCGGCCGAAAGCTTATCAGCAGGGGAGGGATCGCCCTCCGGAGCATTTTCCGCGGAAGGGCGCGCCTTTCCCCCGGGCGCCCCCGATTTATCCGCAACTTGGCGACGCCCCGCCAACAACGGATTCGACTCCGCATTCTCTTCGGCCGCCTTCCTGGCCGCCTCCGCGGCAGCCTCCATAGCCCTCCGGCGATACTCGCTCACCGGATCGCTGAAAATCTCCTCCAGACGGGACTCCGACTCCTTGACCACGCTCTCCGGGATATCGCACTTGCGGAGGGTATAGTAGATAAGTTTGTCGGCCCCGATGTAGATGGTATCTATCTTGGTACGCTGCACGGAATCCGCCCCCATTACCTTATCCTCGGTACGCAGGGCCACGGCGGCCTCCTTGCGCAGGGTTACGCGGTGCACGGAATCCTCGTAGAACAGCTCGTTCGAAAGCGCGAAGGCATTACGGGTGGTATCCTGCACCTGCACGCGGTTCCGCATCAGTATGTTGTTGGGGGTGCGGTAGTAGAACAGCGAATCGCACCAAGCCTCCTGCGCCTTGGACATCGCGTGAACC
>JAEEXQ010000002.1 GCA_016287875.1 Bacteroidales bacterium | reverse complement strand
GGCGGCTCCATACTGCGCCCCGAAGCCACCGGTTACGGCCTGTGCTACTTCGCAGAGCAGATGCTCGCCACCCAGGGCAAGAGCTTCGAGGGCCAGACGGTGCTCGTTTCCGGCTCCGGCAACGTAGCCCAGCACGCCGCCGAGAAGGCCATGCGCCTCGGTGCAAAGGTGGTCACCTTCTCCGACTCCGACGGCTTCATCCACGATCCCGACGGCTTCGACGAGGAGAAGGTAGCATACGTCAAGCAGCTCAAGAACATACGCCGCGGCCGCATCAAGGAGTACGCGGAGAAGTATCCTTCAGCGAAGTACTATCCCGGAGAGCGTCCTTGGGGCATCCCCTGCGACATCGCACTCCCCTGCGCCACCCAGAACGAAATCGACAAAGCTGATGCAGAGGCCCTCGTAAAGGGCGGATGCTACTGCGTGGCGGAAGGTGCCAACATGCCCTCCACCCCCGAGGCTATCGAGGTCTTCCAGCAGGCCAGGATACTCTACTCCCCCGGAAAGGCTTCCAACGCCGGCGGCGTGGCCACTTCCGGACTAGAGATGAGCCAGAACTCGATGCGTCTGCACTGGACCGCCGAAGAAGTCGATGCACAGCTGCACCGCATAATGTCCGACATCCACGCAGCCTGCCTGAAATACGGCACCGAAGCTGACGGGCACGTCAACTACGTAAAGGGTGCGAACCTTGCCGGATTCATCAAGGTTGCAAACGCAATGATAGATCAGGGTATAGTCTAATCACCGGACACGATGGCCGACAACGTAGCATTGATGAGCCGACGCATCCGCAGGATCCTGCTGGTGTGCAACAACTACGACAACTTCTCGCTGGAAGAGGACGGCAGGCTGGATATGCGCATCTCGCGCGAGTATTCCGAGCTGAACCTTTCCAATCCGCCCCAGTTCGTGAGGGTGGAGACCACCGCGGACGCGCTCCGTCTGGTGGAAGAAGGCGAGAGTTTCGACCTTGTAATCACGATGTACAATGTCGGTTCCATCGATGTGTTCGATTTCTCCGGCAAGATGAAGGCCGTCGCGCCCGAAACTCCCATCGTGCTGCTTACCTCCTATTCGAAGGAGGTCTGGCGCAGGATGCAGGAGCAGGACCGCAGCAACATCGACTACGCCTTCTGCTGGAGCGGTTCGACCGACCTTATAATCGCCATCATCAAACTGCTTGAGGACTCCCTCAATGCCGAAGAAGACATTCTCGAAGGCGGTGTACAATGCATTTTGCTGGTGGAAGATTCAGTGAGATACTACTCCACCTATCTTCCCCTGCTGTACAAGCTGGTTCTCCAGCAGAATGTCGCCGCCCTCAAGGATGCCCTCAACGAAGAGCAGCAGATCTTCCGAAAGAGGGCCCGCCCCAAGATACTGATGGCAACCAATTACGACGACGCCGTTTCCCTGTTCGAGCGCTACAAAGGCCAGATGCTCGGAGTCATCTCCGACATAGGCTTCGTGCTCCACAGGGGCGACAAGTCGTCGGAAGAGAAACTGGATGCCGGCATCGACTTATGCAGGCTCATACGCGAGCAGATGCCAAAGATGCCCATCCTGATGCAGTCTTCGCAGGAAAGCATGCGCAGCGTGGCCGAGCAGATGAAGGTCGGCTTCCTGATGAAGAGGTCCAAGACCCTCACCCACGAACTTGGCGAATACATAGGCCGGGAGTTCGGCTTCGGCGACTTCGTTGTCACCGACAGCAAGCTCCGCCAGGTTGCCAGGGCATCCGACCTGCAAGGCGCCGAACACATCATCTCCACCGTGCAGGACAGCCTGCTGGAGGTGCTGCGTTCCAAGAACTATATTTCCCGCTGGCTGCTTGCCAGGGGTATTTTCTCGGCGGGCAACAAGCTCAAGAACATCACTTCGAAGGATGTGGACGAGCTGCGCACCACCGCCGTAAAGCTTATCCACGAGTACCGCACCACCCAGAGCCTGGGCGTAGTGGCCAGATTCAACCCCGACACCTACAACGACACCATAGGTTTCGCCCGCATAGGTGAGGGTTCCACCGGAGGAAAGGCCCGCGGACTCGCCTTCCTGAGCCATCTGCTCTACAAGCACAAGCTCTACGACCGCTGGGAGGACGTGCGGGTGATGGTACCCCGCACCCTGGTCATTTCCACCGAATACTTCGACCGCTTCATTCTCGAGAACGGCCTGCAGTATGTAATCAACGCCGACCTTTCCGACAGCGAGCTGCTCACCCAGTTCGTCTCGTCCACCCTCCCTGCCGACCTGATGAGTTACCTGCGCATATTCATCCGGCACATCGACAAGCCGCTGGCGGTACGCTCATCTTCGAAACTGGAAGATTCCTACTACCAGCCGTTCGCAGGAGTCTACTCCACCTATATGATTCCCCGCACCGAGAACGAGGACCAGCAGCTCCGCCTGCTCTCGAACGCCATCAAGAGCGTCTATGCCTCGGTGTACTACGCTTCTTCCAGAGGCTATATCACCGCAACTGCCAACGTCATCTCCGAAGAGAAGATGGGCATCATCCTCCAGGAAATCTGCGGCAGCGAAGACGGAGGATACTTCTTCCCTACCATCTCGGGAGTAGTCCGTTCGGTGAACTTCTATCCCGTAGGATACGAAAAACCTGAGGAAGGCATAGCCAAGATAGCCTTCGGCCTGGGCAAATCCGTCGTGGACGGGGACCAGGTGCTGCGTTTCTCGCCCTGCTATCCGAGGAACGTGCTCCAGACATCCACTCCCGAACTGGCGATGAGGGACACCCAGCAGACCATGTACGCCCTCAACCTCCAGCCGGGCAAATTCAAGACCTCGGTAGACGACGCCGTGAACCTGGAACGCATTCCCATAGTGGACTGCGGCAAGTTCCGGGAGTTCTCCAAGGTTGTTTCCACCTACGACTACGAGAACCAGCGCATGGTGGACTCCCCTTCCGCCGTCGGGCCCAAGGTAGTGACCTTCGCGCACGTGCTGCGCTACGACACCTTCCCCCTCGCCGACATACTCAGGGAGCTGATGAAGATCGCGGACGACGAAATGAAATGCAGCGTGGAGATAGAATTCGCGGCCGACCTCGAATCCCGCACCTTCCATCTGCTGCAGATACGGCCGATCTCGTCCGACAGCATGAAGACCGAGGTGGACTGGAAGACCATCGACGAAAACGGAGCGCTGGTACGCTCCTCCTGCGCCCTCGGGACTGGCTGGATTCCCGACATAAAAGACATAGTGTATGTCAGGAAAGAGAGTTTCGACAAGATGCGCACCACCCAGATCGCGGAAGAAGTCCGCAACCTCAACGCCCGCCTGCGCGATGCCGGCCGCAGCTATCTCCTGATAGGCTACGGACGCTGGGGATCCAGCATCCCCACCCTCGGCATACCCGTGGTATGGAGCGACATCTCCGAGGCCAGGGCCATAGTGGAGTGCTCGCTGAGCGATTTCCGGGTGGATCCCAGCCAGGGCTCCCACTTCTTCCAGAACCTTACTTCCTTCAATGCCGGCTACATCAACGTGGACGAGTTCAGCCGCGCCGCCGATTTCCTGGATTTCGAAGCGCTGGAAAAGCTCCCCGCTGCGGAAGAAGGAACTTTCATACGGCATATAGAACTGGATTCCCCCTTGAAGGCCTGTGTTGACGGACGTACCGGGAAAGCCGTCATCAAGCTATGAAAAAGGCCCTCATATCCCTTATTCCAATAGTCGTGCTGATCGCCATGCTGGCGTTCAACGTAAGCATTCTCGGCAGCGACTCCATACAAGGCGCCAGCCAGGTAGCCCTGCTGCTGGCCACGGGCATAGCCGTCTGGCTGTCGATGTGGCTGTTCAAGGTGCGCTGGTCGGCCTTCGAAGAGGGAATCAAGAGCAACATAGGCAATGTTACCTCGGCGATAGTGATACTGTTGCTGATCGGTGCCATCTCCGGCACCTGGACTATGAGCGGGATAGTGCCTACGATGATATGCTATGGAGTGAAGGTGCTCTCCCCCTCCTTCTTCCTCCCTGCCGCCTGCCTGATCTGCGCGGCTGTTTCCCTTATGCTGGGCAGCTCCTGGACCACCATCGCCACAGTAGGCGTGGCCCTGCTGGGAATTGGCAAGGCTGAAGGCTTCAGCGACGGGCTGATTGCCGGTGCAATCATCTCGGGCGCATATTTCGGCGACAAGATATCTCCCCTCTCGGATACCACCGTGCTGGCATCTTCCATAGTGAACACCCCGCTCTTCACCCATATAAGGTATATGCTGATTACCACCGTGCCGTCCTTCGTCATCGCCCTGATCGCCTTTACCGTCATCGGGCTAAACGGGGCTCCGGACACTCCGGCGGATATGAGCGCCTTCACGGATGTGCTGTCTTCGAAATTCCGCATCAGCCCATGGCTGCTGCTGGTCCCGCTGGTCACCGGCGTGCTGATAGCCCGCAGGACTCCCGCCCTTATAGTGCTGGCGCTTTCGATAGTGATGGCCTCCGTCGCCGCCATACTCTTCCAGCCGGACATCATCCGGGGAATAGGCCGCGGCGCAGCCCTGGCCCACGGGATCGAGGGCCCTCTCAGCGATTGGAAGATAATGCTGGCGGGCACGGTCGAAAGCATCTACAACACGGTGTCCCTGGATACTGGGAATGCCCAGGTGAACGAACTGGTAATGTCCCGAGGGATGACCGGAATGCTGAATACCGTCTATCTTATCATCTGCGCGATGTGCTTCGGCGCCTGTATGAGGGCCGGCGGAATGATAGATGCCCTGATGAAGGCTATGCGCAAGTTCACCGGCAACCGCACCGGGCTGGTGGCATCCACGGTCGGAACCGGAGCCACTCTGAATACCTTCGTATGCGACCAGTACCTGGCCATAATGCTGACGGCAAACATCTTCAAGGATATCTACGAAGATTCCGGTTACGAGAACAGGCTCCTGAGCCGTTCGGTGGAGGATTCCGCCACCGTAACCTCCGTACTGGTGCCCTGGAACACCTGCGGAATGACGCAGGCGACCATACTCAGCACTCCGACGCTGGTTTATCTGCCTTATTGCTTCTTCAACATACTTAGCCCGCTGATGAGCGTGCTGGTTGCCGCCCTGGGCTACAAGATATTCAAGAAATAGCCACTCATCATTTATTGTGATTTACCATTTAACCATTATTGGCGATTGACCGATAACGGACTGCAAGCTAATTTTGCACCACAAAATGGTAAACAGACAATGAAATCTTCGATATATACGGCCGCTCTGGCCATTCTTCTCGGCAGCATAAGCCTGAATGCCCAGACTCACGATAGAAAAGCTCTTACCATAGGCGGCTATGGGGAAATTGCGATGACCCGCAATTTTTATACTGACAGCCCATATATCTACGCGAAACCCGATAATTACAAAGATGCTCCCGGTCACGGCCGTTTCGACATCCCCCACGCCACCTTTGCCATAGGATATGATTTCGGCAAAGGATGGACCATGCAGAGCGAGATAGAATTCGAGCACCTCGGTACAGGTGCGACGATAGAGAGGGAATATGAAGAAGCCGGCGAGTTCGAGCAGGAAATCGAGAAAGGAGGAGAAGTGGCGCTGGAACAATTCTGGATTCAGAAAAGCTTCTCCAACTGCCTGAACGTGCGCGTGGGCCATATCGTAGTGCCCGTGGGCGCCCTCAACAATTCGCACGAACCGATGAATTATTTCACGGTGTACCGCCCGGAGGGAGAGTACACCATCTTCCCTTCCACCTGGCACGACACGGGAATAAACATCTGGGGCGATGCCGGGGACTGGCACTATGAAGCCTTGATGGTGGCAGGTCTGGATGCCTTTATGTTCAATACCGACAATTTCATCAAGAAGGGAGCGGTCTCGCCTTATGAATTCAAGGTGGCCAACACCTATGGATTTGCGGGGCGTATAGACAACACGTCGTTCAGGAATCTCCGCCTTGGCCTGAGCGGATGGTTCGGCAATTCGATGCACAACACCTACCCGAACGACCTCAAGGGCGACGGACTCAAATACGACAAATGCAGGGGAACCGTACTTATCGCTTCCTTCGACTTCGAATATGTCTCCTCACGCCTTACGGTCAGGGGCAATGCGGATTATGCCACCCTGGACGACTCTGCCGAGATCAGCAAAGCCAAGGCCGTACGGGCCGCGAACGATTCCCCCTATTCGAAGGAACCGGTGGGACGTGCCGCCTATGCTTTCGGGTTTGAGGCAGGCTATGACATACTTCCCTGGTTCAACCTTAAGGACAAAAGCCAGAAACTCTATGTATTCGGCCGCACGGAGGCCTACAATCCATATATCCCCGCCAAGGGACAGACCAGTGCGACCTACACGGAGAAGATACGCCAGGCTGTTGGCCTAAACTGGATTCCCATTCCGGAAATAGCCGTCAAATGCGAGTATTCGCGGCGTTTCCTGGGGAGCGGATATTACGACGAGCCCTCCGTATCGCTGGGAATAGTATATATGGGATTTTTCAAGCACTAGTTAGTTAATATATTACCATGAAAAAGATAATCAAACTCCTTGCAGTAGCGGCCAGCGCCGCACTTGCATTCACCGCCTGCGAAAAAGACGGAAACAAAGACGAAGGACTCTCTTCGTACGAAAAAGAAATCCAGGCCGCTTCCGGCAAGTATCTGGACGACGTAGTCTATGCCACTTACGGCCAACTTGCCGAAGCCGGAACCGTGCTGTTCGACGACCTTACCGCACTCCGAGATGCCGAAAACCTCAGCCAGGCCGACATCGACAAAGCCTGCTCCGACTTCCTCGCAGCACGCAAACTCTGGGAGCAGAGCGAAGCCTTCCTCTTCGGAGCCGCCACCGACTTCGGTATCGATCCCCACATCGACTCCTGGCCTCTGGACCGCAAAAGGCTCGCCATCAACCTCTCCAACAAAGATGTTGTCGCGCAGCTTAAAGAAGAAGGCGCCGGTGCCATCGACCTTGTAGGAGCCTCCGCACTAGGATTCCACGGAATCGAATTCATACTTTTCCGCGACGGCGCCAACCGCAGCGCAGCAGCACTCCAGGCCGCTGAAGATGC
Source organism: Bacteroidales bacterium (assembly GCA_016287875.1). Taxonomy (GTDB): domain Bacteria; phylum Bacteroidota; class Bacteroidia; order Bacteroidales; family UBA932; genus Cryptobacteroides. The sequence continues at coordinate 81,705 of JAEEXQ010000002.1, read as the reverse complement.
AGCCGAATTCCAGGGAAAGAACGTGACCGGCAAGGAAGAGCTCATTTTCGCCGCCGCTGTCGCCGAAGACTTGATGATACACCTGTACGAACTCAATGTCAGCTGGAACCCCAATGCTCCCGAGGCTCAGCAGGCCGCGGTGGAAGAAGCGGAGCTCAACTGCACGGTGAACGGAACTGACAAGACCTACGGCGAGAATCTGCTTGGGGCCTCCGAGAAAGGAAGCACCTATGCAACCTGGCAGGAAGTTGCCAAGACCGTGCTTAGCGCAGGCTGCGCCAACATCGCCAACGAGGTATTCTCTTCCAAGATGGGCCAGGCTTACAGCGGTGAGGACGAAAGCTATATCGAGAGCCCCTACAGCAAGAAATCCTTCAATGACTTCAAAGACAACCTGCTTTCCATCCAGAACAGCCTCTATGGTTATCGCGAAGCCAGGAGCGCCAAGGCCGATTCCTTCCTTACATTCCTTAAGAAACATCACGAAAACGAAGCCAAGAAACTCGAGAGCACCCTTTCAGCAGCGCTTGCTGCCATCCAGGCCTGCATCGACGGCAAAGTCGCTTTCGTCGATAATCCTAAATCCGCCAACGTCAAGAAAGCCATCGACGCCATCTCTGATCTGAACGATGCGCTTGAAGAAGCTGCGGCGGCGATAAAAGACTAAAGAAAGAAATTCTGACTTAAAATGGGAAAACTACATAGCGTCATTTTACTCATCCTTGCAGCAGGCCTTCTGGCCTCCTGCAAGGATTCCAAAAATGAGAATCCGACTCCGAACGGAGAAAGCCACTATATCGGTCAGGCCGTAGGCAACTTCGAGGCATCCGAATGGTACCCCGGAGGCGAACTTGGCACTACCGACAACGTCCTTGCCGGATGCTACGAGGACGAAGCACCTGCCGTAAACGCACAGGGGCTTATTTCTGCATTCAACCACGGCGAGTTCTTCTTCGAGAGGAACTTTACCGAAAACACTGCACCTTTCAAGGGCCTGGGGCCGGCGTCGGTGCGTAAAAGCTGCCTGGACTGCCATCCCGGCTATGGTCACGGCAAACGCCAGAATGAATACGTAGCAAACGACGCCCGCTCTATGGGCAATGGTTATCTGCTCGTGGTGTATCAGGCGACCGGCAGCGACAACAACCCCTACGGTGACTACACCAACGACGGGCCCTACGTAGCCGAAGTGACGGGAATGCCCCAGACTATGGCGATGGAGCCCTTCCTCCCCCCTATCGACGAAAGCCAGATCAGCATAGTCTGGCATAAAGTCGCCTCCCTTCCTTCCGGGCTCCCGCTTAAATTGAGCGGAGGAGACAACGTCGAACTGATTTATCCTGAAGTTTCCATTCCTGAAAGCGCCTTCAATACCGACCCCACCCCCCAGGCGTCGGGCAAGCCTATAGGCTACAGGCTGGAGTCCACCATAGGCGTGATAGGCTCAGGCATCATCGATGCCATCGACCAGGAAGACATACGCGAACAATATCGTGCCGAGGCTCCCTATGTGGAATTGAATCCTGCATTCTGGGACAAAGAAGCGAACGACTACGCCGCATCGGCCTATTACCATAACTGGCAGGCAGGAGCCTTAGGTGATGGTTACGATGCAAACGGCAGGTTTTACAAGAGAGACACCTACCGCGATGGTAAACTACTGAAGAAGTTCACTTACGCAATGACCCGAGGCACGTTGCAGGACGGTGCCGGGGCAAACGCCATTTGGAACATAACCAACGTGAGCCGCCCCGACCGTCCATTTCTTTACACTACCGAAGCCTGGGCTAAGGCAATGAGCGGAAATCCGGAGGTCATTTCCAAGATAAGGGCTTCGGGAGATGCTTCCCCCTACTACTGCGACGTCGACCGGGACGGCAAAGTGACCGATGCCGAGATCAGCGAGGCTGTCAGGGCCCTGCTCAGTCCCAAGACCAACCAGTTCGACAACAAGTACCACAACTTCACCCCCGAGATGTCGGCCGATGAGTTCTACAGTTTCATGGTCTGGCACCGCGGCTTGGCCATCCCCCGGGCAAGGAACCTCCACCAGGCCGAAGTACAGAAAGGGAAGAAGCTCTTCACGGAAATAGGATGCGCCAGCTGCCACCGTCCGAAGTGGCAGACCCGCGACGACAACTACTGGTCCCCTGCCTTGAACGGAGGGAAACCGCTCCCCCGCTATGCCAACCAGACGATATACCCGTACTCCGACTTCATCCAGCACAAGCTCCATATGGTCAACGACATACACGGTTCCTGGTGTCGCACCACACCTCTCTGGGGGCGTGGGCTAAGCCAGGCAAACACCGGGGCATCCGACCGCCTGCACGACTGCCGGGCCCGCAATACGATGGAGGCAATAATGTGGCACGGATACAGCAAGGAAAGCGATGCCTACAAGGCAACTGAAAGATTCACCAAACTCTCTAAAGAAGAAAGAGATGCGATTATCAAATTCGTCGATTCCATTTAAGAATATCTCATTAATAAGTGTGGCAGCCCTCGTCGTGATGATGATGGCTGCCACGGTCCTTGAAAAGCTCAAGGGGACTGATTATGCGATGGAGCACTTCTACCATTCCCCTTTGTTCATCGCCCTCTGGGGTCTTGCGGCCATTTGCGGGCTGGTTTACATCTTTTCGCGGAAGATGCGTAAGAGTCCTTTCACGCTGGGCCTGCACCTGGCCCTCGCCGTCATTCTTGCCGGAGCCCTGGTCACCCACCTGAGCGCGGAGAGCGGCTCGGTATGCCTGCTGCCGGGGGTGAAGACGGATTGTGAAGAACTGCCCTTCAGCATAACCCTCGACAGGTTCAGGGTAGAGTATCACCCGGGGTCCGAGGCTCCGTCGGACTTCGTAAGCGAAGTGACGATTGATAATGGTACGGAAAAAAAGAATCTGGTAATATCGATGAACAAGATAGGAAAGGTGGACGGATGGAGGCTTTACCAGGCGGATTACGACAAAAAGAACGGCAGCTCCACCCTGGCATTCAGCCACGACCCCTGGGGTATAGGCATAAGCTATACCGGCTACCTGCTCCTGCTCATCTGTATGGTCGGCTTCTTCTTCCAGAAGAACAGCGCCTTCAAGGCTGCCCTGCGCCGCCTGCTTTCATCCGCCGCCCTGCTGCTGCTCTTCGTTCCGGGTATGTCCGCTCAGGACCTGGGAGACCTGTATCTTTATTACGGCGACCGTATTTGCCCTTTGCAGACCCTCTCCAGGCATTATGGCACCGATGAACTGCTCGAAAACAGAGCGGCCCTGAAGATCTTTCCCATAGCCGACAGCCTCGGAAAGGTCAGCTGGTACGCCTGCGACGACGAACTTCCCGCCGATCTGGACTATGAAGAGTGGCTCTTCGTGCGCAAGTCCCTGGACCTGCTGCGTACAGAAATAAAGAACGGAAATACGGATTCGGCGGAAGAACTCATAGGGAAGATACGCCAGTACCAAAGGAAAAAGGCTGCTGAAGTAATCCCATCCGACAGCGCCTTCAAGGCCGAGAAGTTCTACAACTGCATCTCCCGCCCCTCGGTGCCATTCATGGCCACCATTACTTTGGGACTGATATTCTTCGTGCTCTTCGGCATACGTATGGCCAAGGGAAAAGCCGCACCGGAGCCCGTGCGGAAAGGGCTTGTATGCTATTCGGGCTTATTGCTATGCTATCTCAGCCTGGCCATCGGGCTGCGCTGGTTCATATCCGGGCACGTGCCGTTAAGCGGAGGCTACAACATAATGATGCTGATGGCCTGGATGTCGTGCCTGGCCCATCTGCTGCTGTCGAAGAAAATGCCGCTTACCGGGCCGCTTACCCTGCTTCTTGCTGGATTCACGATGCTGATGGCATCGCTCTCCGGCCCGATTCCAAAGATAACGCCTATAATGCCCGTATTGCAGAGCCCGCTGCTGTCGGTCCACGTGCTGAGCATGATGCTGTCCTACACCCTCTTCGGGCTGGCGGCGCTGAACGGAATAATGGGTATGGCAATTCCCGGAGAGGCCTCGGAGAAACTCAAGGACATCAGCCTGGTGATACTGTACCCCGCCGTGTTCCTGCTCACCGCCGGGACCTTTATCGGGGCAGTATGGGCGAACATTTCCTGGGGAAGTTACTGGACCTGGGATCCTAAAGAAACCTGGGCGCTCATCACCCTTATGGTGTATGCCGCCGCCCTGCACGGAAACTCACTGCCCTTCCTGAAGAAGGGCAAGGTCTTCCACGCCTATTGTATAATCGCTTTCCTGTGCGTGCTGATAACCTACTTCGGAGTCAACCTGCTCCTGGGAGGAATGCACAGTTACGCCTAGAACGTATCCATAAGCGCCATCACGCGGGCCTCGACCTCGGGGATGGTCCCCACGGCGTCAACTTCGTGATATATGCCTTTCTGCTTATAGACCTCGATAAGGGGTTCGGTCTTGGCGTGATAGGTGCGGATGCGGTTGGCGATGGTCTCGTCGTTGGCATCGTCGGCACGGCCTTCGATTAGGGCGCGGCCCTTGATACGCTCCTTGATGACCTCGTCGGGAATCATCAGAGAAATGACTCCTGTGACATATTCATCGCGGGACTCCAGCATCTCGTCCAGGTCTATGGCCTGCTGCACGGTGCGGGGGAAGCCGTCGAGAAGGAAGCCTTTCACATCAGGGTTCGCGGCGAAAACGCCGGCGATCATACCCTCCACGACCTCATCGGGAACAAGCTCGCCCTTCTCTATCAGGGCCTTGGCCTGTTTGCCGAGCTCGGTGCCCGCAGCGATTTCACTGCGCAGCAGTTCTCCGGTCGAGATGTGCTTCAGATGGTAACGCTTCACCATCGGGGCAGCGTGCGTGCCCTTGCCGGCCCCGGGAGGGCCGAACATAATAAAATACTTCTGCATATTATTCCAATACGTAAATATCCTTGAGATTGCGCCCCAGTTCGTCGTAGTCGAGGCCGAAGCCCACTATGAAACGGTTGGGGATCTCCGCACCCACGTAATCCAGCTTGTCGCGGCCCTGGAAAACCTCGGGCTTGAGAAGCATGGTGCAGATGCGTACGTCCTTGGCGCCTTTTGCAAGCAGCTTTTTCTTGAGTTCGACGATGGTATTGCCCGTATCCACGATGTCTTCGCAAACGATCACCGTACGGCCCTGTATGTCGGTGCTGAGAGGCATCACCTCCTTCACCACGCCGGTGGAAGAAGTCCCCACATACGACGAAAGCTTCATGGAAGCCAGCTCCACAGGGAATTCAAGGCGCTGCATAAGCTCACCCGTGAACATTACCGAACCGTGCAGGATGCAGAGGAGCACAGGGATGTCCTCTTCGCAGCGGCGGGAATAGGAATGGTCGGGGGTACAAAAATCTCCATTAAGCTTATCTGCCACACCATCAATGATTTGCGAGATTTTCTCGTAGGGAATGAAAGGTACGAAGACCTTGTCATGAATATAAACTTTATCCATATCGAAAGATTCAATGCATAAAGTTACAAATATTTCCGATACGGAAACAGAAAAAATGTTTCGGATATGCATTTATCTGATTGTCTTTCAAGTTTGCCGGCACTATATTTCGGAATGAACATACTTGTATCACTTACCGGAGCGATGCTCCTGCTCAGCGGGGCCGGCAGCCTGGAAGAATTAGGCCCGGACGAATATGAACGCTACTGTTCGCTGGCGGACAGGCCCGTCTGCCTGAACCTCGCAAGCGCGGCCAGGCTGCGCTCCTGCGGGCTATTCAGCGACTACCAGGTAGCCAGCCTTCAGCACTACATCGAAGAATCCGGCGACATACTGTCCATAAGCGAACTGGGCACCGTTCCCGGCTTCACTCCGGAGCTGGTGGATGCTCTGTCGTATTTCGTCTCACTCGAAAGCCATTCCCCCGCAGGCGCCAGGAAAAGGAAGAGACTCAGACAAGACGTAATGATACGCAGCAGCGGCAGTTCCCTGTCCGGGAAATATCACGCCGAGGCCGGCGAGAGAGCGGAATTGTGGCTAAGCAGCAGGGAACGCCTCACCGGCAGCCTGGCCATATACGGGAAACGCCCCTGGAAACTGGTCCTGGGCGACTTCAATGCCAGGCTGGGCCAGGGGCTGCTGGTATGGAGCGGCTTCTCGCTGAGCGGCTTTTCATCGACCTCCGGCTTCAGCAAGAACGCCTCGGCTTTCTCCGCAACAGGCTCCTGGAGCCCTTCGTGGAGGGGGATGGCTGCCGGCTACGGCGGACGGTCCTGGCAGGCTTCGCTGGCGGCGGCCGCGGACGGGCACCTGCTGGGGACGCTGTCCGCCCTCGGAAGCAGCGGCAGCGTGGCGGCCAACTTCATCTACGGGCCCGGATGCAAAGGCGTCTCGGCAGACTGGAAGAAGTCTTTCGGGCATCTTTCCCTCTTCGGAGAAGCGGCCCTGGCAGGCAGCGCGGCATTCCTGGCCGGCTGCAGCTGGGATCCGGCATACGAGCTTTCCGGGGTACTGCTGGCAAGATATTATCCCTCGGACTACCAGGCCCCTATGGCAGGGGCCGTCCGCAGCGGAAGCAAGACCGGGGACGAGGCCGGAATCAGCGCCGGGCTGCGCATACGATGGTTCAGTGCCACCGCCGATATGGCCTTCCATCCGGAAAGATGGAAAAAGGGCAAGAAGAACTACCAGCAGTTCCGTTCGGTGCTGGGAGCATCCCCGCAGTTCAGCGCGGGAAGCTGGATACTGTCCCCTTCCCTGAGATGGACGGAGAGGATGCAGCTGAGCCCTGCAGCGGGCAAGGCCCTGCCGGAATGGAGGCACGACCTGCGTTTAGACCTGAAGACCTCCAAAAACGGGCTGGAAGGCGCCCTGAGGCTGAACGGCCTTCAGAGCGGGAAACACCGCCCCGGCGCTCTGGCCTACCTGGAAGCAGGATATGCCACCCCCTCCGACACCGCCCGGCTGCGGATATCCATGCACCTCAGGGGAACCGTCTGCCGTACGGACGGATGGGCCTCGCGCATCTATGCCTACGAGAGGGATCTGCCGGGGCGTTTCAACGTGCCGGCCTGGTATGGGGATATGTACGGGATTTCGGCCGTAGCCAGCATCAAATACAGAGGGAAGCGTTCGCGCCACCAGCTGGATCTGCGGGCTAGCCTGAAAGACTTCAGGATACAGTACTTCCTGCGCCTATAGCTCGGGAAGGACCTTCTCCATCATAATACCTCTGGACCCTTTCACAAGAATGGTCCTGCCGCTGAATCCTTCTCTGTGCGCGGATATATACGCGGCGAGATCTTCCGAAGCGGGGAAGATTCCTCCGATAATGCCGCCATCACCGGGGACTATGCCCAGGGCGTGGAGAGCCTTGCCGAATTCCTCTCCCACCAGGAAGGCGGGCAGTCCGGCGGCCGTCAGCTTGCGGACAATGGCTTCGTGCTCCTCGACGGAAGCATCTCCCAGCTCCCTCATATCCCCCAGCAGGGCCAGCTTGCCCTCGGCTTGGATGGATGCAAGGTTGTCTATTGCAAGACCCATAGAACTGGGATTCGCGTTGTAGGCATCGACTATCAGGGTATTGCGGGCCGTCTTCTCCAACTGGGAACGGTTGTTCGAGGGAGTGTAAGCCTCTATCGCGGCGATGGCATCGGAGCGCTTCACTCCGAAATACTCGGCAATCGATATGGCCGCGAGCACATTGTCGGTATTGTAGGACCCTACCAATCTGGTATGCACCTCATCCCTCCCCAGCCTTAGGGAGAGGAAGGGATTGCCGGCGGTGGCGGGAAGTATCTCCGCTGCGAGGGATTCCCGGCTGAACTCCCACTGGTGGCAGGCCTGCGCACGTGCGGCAGCCGCCAGGTCGGGATGGCCGGTATTAACGAATATGACGCTCCCCTTGCGGCTGCCCAGCCACTTGTAGAGCTCGGTCTTTGCAGCGAGCACGCCCTCGTAGGAGCCGAAACCCAGCAGATGGGCTTTCCCTACATTGGTAATATATCCGTAATCAGGCTGGCTTACCTTCACCAGCTTGGCGATGTCGTCGGGATGGTTGGCGCCCATCTCCACCACTGCAATCTCCGCATCCTGAGGTATGGAAAGCAGGGTCAGAGGCACGCCTATATCGTTATTGAGATTGCCCTTGGTGGCCGCGACCTTGAACTTGGCCCCCAGCGCCGCCGCAATCAGCTCCTTCGTGGTAGTCTTCCCATTAGTTCCGGTCAGCCCTATCACGGGTATGCCCAAGGCCTTGCGATGATGGATTGCCAGCTCCTGCAGCACGGTGAAAGGATCCTTCACCGGAATCAGACGCCCGATCAGGTCGGGCGTGACGGATGCGGAATCTTCATTCACGACGGCATACGCAGCTCCGGCTTCCAGAGCCTTCTGCGCATACTTATTACCATCGAAATTCTCTCCCCGGAGGGCAAAAAAGATTGCCCCGGCAGGTATAGTGCGGCTGTCCGTACTCACCTTGCAGCCACACTCCAGATACAGTTTGTATAGCTCTTCGGTACTCATTTCGTCCCAGTGCTTCCGAATCCTCCTTCCCCACGCTCGGTGGCACCCAGCACCTCCACCTCTTCCCATTCTATCTTCTCGTGCCTGGCAAGCACGAGCTGGGCAATCCTCTCGCCGGGTTCCACGGTGAAAGGCTGGTCGGAAAGGTTGACCAGTATCACGTTCACTTCGCCCCTGTAGTCGGCGTCGATGGTGCCTGGAGTGTTCAGAACCGTGATCCCCTTCTTGGCGGCCAGGCCGCTGCGGGGGCGCACCTGCACCTCATATCCAACGGGAATCTCGAGATAGAGGCCCGTGGGAATCATCGCCCTCTGGAGGGGGGCCAGCACTACGGGAGATTCAAGCGAAGCACGTACGTCCATCCCAGCGGATGCGAGGGTGGAATACTGCGGGAGGGCGTTTCCGCCCTTGTTCACGACTTTTACTGTCATTATTTCTGAGCTTTGGTGTACAGGAAAACGGTTATCAGCGCAAAAAGGAAGTTAGGTATCCACAGCGCTATCGATGCCGGCATTGCACCGGTATATACGAACATCTGGGCGAACCTCTGGAAAAGTATGTACGAGAAGGCCAGGGCTATGCCTATGCCCAGGTTCCAGCCGGTTCCTCCCCTCCTCTTCCTCGACGACAGGCAGACGCCCATTATGGTAAGGATTATGGCGGAGAAAGGCATGGCGAAACGGTTGTGCAACTCGATCTCGGCAAACATCACGTTGGCATCCCCCCTCATGTTCTGGGTGGCTATCAACTGATTGAGATCCTTTATCTGAAGCGTCTCCACCGTCTTGTCGTTGCGGTAGAAGTCCGTAATGGTCAGCTCTATGACCGTGTCTTTCTTGGCACCGCTGGTGATGTGGTCCTCCAGTCCGGTAGCATAGTCGCGGATGAACCAGTTGCGCAGTCGCCAGCATTCCTTGGTGCTGTCCCAGACTGCGGAATCAGCCTCCAGCTTGCTCTTGAGCTTGTTGTTCTCTATGGTTTCGAGGGTGAACTTGTAGGCAGTGTTGTTCCAGCGGCTGAAGGACTCCACGAACACGAACTGACCGGGAGCTATCTGGTAATGCACGTTATGGAACTTGGCACTCTTGGCCTTGATGTACTTCTCTTCGAACTGGGTCCGGTCTATGTTCGACCTGGGGATTATGTAGAGGTTCAGGCTCAGGGAGAGCAGCGCGATAAGAATGGCGCAGGCCACATAGGGCACCAGTATGCGTATGTAGCTTATTCCCCCGGAGAGCATTGCTATGAACTCGGAGTTCGCGGCCATCCTGGAGGTGAAGAATATCACCGTGATGAACACGAACAGCGGGCTGAACATATTTATGAAGTACGGGATGAAGTTCAGGTAGTAGTCGAAGACTATGGCCTTGAGGGGCGCCTCGTTCTTCACGAAATAATCCACCTTCTCGGATATGTCGAAGATGATGACGATGCCGATTATGAGCAGCAACGCCATAAAGAAGGTCGTGATGAATTTCTTCGATATGTAAAGGTCGAGTTTTCTCATAATCTGCGCGTGATTCTCTCTACGGCCTCATCCTTCCAGGCGGCGAAGTCCCCCGCCTCGATATGGGCGCGGGCCTGGCGTACCAGGTCGAGGTAGAAGGCGAGGTTGTGCTCGCTGGCTATCATTCCGGCGAACATCTCCCCGGCCACGAACAGGTGCCTGAGGTAGGCCCTGCTGTATGTATGGTCGACAAAAGACGTGCCCGAAGGATCGAGGGGGCCGAAATCGTCCTTCCATTTCTCGTTGCGCATGTTCATTATGCCGTTCCAGGTGAAGAGCATGCCGTTGCGGCCGTTGCGGGTAGGCATCACGCAGTCGAACATATCCACTCCCCTGGCGATACCTTCGAGTATGTTGGCGGGGGTTCCCACTCCCATAAGGTAGCGGGGCCTGTCGTCAGGCAGCAGCGGGCAGACCAGTTCCAGCATCTCGTACATCTTCTCGGTAGGCTCGCCCACTGCCAGGCCGCCTATGGCATAGCCGTCGGCATCGAACTGGGTGGCGTGGTCGACCGCTTCCCTGCGCAGGTCGGGATAGACGCAGCCCTGCACTATGGGGAAAAAGCACTGGCTGTAGCCGTAGAGGGGCTCGGTTTCGCGGAAGCGCTTGGCATAGCGCTCCAGCCAGCTCTTGGTCAGGTTCAGGCTCTTGCGGGCATAGGAATGGTCGGCGTCGCCGGGGCAGCACTCGTCGAGGGCCATCATTATGTCGGCCCCGATGATGCGCTGGGTATCGACATTGTTTTCGGGCGTGAAAGTGTGCCGGCTGCCGTCGATATGGCTCTGGAAAGTGCATCCCTCAGGGGTAAGCTTGCGTATGGGGCTGAGGCTGAAAACCTGGAATCCTCCGCTGTCGGTAAGAATCGGATGGTTCCAGTTCTCGAAGCGGTGCAGTCCGCCTGCGGCGCGCAGTATGTCCAGGCCGGGACGCAGATAAAGATGATAGGTGTTGCCGAGTATTATTTCGGCTTTCACATCGTCTTCAAGGTCTTTATGGTAAACCCCCTTCACGGAGCCCACGGTACCTACAGGCATAAAGATTGGGGTGCGTATGTCCCCGTGGTCGGTATGCAGGATGCCACAACGGGCCGATGAATGAGGGTCGTTATGTATCTTTTCGAATTTCATCTTTCAAAGATAATCAAAATAGAAGAAATTCTGCTAAATTTGTTAGCTGAACATACAAACCACAATATAATGAAAAACAGACAGCTGACCATCAGGCTCATCCTGATGAACTTCCTTCAGTACGCAGCCTGGGGCGCATATCTTACCTCTCTCGGGCGTTATCTTGGCAATGTCGGTCTCGGCCCTCAGATCAAATGGTTCTTCGCCATGCAGGGCATAGTTTCCATCTTTATGCCTACCCTTATGGGCATACTGGCCGACCGTTACCTCCAGGCACAGAAAACCCTCTCCCTCTGCCACGGCCTCGCCGGCCTTTTCATGCTGGGAGCAGGCCTTTACTGCCAGAGTGCAGGAGCCGCCATATCGTTCACGCCTCTCTTCGTACTTTACAGTATCAGCGTGGCATTCTATATGCCCACCATAGCCATTTCCAACTCCGTTGCATACAATGCCCTCGGCAAGGCAGGAATGGATCCCGTGAAGGACTTCCCGCCCATACGCGTCTTCGGAACCGTCGGTTTCATATGCAGCATGCTGCTCACCAACTTCCTGCACATCAAGGGAGTTGCCCTGCAGGACAGTTTCACCCAGCTGATTTCTTCCGGAATCATATCCCTGGTGCTCTGCGCCTACGCCCTCACGATGCCGGCCTGCGAGATCAACCGCGGCGAATCCAAGACCCTCGCCGAAGCCTTCGGCCTCAAGGCCTTCTCGCTCTTCAAGGATCCGCAGTTCGCCATCTTCTTCATATTCTCGATGCTGCTCGGAGCCTCGCTCCAGATTACCAACGGCTATGCCAACACCTTCCTGGGTTCATTCGCCGCCGATCCTTCCCTAGCACACACCTTCGCGGTCAAGAATTCCAATGCGCTGATAGCCATCAGCCAGGCATCCGAAACCCTCTGCATACTGCTGATTCCCATCTGTATGAAGAAGTTCGGCATCAAGAAAGTGATGCTCATAGCTATGTTCGCCTGGGTGTTCCGCTTCGGCTTCTTCGGAGCCGGTAACCCCGCCATGCCCGGCGTACTGCTCTTCGTGCTTAGCTGCATAGTTTACGGTGTGGCATTCGACTTCTTCAACATCTCCGGTTCGCTCTATGTCAACGAGAACACCTCTTCCGACATCCGTTCCAGCGCACAGGGCGTATTCATGCTTATGACCAACGGCCTGGGAGCCACCATCGGCACCCTTGCCGCCGGAAAGGTCGTGGAAGCCTGCGACGTGTTCAACACCCCCGCCAACTGGGCTCAGGCCTGGTATATCTTCGCAGCCTATGCCGCAGTCGTGGGAGTGCTCTTCGCGATACTCTTCAAGGATCCTCAGAAGAAGCTCAGCGCCAAGGCGGAGTAAAACTGCCTCCCGTAGTCCAGTCGTATCCCTGATGGTAATCGAAAACGGCCTTCTGCGATACGCTCCACAGGTGCACGTAAACCTCTCCTTTGGCTGAAACCCTTCCGTCCGGTCCCGCGGCATACACGCCGACCGAATTGTAAGGACAGTAGAGATAAATCCATCTGTTATAGCTGCCATTGCCCCCGTAAGCAGTGGCAGCATATTTATTCCAGGGCTCGGTCCGGCTCTCCGTCTGCCAGATCAGGGCGGATGCGAAAGCATACGAAGAGGCAATGTCCCTGGAATCGTCGAATATGGGGTTGAAACGGTAGTAAATGTCACCGCTATAGGCTATGGCATAGCATCTGCGTCCGTTTTCCACCCAGTTCACGCTGCCGTGGTCCATATGCAGTTCACTATCTACATAATGGCTGAATGTATCTCCCCTCAGGCCTTCGCCGACCGAGAGCCTGGTACGGGAATCGTGCTCGCGGAAAACCAGCAGCGAACACACTTCCATATATCCGTCCATTCCGGCATACAGGCCGCCGTATGCGTTGAAGGCATACTGGTAGAAGCCGTATTCCATCCCCACAGGGATATATTTCGAAGAAGAATAGGTGCCCACGCAGGCGCGGACGTATTTGTAACACCAGGGATTCAACTTGCCTATGTAAACGGGGATGTCCCCGCCATATTGGCGCTGGGTCACGCTCCCGTCGAATTCCCACCTGAGGGTGTTGCCGGACACGGTCAGATAGTCGTCGGCCGGCGTGCCTCCCATCAGGATGCTGCCGCCGTACCAGCTTGCCCAGCCGTTCCAGGGCCATTCTCCGTCCAAGCCCTCGGGCAGGCTCGGGTAGCTGCGTTCTATGACAATATCGCGGCCGTCCAGGGCGCTTACCGCGGGAAGGGGCGAGGGCACCTCCGAGGTATTCACCACTTCCCCGAAGGAAAGCGAGGAAGCCAGGGGCCCCACTATTCCGTCCACCACCTTTACATTGAAAGTGCTGCTGATGCCGCAGGCAAGGGTGGCCCTGTAGCCGAAGTCCTGCCCGAGTACCGAGTCCCACCAGTAAGTGATTCCGTCATAATCCCAGCTCAGCTGCTTGACGTGCAACCTGCGCCAGGGCAGGTCGACGTAGATGAACTGCCCTGGGAAATAGCGACCGTCCTCCCCTTCCGGGGCTATGTCGCTTACGGAGTAGAGGGAGTTGAACAGTTCGTCAGAGGCCCTGTCGGCATAGGCTTCTTCCAGGCCGAGCAATTCTAAGGAATGCTCCGTGCCGCAGACATCCGCACACACGTCAGCCACCCGGAAAAGGGGATATTCCGACACCAGCGAGAGCTGTCCCCGGGGATGCCCGTCCGGGCCGAATACGTACAGGCTTGCCTCCCCTACGCCCGTGGCGACCACTTCTACCCCGCGGCAACATCCCCCGGACACCAGTTTGGAGCCCAGGCGGAAACAGCCGTCGGAAAACACCCCCGGCTCGGAAGATAGCGAGAAACTCAGGGAATCGGGATCATACCCGCTTCCCAGCAGTTCCACTTCCTTCCTGGTACCGGCAAGGATGGTCCCGGGAGGGGTAAAACGATAATCCTCCTTACGCCATTCGTTCCGGGCGGCATTATTCGAGAAGGTCACCAGACAGCCGTAGCTGTTCCCTCCGTACAGGCCTATCCTGGCACCGTCGCTGGCGTAGAAACGGCACAGGGTGGTCCCCGGGCCGGCATCGGGCAGGGCATCGCTTTCGAAACACATCTCCACATAGCTGGCATAGTCCCTCTGCCCGCCCGGGCCGTCCGAATAGGGCAGGTCGCTGAAATTCGGGAGGCTGTACAGATAGACATTCTTCCCCGCGTGCAGGCGGGAGATGTCGGCGGGACTTAGATAATCCCCGTCGCAGAGTACCGTTCCGGGGCCGGCCTTGAACGAACGGATGCTGTTGCTGGCGGACATAGGCACGAAAGAGATGCTCTGCGGACAGTTCCGCAGGCGCACCGAAGATATGCGCACGTCCCTCCCCAGCACCGCTCCGGCGGCCGTCAGGGATTCCGACAGGCACACGCCTAGAGCGATCCGGGCCATCGCCCTGAAGAGGGTGACGGAAGATGAGAAGCCTTCGGCCTGCATAACCAGGAAGCCCTCTCCCACGAAAAGAATCCTTCCGCTGCCGTCGTGTGGCAGGTCCACGCCCAAACTCATGCTCTGCGTCCCGTCCTCGGGCGCCGTCAAGCGTCGTCCGGCATTGCCTATCAGCACGATACGGCTCCTGCTTCCGGCCTCGGAACTGAAACTCAGCTTTCCCGAACTTCTGATGGAAAGGTTCTTCAGATAATGGGAGTCCCTCAGAGTTCCGGAAGATGAGAATATCCATATATTGAGATCCGTCAGGAGATTCTCGTCGGCTATGGCGCTGCTCTTGGCCCCGGGGCCTTCTTCAAGGGTCAGCGACAGCTGCACCGTTCCTTCGGGAAGCTCCACAAGGGCTTCTTCCCTGGAACATCCTGCCAGGCAGCAAAGCAGCAGGACGGCCTGTATCAGATTCTTTTTCATTTTCAGCATTGTTATTCGGACACCGTCCCCTCTCCGCCCTGGTTCCAGCCCGGAAGGCTGGCAGCCACTTCAATACGGAGGGGGCCGTCGTCGGGGACTATCTTGATTCTTAGTTCGCAGTCGCTGCCCATAGGCAGGGTAAGATTGCCGCTGAGCATCCTGTCGTCCACCACCTGGTTGCCAGACCTGTTCAGCAGGCAGAAGCGCATCCGGAAGCAGTGCGTTCCGGGGAAAGCGTAGTATTCCACCGGCACCGCGCCGCTTGTCTGGTCGAGCCGGCGCCGGCCATCCAGCGTATGCAGTGCGGCGGCCGTATAATCCCAGCTTTCTTTGAGGAAGAGATTGCCATCGTCCATAGTGAATATGAACACCTGCTCATCCACGTCGCTAAGAGAGCAGCCCATCGACTCTATCCTCAATGTTTCCAGTTCCTTTTCCCGCATCCAGGCCTTGTAGTCCGAGAGGTCGAAGCGCAGTCCGCTTATGCGGGACAGTATATGCCGGAAGCACAGGGGCACTTCTTCGGAACTTGCCTGCTGCAGGGCTTTGCCTGCCAGCCAGTCCACATCGTGGCCCGGATTACGCAGGCTAAGGAGGGCGGATGAACCCGAACTGTAGAGCATCATCCCCGAGCCGAATTCCACCACGGACGGGCTTACAGGCAGATTCTCGTTATACCCGGCGGCGAAGAAGGCGTAACGCTTGCCCTCGGGCCAGTAGATGTTCATTGCATCGGAGGGATGGAAGCTTCCCCTCTCTTCGTCCAGCACGGCCGTGCCGCCCAGTTCCCCGCTCCAGCTGCCCAGGTTGTAGTCGTATGTCAGATAATGGAATTCCGACATAGCCGCATCAGGCCAGGCGCCGCCTGCCTTGCTGACGGCGAAGGCCAAAGGCGGGGCATCCCCCGGAAACCCGTGGTCCGGGACCTGCACCTGTGAAGGATCGCATCCGCACAGGAGCAAAATCATCAGCAGTATAGTCGGCCTTTCCATAGCTTATGAAAGGGTGAGGCTGACTGGTTTGGCTTCCCAAGGCGTCACGCTCACGCTGAAGCCCACGGACACTGCCGGATCGTTGGCGAAGGTGACGGTGATGTTGTTGATCTTTCCCTGGCTGAGCTGTATGGTGCCGTTCTTGGTGAAAGTGCCGCTATAATCCCCTTTGGCGAGAGTGTATGTCACATACATCACGTACGACCCGGGCACAAGGTATTTGTCGTTGCTGCCGCTGGCCAGGGTGATCTTCTCGGTATTGGCACAATCCGACCACTCGGCGGTGCGTATGTTGTATTTTCCGGATTCCTTGACATTGGCCAGATACATGCTCACTCCGGACACGGTATAGCCGTTGCCTACGCTGGTGGTGACGCTTCCCACCCGGGCCTGGGGATGTATGAAGTTCAGCGTATTGGGTGCATTGTGCGTGGACGTTTCCAGATAGGCGCAGACCAGGTCGCCGTTGCCGTTCGCCTGCACGGTGGCACCTGCCTGAGCGAAGGTGATGGCGGCGTTGCTGGCGTAGAAATGGTAGGAAGGATTGGTGGCGGGCCAGTATTTCTGAGTCCCGTAGCTGCTGCCGGACTTGGTAGCCACGGCATCCCATTTCCTGGTCTCGCTGCCGGCGCTTCCAGTAGTGGCCAGCACGTTGAATGAGCTTAGTTCGGTAACTGCGCTCACCTTGGTGGAAATGTCGGTGTCGTGCACCTTGAAACGGATTTCTGAAACTGATGGAGAGTCTTCCTTCTTGCACGAAGGAAGCACTGCTGCGGCCAGTACCGCAGACACGATAAAAAATGTCTTTTTCATTGTATTGAATGTTTATAAAGTGATATTGTTGTCGTCGTTTTCTTCCCAGGGGACTATTTCGATGCCGAAACTCAGTTCGTTCATACTTATGGTCACATCCAGGTCCATTAGGTCCGGGCGCTCCCAGTCATAGCCCAGGTCCAGTATGCTTTTCCCAAGATAGCAGAGAGCCACCCTGGAGCCGTCGTCCCGGCGGCATATTTCCAGGGTCAGGGAATCATCGGACTGACGTGGAATCAGCGCCCGGAATACCCCGGAGCCTATTTCCGGAGGGCGGTAATCGAACTCGCCCCTGTGCGGACGGCCGCCAGGGAGGGTGTATCCGTCCACGTTCCCGAGGATACGCAGATACAGCGGGTCTCCGTCGTCCTGGCCGGCATCCAGCACCAAGGTCAGGCGCGCATAGTCCTTATGGATAGGGAGTCCGGCCTCCCCCACCTCGCCGGTGATCATCAGGCTGCCGTGCCCGGAATAGATGCCGTCGCAGCAGAATCCCATAGGGATACGGAGCGCGGACTCCGTCAGTGTCATCGAGCTGACCCCACAGAACACGTCCACGAACACATTCTCGTTGCGGGGCACCTCGAAAACCATATTTCCCTTTTCGGAGAAGCTGGAAATGCTTCCTGTGCCCGAATCCAGCTTCCCGTGCGACTCGGAGGAGATGCTGCAGGTAAGTTCCCCGGGACAGCCCTCGGCCACATAGCCATCGGAATACACCACGCACAAGGCAGGACACCAGTTCCTGTCTTCCTTCACCGTGCAAGCCGCCGCAAGAACGGCCAGCATACATATGCTCAGGGTTCTCATATCAATCGTAAAGCTTCAGGTCATACTTGTTGAGCAGACGGCCGATCTCAGGGTCGAGGCTTCCCCGGAACACGTAGTTGTGGTCTTCGGCGCAGGCGTCCAGATAATGCCGCACGGCATTGCGGTCGTCGCCGAAACGGGAATAGACTATGGCCATCATATAGTTGGTATCCGGGCTGGGCGTCAGGCTGCGGAGTATCTGCATCGCATTATGGTTCTTGCCAAGCGAAAGGAAGGCCAGCGCGGTGTTGTAGTCGCGGTAAGGCAGCAGCAGGGCCAGGGCTTCCTCGTACTTCCTTTCGCAGAGGGCCTTCACCCCCCGGCGGTAGAGCGTGTCCGGGATCGTGGTGTGGATGGTGTCTTTCTGCTGACCCTTGCGGTGGAGGCTGAAGTCGAAGCGCACCATACGCAGCTTGGGGTAGAGTCTGCGACGCAGGTAGGGATAGCACGCCAGGCCGTGCAGGGCCCTTTCCCGGGCATCCGGATCCTTGATTTCCATACGTTCGAGGCAGGCTTTCCTGTCGCGGGGGCCCAGCACGGTGTCGTTCTTCACCAGCTTGCCGAGCAGTTCCCAGTTCTCGCCTCCGCCGTGGGAGACGAAGCGCACTTCGGGAGGAGGCCCTCCGGAAGACAGGCTGTCCGAAAGGAAGCGGGTGTAGTCGGAGAAGAAGGCCGAAGCGGCCCCGGCGCGGCGCAAGGCCAGGCTTGCGTTGGCCGCAGACGACCCTTCCGGGGACGCGTAGGCCGTTATCACCACGGAATCAAGGTCGAACCTGTCGTCGCCGAGTATCTGGCGTATGCTGCGCTTGATGCGCGCCATCTCGCCGAAATTGGACCCAAGTTCCTCCTTAATGTCGGATTTCCCGGCCCGGAACTCGATATAACAGCTGTTCCGGTCGCTGACCGACCTTTCCACGACCTTGGTAAGGAACTTCTCCCTGGTGTCCGCGAAAGACGACAGAGAACTGATATAGAAGGTGAGCAGCCCGGATTTAGGCAGTTCGCACAGCACCTTGTCCTCTTCGTAGATACTGCCGGACAGGTCCAGTTCGACTTTCTTCAGATCCGGACCCGCGCCCAAGGTCTGCACGTAGCTGTAACGTATGTTTCCTCCGTCGGCAGCCACCACGGTATCCAGCCTTAGAGCCTCGGTCCGTATGGGGGATTTCACATATCTGCGGAACATCTTCTCCCGTCGCCCTACCCTCCTGCTGTTGAGTCTCTTGCGGAATTGGTCGGTGTAGTGCTCGGCGGCCTCCCTGTCGCTTATCCCGAAGGCGGAGCGCCCGTAAAGCCCGGGCACATTCCTGCTTAGGAAGAGTTCCAGTTCCCTCGTATGTATAAAAAGGGAGCTATCCGTCACAATCTTTCCTTCGAATCGCGAGTATCTCTCATATCCTCTAAGCTGCGCTGCGCGGTAATGCTTTCCCGTTATGAACACAGGATCCAGCGGAACGCTGTCCCCTCCTATATGCATCACCGGAGTGAGCCTGATCTGCCAACGGCTGTCGGTCAGTTCCGCCGGAACTTCTATATCGAATCTCAGGTCCACGACTCCCTGCCTTTCCGCCACATTCCTGAAAGATGCTACGACTATCGACGGTAAAATCACGTCGCTGGCAACCATATCTCCATTTTCATCACGCACCGCTCTCATCACGGACAGATATCTCCCTTCGGAATCCTTTACCACCATCGTATCGCTTACGAGCTTTCCGGCCGGCACGTCGGGCATTTGTGCATCGTCTGCCAAGGCCAGCCCCGGGACATAGGCCCCGGACCTGGCCGTCTGCGCTTTCCGTGCCCCGGCGCACCCTGCGAGCGCGGCACAGAAGAGCAGCAGCAGACTACATTTCGCACTGAAGCACATCTTCGTCCTCTATTATTATAAGCCTGTTGGCGAGGATTTCGGTGGAGTTGTGTTCCTGGCCGTCGGAGCCGGTGAACTTGGTGTAGCGCAGCCTGCCTATCAGGCCAACCTTGTCGCCCTTGCGCAGGCGCTCCAGACAATTAATATACTTACCTTCCCAGGCATTGACATTGTGCCACTGTGTCTCGATGACGGCGGCGCCGGTCTTGTCGTTGTACGCCAGGCTGGTGGCCACCGTGAAACGCGCCACCTTCTTCTCTCCGACCACCTGGAGCTTCACTGTCCCCACGAGGCCGCGCAATTCGATTTTGTTGATCTGTTCCATAATCTTTGGTTTATTTGTCCGATGCAAAGGAACCGCATCGTCCGGCCCGGACCAAAGAATCATCGGAAACAATTCTCATTTTAGCTGTTTGCGACGGTATTATTTAAGTTTTAAACGGTGCATAAGAAATAATTGATTGTCCGCCAAAACTTTAAATAATTTAAGTTTGGCCGATATTTTTTTCTTTTACACGGATGATTCCCATATTAGGAACAAAAAAAAAGCGATGGACAACAAGGACAAATACGAGCAGAAGCGCTGCATAAACTGCGGTGCCCCATTGTCCGGAAGGACGGACAAGATATTCTGCTGCGGCAGATGCAAGAACGAGTGGCACAATCATATAACCCTCTCCGAGAAACGCCGAAAGGAAAGGGTTTTCGGCGCCTTGTGGAGGAATTACAAGATTCTGGAAATGATGCTGGACTCCAAAGAGAAAGCCCCGGAAATACTGGCTCTGGGCGAGATGGGATTCCGCGACGAATATGTGACAGGATTCTGCAAACGTCGCAACGGACGTCACGAGTACCGCTGCTTCGACATCAGCTACAATAAAACCGAAGCCCGCCTGTACAATCTCAGGCGGGCTCCGGAATTCGGCTGAGCAATGGCTTAGTCGATCTCGGGTGCGTCGGTGGTGATTACGTCCTTGACGAATGTATCGTAATCCTCTTCGGTAATCATGCTGCAGGTGCCATTGATCTGTGCGCCCATCTCCACCTGGAGACGGCGTACGTGAATGTTACCGTTGACTGCCGCAGTACCTTTAAGGGAGAAAGTGTCCTTGACATAGACATCCCCTTCGATTTTTCCCCAGAAATCGACATTGTTGCAAGCCAGGGTCCCGGTGAGGCAGGCTTCCTCTCCCACTACCACGCGGCCTTTGGAGAAGACCTTTCCCTGGACCGCCCCGTCGACGCGGATGTCGGCAACCGACGAAATCTCTCCTTTGACTATGGTTCCAGAAGAGATGTGGCTGACAATGTTTGCGTCCACTACGGGAGCTGATGGTTTGTTGTTGTTAATCATATGTGCGGTGTTATTTGATTTCTACACTAGGCCCTTTCCGTGGCAATTCTTGTACTTGAGGCCGCTGCCGCAAGGGCAAGGCTCGTTGCGCCCTATCTTCTTCTCGACCTTCACGGGGCCGTTGGGCCTCTGCTCGCCGTTGGTCGTGAGGTCCTGGCGGCCTGCCTGCAGGGTGGACATATCCTGGCGGGGACGCATAGCAGGGCGGTTGCCCGCCTCGGAAGCATCGCGCAGCGGCACGAAGGCACGCAAGAGGAAACTGAGCACATCCTGGTTCAGGGATTCAAGCATCGAGGCAAAGAGGTTGTAGCTCTCCAGCTTGTACACCACTATAGGATCCTTCTGCTCGTAGGAAGCATTCTGGACGCTCTGCTTGAGGTCGTCCATATCGCGCAGATGCTGCTTCCAATGCTCGTCGATCTGATATAGTATGATGTTCTTGCTGAGAGTCTTGCCGACCTCGCGGCCCTCGCTGTTGTAGGCCTTCTCGAGGTTCACCGACACCGTCATAGTCTTACGGCCGTCGGAAACGGGAATGGCGATGTTCTGGTACATCTGTCCCTGCTTCTCATAGACATTCTTGATGATAGGAGAAAGCTTCTCGACCAGCACGGACATCCTGCGGCCGTAAACCTCCTGCATATGCTTGATGAGGGCATTCACTATCTCGTCATCCTTGGCGTGGGAGTAGAAGTCGGCGTCGAAACCGGCATCTATCGAAAGCTTGGCCATCAAGGTCTCCTGGAACTCGTCGAATTCCATTCCCTTGCACTGGTCCACGATAAGGGATGCGGTATCTATCATCATATTGCTGAGGTCGATCTCGATCTTCTCGCCGCTGATAGCATTGCGGCGGCGGGAGTAGATGGCCTCGCGCTGATAGTTCATCACATCGTCATATTCGAGCAGGCGCTTACGTATGCCGAAGTTGTTCTCTTCGACCTTCTTCTGGGCGCGTTCGATGGTGGAGGACAGCATTGAGCTCTCGAGGGCCTCGTCATCCTTCATTCCCAGACGGTCAACCACGCTGGCTATGCGCTCGGAACCGAAAAGCCGCATCAGCTTATCTTCGAGGGAAATGTAGAACACCGAAGAACCGGGATCTCCCTGACGGCCGCTTCGGCCTCGGAGCTGACGGTCGACACGGCGGCTGTCGTGACGCTCGGTACCGATGATGGCAAGGCCGCCGGCGGCCTTCACCTCGGGCGAAAGCTTGATGTCGGTACCACGGCCGGCCATATTGGTGGCGATGGTAACTGTGCTGCTCTGGCCGGCCTGGGCGACGATTTCCGCCTCCCTGGCATTCTCCTTCGCATTCAAGACGTTATGACGTATGCCACGCATCTTGAGCATGCGGCTCAGCAGTTCGGAAGTCTCGACATCGGTGGTACCCACCAGCACCGGACGCCCGGCGGAAGAGAGTTCCACTATGCGGTTGATGACGGCTGCATATTTGGCTTTCTTAGTCTTGTAGATGAGGTCGTCCTGGTCGTCGCGGATAACCGGACGGTTGGTCGGGATCACCATCACGTCCAGCTTGTAGATGCTCCAGAACTCACCTGCCTCGGTCTCGGCCGTACCGGTCATACCGGAAAGCTTGTGATACATCCTGAAGTAGTTCTGCAGGGTGATGGTCGCAAAGGTCTGGGTTGCAGCCTCGACCTTGACGTTTTCCTTGGCTTCTACGGCCTGGTGCAGACCGTCGCTCCAGCGGCGGCCTTCCATAACGCGTCCGGTCTGCTCGTCGACGATCTTGATCTTGCCGTCCACGATGATGTAGTCGATATCCTTCTCGAACATCGTGTAGGCCTTGAGCAGCTGGTTTACGGTATGGATACGCTCGCTCTTGAGGGAGAAATCCTCCATCAGGGCATCCTTGCGGCGCTGCTTCTCTTCCAGGGAGAGTCCGCCGGCATTCTGTATGGTGGCGATTCCGCTGCCCACGTCGGGGATGACGAAGAAATCATCGTCCCCAACGGCGTTGGCCAGGACCTCGTGGCCCTTGTCGGTCATATCGACGGAGTGGAGCTGCTCGTTGATCACGAAGTACAGAGGGTCGGTAACCACAGGCATCTCCCTTTCGTTATCCTGCATATAGTAGTTCTCGGCCTTCTGCAGCAGCACTTTCATACCCTGCTCGCTGAGGAACTTGATAAGCGGGGAATATTTGGGAAGGCCCTTGTGGGCACGCAGGAGGAGCTTTCCTCCCTCTTCCTCGTCACCGGCCGCGATAGCTTTCTTGGCATCGTTCAGCACCTGGTTCACCAAGGTACGCTGGGCCTGGTAGAGCCTTTCAACATAGGGACGGAATTCCATATACTGGCCGTCGTCCTCGGCCTTGGCCACGGGGCCGGAGATGATGAGCGGGGTACGGGCATCGTCGATGAGCACGGAGTCGACCTCGTCCACGATGGCATAGTGGTGCTTGCGCTGCACGAGGTCATCGGTGTTGATGGCCATATTGTCGCGCAGATAGTCGAAACCGAACTCGTTGTTGGTACCGAAGGTGATATCGCATTCATAGGCACGGCGGCGTGCGTCGGAGTTGGGCTGGTGCTTGTCGATACAGTCCACGCTGAGACCGTGGAACATATAGAGGGGCCCCATCCACTCGGAGTCACGCTTCGACAGGTAGTCGTTGACGGTGACCACGTGGACGCCCTTGCCTGCAAGCGCGTTCAGGAAAACCGGGAGGGTTGCGACCAGGGTCTTACCTTCACCGGTGGCCATTTCCGCAATCTTGCCCTCGTGGAGGGCTATACCGCCGATGAGCTGCACGTCGTAGTGCACCATATCCCAGGTGATTTCGTTGCCTCCGGCCATCCATTTGTTGCGGTAGATGGCTTTGTCGCCATCGATGGTCACGAAGTCGTGAGTGGCGGCGAGGTTGCGGTCGAAATCGTTGGCAACGACGGTGATGCTCTCGTTCTGGGCGAGGCGGCGGGCGGTGGACTTCACTATGGCGAAAGCTTCGGGAAGAATCTCGTTGAGAGCCTTCTCTATGGCCTCATCTTCATCCTTGACGAGTTTGTCGGACTCTGTGGCGAGCTTCTCCTTTTCGGAGACGGGGATGTCCTTGTCGAGCTCGAGACGGATCTGGGCTATACGGTCCTCGAAAGGCTTCTCGACCTCGCGCAGATATGCACGTAATTTCGCCGAATGTGCGCGGAGCTCGTCCGCTGACAATTTGTCAATTTCTTCGTATGATGAAAGGATCTTGTTCAGGAGCGGCTTGACTGCCTTGTAGTCGCGATCTGCCTTTGAACCGAACAGAGCTTTGATGATGTCTGCTAATGCCATAAATAATAAATAAGTGTAGTCTGCAAATTTAACTAAATATTGGCTATTACAAAAATTTTGCCTATGTTTGCACCACTTTAAGCAGGATTAGCACATCGGTAGTGCATTGGCTTCCCAAGCCAAGGAGGAGGGTTCGACTCCCTTATCCTGCTCGATTACAATCTGTATTCCTTCAGATTCTGCAGGCCCGGCAATTTATAGTAGGCCGCCACCACGTCTCCGCGGAGCCAGACTTTCCTACCCAGCACCGCAGGATTATCCACCAGGTTCAGAGCATTCCTTATATCCCCCTGGGACAATTGCACGCTCATACATTCTTCCCTTTCCCGGCAGGAAACATCGTCTGCTATCATCATATTCGTGCGGGCCGAAAAGGGCGAGGAGAAAGAGCAGGATGACGAACTCAGGTCTCCCCCGACTATGTATCCGCACACCCAGACATCCTTGGAACCGGCTTTGTCTCTGGCCTCCGAAACACTCAGCACCTCGCCCGGATTGTCCACAGGTCCCGTTCCGGAAGATGACCCGTTCCAGGCCAAACTCTCTTCTTTCCATACCCTGGAGGTATCCACCCTCACGCTGCAGTCCAAGAGCGATACGGACAGGGCCTTGGGCATTTCTTCCGACACCGTAAGGCTCAGGCACATTATCTCCCCGGCATTCAGCACCATGGAATGCACGGTATAGGTTTTCCCCTTGTAATTCAGGAGGATGACCACGGGGCCGGGCTTGAAAAAGGCCGTCCTTGTCTCGGAATACCCTAGCGCGAGCGTGCCTTCGCTGCTCCTGAGGAACACCGCTCCCTCCTTGTAGCTGGCGATGAACTTCTCGCTGAAAAGTACCCTGATGCCGGCGTTCATCTGCGATGCCACGAGCTGCACTTCGGCCACCTGCCCGTCGGCAAGGACCACGCTCTTGCTGTCGCCGAACTGAGGGTCGTCGAAGCACGGATCCTCGAACTCCGAAGAATATACGGATACCGTATAGGTGTCGGCATAAAGTTTGAATTCAGAAGGACGGTCGCTCCAAGGCCCGCGGAAAATGGAACTTCCATCGCTGGCGGAGATGTCCAGAGTATAGAAGGCCGCATCGGACGGAGCTCCCGAAGAGCGGGTGGAGGCATCGAAACGCAGACGTAGCGTCGCGGGTTCGGCAGCCTCTTTGACAGGGGAAACACAGGAAACGACGGAAAAAAGCGAAAGCGCGGCAAAGGCGCACAGAAGATTGGTTTTTGTTTTCATAAGGCTCTTTTTCCGACAAAAGTATAGCAAGGAAACGGAAAAGACCCCCCTGAAACATATATAAGAAACACGATTTTTTAAGTTTCAGGATACGGAAACATAAAAAAAATTCACGGGGACCCGCATCACTGCGAGCACCCCGCTACTTAACCTAAACTTAAACTATGAAAAACTTCACGGCAAATTTAATGAATATTTTTTTTAATTGTACAATATTTTTGAATTAAGCAGTAATTTTGTCGCAAACTTGTTTAAAATGAAAAGAATTGCCACTCTGATTCTTACAGCCATCGTCGCCTCCCTGGCTGTCTCCTGCAACCGTTACGAAAGCGTAAAAGGAGATCCTATGCACTCCAGGATCTACACCCTGGACAACGGTCTGAAAGTCTATATGACCGTCAACAAAGAAGAGCCCCGTCTGCAGACTTTCATCGCAGTACGCGTCGGCGGAAAGAACGACCCCAAGGAAACCACGGGGCTCGCCCACTATTTCGAGCATCTGATGTTCAAGGGCACCCAGCAGTACGGCACCCAGGACTACGAGGCCGAAAAACCCTATCTCGATGAAATCGAACGCCTCTTCGAGGAGTACAGGGGCATCACCGATCCCGAGGAGCGCAAAGCTCACTACCATAAGATCGACTCCGTCAGCTACCAGGCTTCCCTGCTCGGAATCCCCAACGAATACGACAAGCTGATGAATATGATTGGCAGCCGCGGTTCCAACGCCTGGACCTCCTTCGACGAGACCGTCTATATGGAAGACATTCCCTCCAACCAGCTGGAGAACTGGGCCAAGATCCAGTCGGACCGCTTCAAGAACAATGTCATCCGCGGATTCCACACTGAGCTGGAAGCAGTCTACGAGGAATACAACAGGAGCCTCGCAAACGACTTCCGCAAGACCTTCGACGCCCTCTATTCCTGCCTCTTCCCCCACCATCCCTACGGGACGCAGACCGTGCTCGGCACCCAGGAGCAACTGAAGAATCCTTCCATAGTCAACATAAAGCGCACCTTCGACACCTACTACCGTCCGAACAATGCCGCAATCTGCCTTTCCGGAGATTTCAATCCCGCCCAGGCCATCAAGATAATCGAGAAGTATTTCGGAGGATGGGAGGCCAACCCTGACATCCCCAAATTCGAATTCCAGCCCGAGGAGCCCATCACCGAGCCCGTAGTCAAGGAAGTGAAAGGTCCCGAAGCCGACCTGATCTCCGTCGCATGGCGCCTTCCCGGCTCCTCCGACCTCAAGAATTCCGCCATCGCAGATATCGCGACCCGCATACTCTACAACGGGCAGGCAGGCCTGATCGACCTCGATGTCATCCAGCAGCAGAAGTGCCTGCTCCTCTTTGCCGCCACCGAAGACAATGTCGATTACAGCATGCTCTACACCTTCGGCAGGCCCAGACCCGGCCAGACACTGGACGAGCTCAAGGCCATCTTGCTCGAAGAAGTGGCAAAACTCCGTAACGGAGAATTCGACGAGAAGCTCATCGACGCAACGGTCAACAACATACGCCTCGAGAAGATGCGCCAGCTCGAAAGCAACGAGGCCCGCGCCCACGCTTTCGTGAACGCATTCATCGCCGGAGTCGATTGGAAAGATGCCGCCAAGGAACTGGAGACCTACAGCAAGATAAGCAAGGCTGACGTTGTAGCCTTTGCCAACGAATTCCTTGCTGAGAACAGCTGCGCCGTCATATACAAGCGTCAGGGCATAGACGAGAACCAGAAGAAGATCGAAGCTCCCGCCATCACTCCAATCGCGACCAACCGCGACAAGCGCAGCGCCTTCCTTGACGAAATTTCCAAGAGCGAGGTCAAGCCTATCGAGCCCGTATTCATCGATTTCGATAAGGATATGGCGAAATTCAGCCTTTGCGACGGAGTCGACGTGCTCTACAAGCACAACGACATCAACGACATCGAAACGGTAAAATTCATCTTCAACAAGGGCACTGACGACGTTCCCGCGCTCAACCACGCGTTCAACTACATCTCCTACCTGGGCACTTCCGAGAGTTCGCAGGAGGAGATAGCCCGCAAGATGTACGACCTTGCCTGCAGTTTCGAGATGGGAGCCACCGCCAAGAATACCTCCATCAGCATAAGCGGCCTCAGCGACAACATTCCCGAAGCAATGGGCATACTGGAAGACCTCATAGCCAATGCCGTTCCCGACGAGGCCATACTTACCAACCTCAAGTATGACCTGCTCCGGACCCGCGCCAACGCCAAGACCAGCCAGTCTGCCTGCAGCAGCTATCTGCGCCGCTACGTGATACTGGGCCCCGAATTCGTGAAGAACGCCACAATGAGCAACGACGCCCTGATGGCCATGAGTTCGGAAGAGCTTCTCGCTGCCGCCAGGGACCTGGTATCCAAGGGACACGAAATACTCTACTACGGCCCCAGGAGCCAGTCCGAGGTCAAGAAGATGCTCGCTGCCGTACATAAGGTGGGAGATGCTCCGGAAGTCCTGGAAGAAAGTTTCACCCGCATCCAGCCCACACCCGCATCCAAGGTATTCCTCGCCCCTTACGACTCGAAGCAGTTCCAGTTCATGCAGTACACCAATCTTGGCGGGAATTACGAGAGCGGCAACGCCCCCGGCCTGGAGATGTTCAACGAGTATTTCGGCGGAGGAATGAACAGCATAGTCTTCCAGGAGATGAGGGAAGCCCGCGGACTGGCTTACACTGCCTACGCCTTCGTCATCAGCCCCAATTTCAAGGACGACAACTATGCTTTCCTCGCCTTCATAGCCAGCCAGAACGACAAACTCCGCGATGCCGCACTGGCGTTCCAGGACATCATCGACAATCTCCCCGAAAGCGAATCGGCATTCGAGATTGCCAAGGAAGGCATTCTTTCCCGCCTGCGCACCGAGCGCGTCACCGGCCTGAGAGTCCTCGAAAAATACCGCTCCTGCCGCCGTCTGGGCATTTCCGAGCCGGAAGACAAGGCCATCTTCGAAGCCATCAGCAATATGACTCTCGAGGATGTCAAGGCCTTCAAGGAAAAATGGCTGAACGGGAACAATTACTATTACGGAATACTCGGCGATCCTGCAAACATCGACCAGGACTTCCTCAAGACCCTCGGTCCCGTGAAGACCGTCTCCCTCGAGGAAATCTTCGGATTCTAGTGTCTGACACATAAAAAAGTCGGGGGCCTGTGCATCAGGTCCCTGATTTTTTTTATATTTGCAGCACTAAACTTAAACTTACTATGTTGGAAAGATTTCTCCGCAAACAAGGGAAGGAACTGGAATTCAATGTTCCCGATCATTTCAATTTCGCATACGACGTAGTGGATGTCTGGGCCCAGGAGGCTCCGGACAAAACCGCACTTATATGGACCAGCGACACCGAGCCCGAGAGGCGCATGAGTTTCGCCGATCTCAAACGCGAAAGCGACAAGGTCGCGGGATACCTCAGCGGGCTCGGAATAGGGCGGGGCGACTTCGTAATGCTCATACTCAAGCGCCGGCTCCCCTTCTGGACCACCATGCTGGCCCTCGAAAAGATAGGTGCCGTGGCCATCCCCGCCACCTTCCTCCTTACCGCACACGATATAATCTACCGCTGCAAATCCGCCGAAATCAAGGCCATCATCTGCTGCGGAGATGAAGACATACTGCAGAAAGTCGCCGACGCGGAGCCCAAGTGCCCCTACCTCGAGCGGCTTATCAGCATCGGCCCCGAGGTCCCCGAAGGATTCGAGGATTTCGAAGCCGGAGTCGCTGCCGCAACGCCTTGGGAGAGGGGCGGATGGCAGAATGACAGCGAGGATCCGATGCTGATGTATTTTACCTCCGGGACTTCGGACGAGCCCAAGATGGTGATGCACTCGCACACCTATGCCCTCAGCCATCTGGTTACGGCCGCATACTGGCATCAGCTGACTCCCGACAGCATCCACTTCACCTACTCCGATACCGGATGGGGAAAGGCTGTCTGGGGCAAGCTCTACGGGCAGTGGATAGTGGGAGCGACAGTCTTCGTCTATGACCACGAAAAATTCGTTCCCGCCGAGTTGCTGGCGCTGATAGGCAAATACCGCATCACATCCTTCTGCGCACCTCCCACCATCTACCGCTTCCTGATCAAGGAGCATTTCAACTGCTTCGACCTGAGTTCGCTGAAGCACTGCACCACCGCCGGCGAGGCCCTCAACCCTTCGGTATTCGAGGAATTCCACCGCCGCACGGGCCTCTGGATACACGAAGCTTTCGGGCAGACGGAAACCACCCTTACCCTGGGCACCTTCCCCTGGGTAGAGCCGCGCCCCGGTTCTATGGGGAAGCCCTCCCCCGCCTATGACATCGACATCCTCACTCCCGACGGCCGTTCAGCCGGAATCGGAGAGCGCGGAGTCATAGTCATACGCACGGACAAGAAACGCCCCATAGGCCTATTCCTGGGCTATTACAGGAATCCCAAGCTCACCCGCAAAGCCTGGCACGACGGAGTGTACTATACGGGAGATGTCGCTTACCGCGACGAGGACGGATACTTCTGGTTCGAGGGCCGCAACGACGACCTCATAAAGACCTCCGGTTACCGTGTGAGCCCGTTCGAGGTGGAAAGCGCTGTGATGGGCCATCCCGCCGTGGTGGAATGCGCCGTAACCGGCATCCCCGACCCCGAAGAAGTGCGCGGGACCGTGGTCAAGGCGACCATCGTGGTAGCTGCGGAATACAAGAAGCAGGTGGCAGAAGAAGCCAGCCGCAAGGCCCTGATCAAGGACATACAGAGCTTCGTCAAGCGCATCACCGCACCCTACAAGTATCCCCGCGTCATCGAATTCGCAGACGCTCTGCCCAAGACCATCAGCGGCAAGATACGCCACGTGGAAATAAGGGATAAGGACTCCAGGAAATAGCTGTCAACCCAGCATCTTGGCAATGAGCGCATCCGTAGCATCGGGTGCGTTCTTGCGTATTACTTCCGACAGGAAGCGGTAGGATTCTTCCGGTGTCAGGGAAGAACGCAGGCTGCGCTCTTCCATGAAGGCGGCGAAGGGGAAGCCGGAAGAGCCGGACCGGCTATCCTCGAAGAGGGATTCCGGCGGGCAGAAAGTGCTGACCTGCCAGCCCACATAGTGCAGGTCCTGACCGCGGTAAACCCGGGTGATGTCGCCGGTGACCGCCAGGGTTTTCATCTGCAGGCGGGCCATCAGGGCATCCGCGGCGCTTTTCTTGATGCCGAGCAGATGCCGTATGTCGCGCATTTCCACCGAACCGCGCTCAGCCATCAGATCCAGCACCTTCTGCTCTTCAGCACTGGGAATGCAGGCCTTGCGGCTGCGGCGCCAGTTCACCAGTTCGCGATATACCTCGAAGGTAGCAAACGCAGCCTTTCCTCCCCAGACGAACTTGCCGTAGGCTATATCCCCGCTCTGCACGCAGTCTATCTTCCAGTCCCAGGGGCCCAGCGAATCTCCCCCGTCGAACCAGAATTCGGCGGGCGTAAGTTCCTCGATGGAATATCCGGGGATCTTATTTGAGAAGAAAGGGATGAGGCCAGCCTCCTGTATTGCGGAAAGCATGGCCTCTGCACTGGTTATTTTCATGGCTGGTACCCCCGAGGCGAATCGAACGCCTATCGTCGGAACCGGAATCCGAAATTCTATCCATTAAACTACAGGGGCGAGAATGGACCGCAAATATACCATTTTTTTTGTTATATTTGTGAACTAAAACCCGAATCACTATGAAAGCATACGTATTCCCCGGACAGGGGGCCCAATTCCCCGGAATGGGAAAAGACCTTTACGAGAAAAGTCCCGAAGCAAAGGCTTTGATGGACAAGGCAAATGATATCCTGGGATTCAGGATTACAGATATAATGTTCAACGGAACACCCGAAGAGCTGAAGGCCACCAAGGTTACTCAGCCCGCTATTTTCATACACTCGGTAGCATTGGCACTCTGCTCTGAAGGGCTGGGCGCCCCGGACATGACCGGAGGTCACTCCCTCGGTGAGTTCTCCGCGCTCGTCGCCGCCGGTGCCGTCAGCTTCGAGGACGGCCTTAAGCTCGTCTCCGTGCGTGCCAACGAAATGCAGAAATGCTGCGAGAAGGTGCCCGGCACAATGGCCGCCATCATCGGCCTTCCCACCGAAACCGTCGAACAGATTTGCGAGAGCACCGAAGGCATAGTCATCGCAGCCAACTATAACTGCGACGGACAGATAGTGATATCCGGCGAAAACGACGCCGTGCTCGCCGCCTGCGAGGCCTGCAAGGCCGCAGGAGCAAAGCGCGCCCTTCCCCTCGCGGTGAGCGGAGCTTTCCACTCCCCCCTTATGGAGCCGGCCCGCGCCGAACTCGCAAAAGCAATCGAAGCCACCGAGGTCAAGGCCCCGCGCTGCCCCATCTACCAGAATGTGACCGCGCAGCCTGAAACCGACCCCGTCCGCATAAAGGACAACCTCCTCAAGCAGCTTACCAGCCCCGTGCGCTGGACCCAGAGCGTCAAGAATATGCTCTCGGACGGCGCCGACGAGTTCCTCGAACTCGGCCCCGGGACCGTACTCCAGGGCCTTGTCAAGAGAATCAGCGGCGCGGAAGGCAAGGAGGTCGCCATCAGCGGCATCAGCTAGCGAACAACTACATAATATATCGATATAATATGGCAAAAGAGAAAAAATTCATTACTTGTGACGGTAACACCGCCGTGGCCGGTATCGCATATCTTTTCAGCGAGCACGCGGCGATCTATCCGATCACACCTTCATCTCCGATGGCAGAGAACATCGACGAATGGGCTGCCCACGGAAAGAAGAACCTTTGGGGGGAGACCGTAAAGGTCACCGAATTGCAGAGTGAGGCAGGTGCATCGGGAACAGTGCACGGTTCCCTTCAGGCAGGTGCCCTCACTACCACCTACACCGCCTCCCAGGGCCTTCTGTTGATGATTCCGAACATGTACAAGATTGCAGGCGAGATGCTCCCCGCCGTCTTCCACGTGTCGGCCCGCGCGCTCGCTTCGCACGCACTTTCCATTTTCGGTGACCACCAGGATGTGATGGCCTGCCGCCAGACCGGTTTCGCAATGCTGGCATCCGGCTCCGTACAGGAAGCCCAGGATCTCGCTGCGGTGGCACATCTCTCCGCAATCAAGAGCAGCATTCCTTTCCTGCACTTCTTCGACGGATTCCGTACATCTCACGAAATCCAGAAGATCGAGGCCATCGACGAGGATGACCTCCGCGCCATGGTCAGCACCAAGTCGCTCCAGCAGTTCCGCGACAGGGCCCTCAACCCCGAGGCTCCCGTCACCCGCGGCACCGCCCAGAACGGAGACGTCTATTTCCAGGCCGTGGAATCCCGCAACAAGATATACGACAAGGTTCCCGACGTGGTAGCCCGCTATATGGGCGAGATAGGCGAAGCCACCGGACGCATCTACCGTCCCTTCGACTACTACGGCGCCCCTGATGCCGAGAACGTCATCATCGCAATGGGCTCCGTCACCGAGACCATTCGCGAGACCATCGATTACCTTGCCGCCAAGGGCCGCAAGTACGGTCTCGTTTCCGTACACCTCTATCGTCCTTTCAGCACCAAATACCTTATGAAGGCCATTCCCGCCTCCGTCAAGAAGATTGCGGTGCTCGACCGTACGAAGGAGCCCGGTTCCCTCGGAGAGCCTCTCTACCTGGACATCAAGGCCGCCTACCAGGGCGTAGCCGATGCCCCCGTCATCGTAGGCGGGCGTTATGGTCTTTCCAGCAAGGATACCACCCCTGCACAGATCATCGCAGTTTACGACAACCTCGAGCTCAAGAGCCCCAAGAACGACTTCACCATCGGCATCGTGGACGATGTCACCTTCAAGAGCCTTCCTACCAAGGGAGAAATCTCCATCGTGAAGCCCGGCACCACCGAGTGCAAGTTCTTCGGTCTCGGTTCCGACGGTACCGTGGGTGCCAACAAGAACACCATCAAGATCATCGGTTCCCATACCGACCTGTATTCCCAGGCTTACTTCGATTACGACTCCAAGAAGTCCGGCGGATACACCTGCTCTCACCTCCGTTTCGGCAAGGAGCCCATCCGTGCCCCTTATCTCGTGTCCACCCCCGACTTCGTCGCCTGCCACGTTCCTTCCTATCTCGAGAAGTATGACGTGCTCAAGGGCATCAAGGAAGGCGGCAGCCTCCTTCTCAACTCCCTCTGGGATGAGGCGGAGACCCTCGAGCGCATCCCCGACAACGTGAAGAGCGTCATCGGCAAGAAGCACATCAAGCTATACATAATCAACGCCACCAAGATCGCGGCCGAAATCGGCCTCGGCGGGCGTACCAACACCATCCTCCAGAGCGCATTCTTCCGCATCACCGGCATCATCCCCGCAGAGGATGCAGTGAAATATATGAAGGATGCCGCCCTCAAGAGCTATGGCAAGAAGGGCGAGAATGTCGTCAATATGAACTATGCCGCTATCGACCGCGGTGGCGAGTACATCGAGGTCAAGGTTCCTGCAGAATGGGCCAACATCAGCGCCAAGTTCGAGAATCCCGGCAAGAACCGCCTGGCACCTTCCTTCGTGAAGGAAATCGCCGACGTGGTGAATGCCCAGGAAGGTGACACGCTGCCCGTCAGCGCATTCCTCCCCTATGCCGACGGCACTATGCCCGCAGGCACTTCCGCATACGAGAAGCGCGGCGTCGCCGTCAGCGTCCCTGTATGGAACGGCGAGACCTGTATCCAGTGCAACAACTGCGCATTCGTCTGCCCTCACGCAGCCATCCGTCCTTTCCTTCTCAGCGCAGAAGAGGCCGAGGCCGCAGAGGCAGCCGGCGTCAAGTTCGTCGAAGGCAAGGCCAACCTCAAGGACTACAAGTTCGTGATGGGAGTTTCCGTAGCCGACTGTACCGGTTGCGGCAACTGCGTGGATGTCTGCCCTACCAAGCCCGAGAAGAGCCTCAGCATGAAGCCCTACATCGACCACGTGGCCGATCAGGAAGTTTACGACTACCTGAACACCAAGGTCGGTTACAAGACCCCGCTCGATCCTAAGAGCAACCTCAAGGCCGCCCAGTTCAGCCAGCCTCTGTTCGAGTTCTCCGGTGCCTGCGCAGGTTGCGGCGAGACCCCTTACATCAAGAACATCACCCAGCTCTTCGGCGACCATATGATGATTGCCAACGCTACCGGATGCTCTTCGATCTACGGTGCCTCCTTCCCCGCATCCCCTTACTGCACCAACGACAAGGGTCACGGCCCCGCCTGGGCCAACTCCTTGTTTGAGGACTTCTGCGAGTTCGGCCTCGGTATGCATCTCGGTTCCGACCGCATCCGCGAGACCGTCGCCGCCCTTATGGAGAAGGCCCTCGAGTGCGAGAGCTGCTCCGAGGAAATGAAGGCCCTTATGAAAGAGTGGCTCGCCGACCGCAACAGCTACGCCGTCACCCGCAAGGTTGCCGACGAGCTCGTTCCTATGATGGAGAAGTGCGGCTGCGACTGCTGCAAGAAGATACTCGAGCTCAAGAACTACATTCCTTCCCGCAGCCAGTGGATCATCGGCGGTGACGGTGCCTCCTACGACATCGGTTACGGCGGACTCGACCACGTGCTTGCCAGCGGCGAGAATGTGAACATACTCGTGCTCGACACCGAGGTTTACTCCAACACCGGCGGCCAGTCCTCCAAGGCCACCCCTGCAGGTGCCATCGCCAAGTTCGCCGCCAGCGGCAAGAAGATCCGCAAGAAGGATCTCGGAATGATGGCGATGAGCTACGGCTATGTGTATGTCGCCCAGGTGGCAATGGGAGCAAGCCCCGTGCAGTATATGAACGCCATCAAGGAAGCCGAGGCTTATGACGGGCCTTCACTCATCATCGCCTACGCTCCTTGTATCAACCACGGTCTCAAGGCCGGCATGGGTCTCAGCCAGAAGGAAGAGAAACTCGCCGTCGACTGCGGTTACTGGCATCTGTACCGCTACAACCCTATGCTTGAAGGTACCGACAAGAATCCTTTCAGCCTCGACAGCAAGGAACCCGACTGGAGCAAGTTCCAGGACTTCCTGAAGGGAGAGGTCCGTTTCGCATCCCTCTACAAGCTCTTCCCCGAGCGTGCAGAAGAACTTCTGCAGAAGACGGAAGAGTTCGCCAAGGTGCGTCTCGAAACCTACAAGAGGCTCGCAAACAAGTAAACCGTTGTATTGCCTTTATACCGGAGGGACCGGCCATCGATGGCCGGTCCCTCTTTCATTCTATTCAAGTTCGATGTGGATGTCGCGGCCCGAGGCCCAGACGAAGGCTTCTGACCCGTCGTCCAGCTTGAGGCGGGCGGGAGCGACCGGAGTGGGATGTATGGCCAGAGGATCCGGATGGAAGGCCTTGTCGGCCACTGAATACCAGTGGGATATCTGACGGGCATAGCCTTCGAAAAGGC
This sequence comes from Bacteroidales bacterium, assembly GCA_016287875.1. GTDB lineage: Bacteria > Bacteroidota > Bacteroidia > Bacteroidales > UBA932 > Cryptobacteroides. The sequence goes on along the minus strand of JAEEXQ010000002.1, from coordinate 45,894 downwards.
GGCCGTTTTCGGTGAGGCTTATCTCTCCGCGGGCGCGCTCCATCAGCTGGACGCCGAGCAATCTCTCGAGTTCGGCGATGTTCTGGCTGACTGCCGGCTGAGTGATGCCGAGCTTGTTGGCGGCGGCCGTGAAGCTTCCGCACTCGATTACGGTCAGGAATATCTTGATTCTGGTATCTTCAAGCATATCGCAAATATAAGAAATATTTATTACTATCTTTGTGCTATGAAGATCGGCATAATGACAGCGATGGACCGGGAGTACGAGATGGCTCGCAAGGTCCTGTCCAACAACAGCAGACACGAAATCATTCCCGTACATTGCGGCTGGGGGAAGGTCAATTCCGCAGTCAATGCATACAAGCTCATAAACGGGTATCATCCGGATTGTATCATCTCCACGGGATGCGCCGGCGGCGTAGCCAAGGACGTGCATCTGCTTGACGTTGTGGTCGCAGCCCAGGTGGCCTATCACGATTGCTGGTACGGAGAGCCTAACGAATATGGGCAGGTACAGGGTTTCCCGGCCCGTTTCGATGCCGATCCCGTGCTTCTTTCCGCAGCCCGCAGCCTGGACGATCCCCATCTCCGTTTCGGGCTGATGGCCAGCGGGGATCGTTTCTGCTCGGGCCCCGCCGACAATGCGGTAATACTGGGCCACTTCCCCGAAGCCCTGGCCTGCGATATGGAATCCGGCGCCATCTCCCAGGTATGCTATGCCAACTCGGTGCCCTTCCTGAGCGTGCGGGTCATCAGCGACACCGCAGAGGAAGAAGACCGCCTCGGGCAGTTCGAGGACTTCTGGTCCACGGTAGGAAGCGAATCCTTCGACATACTCAAGCGCCTGGTGGACGCCATCCCCGACAGCTTCTAGGCTGCATACATATACAAAAAAAAGTTCCGTGCGCTGCGCGGAACTGCAAAACACTGTGTTGGATTAGCGTTACTCCTCGGAAATAGCTCCCATAGGGCAAGCTCCGGCACAAGTGCCGCAGCTAATGCACACATCGGGATCGATGGTGTAAACATCTCCTTCGTGGATTGCGCCGGTAGGGCACTCACCCATGCAGGTTCCACAAGCAACACAGCTGTCAGGGGAAATTTTGTAAGCCATATCTTTAGTTTAAAGTTTATATCTCGGACGCAAAGGTAAGGTTTTTGTTATAAATTTGCAATATGAAATTACTTCTGTTACTATTGACAGTGCTCATAGGGGGCCGCGCGCAGTTCGACAGGACCGTATATGATTTCGGGACCATCTCCCAGGCGGACGGGCCTCAGACCTGCGTTTTCACCGTCACCAACACGGGTGACGAACCCCTTACCATACTTTCGGCCATCAGTTCCTGCGGCTGCACCAACGTACGCTGGACCCGCACCAGCCTCGCCAAGGGAGAAAAGGGAAAGATAGAGGCCACCTACACTAACGAGGACGGTCCCTACCCCTTCGACAAAACCATCACGGTGTATCTTTCCGACATCAGGAAACCTGTGGTCCTGCACCTCCGGGGCGTAGTGAAATAGCCGATTTTTTGTTATCTTTGTAAGATGACTCAGAACACGAACTATACAGACGACAACATACGCACCCTGGAAGGCGTACAGCACGTCAGGATGCGTCCGGGTATGTATATCGGGCGCCTCGGAAACGGCAATAACCCCGGGGACGGCATCTATGTGCTCCTTAAGGAAATCATCGACAACTCCGTCGATGAATTCGCCATGGGACACGGCAAACAGATCACCGTCGATATCAGCGAGGACAACCACGTGACCGTGCGCGACTACGGCCGCGGCATTCCCCTGGATTCGGTGGTCAAGGCCGTGAGCATACTGAACACCGGCGGCAAGTTCGACGACAAGGTCTTCAAGAAAAGCGTAGGCCTCAACGGCGTCGGCACCAAGGCCGTCAACGCACTTTCCGAGTCATTCTACGTCTGTTCCTATCGTGACGGCGAGTCATCCTGGGCCCGCTTCGAGCGCGGCGAGCTCAAGGACAGCGGCAAAGAAGCCGCTCCTAAAGAGAAGAACGGCACCCTGGTGAACTTCTACCCCGACCCTATGATGTTCGGCAAGTTCGCCTACAACCTGAGCTTCGTCGAGACGATGGTGAAGAACTACTCCTACCTCAAGAAAGGCCTCACCCTCGTGCTCAACGGCACTCCCTACAAGAGCGACAACGGCCTTCTCGACCTGGTGAACGAGAATCTCTCCGAGGAGCCCCTCTACGCTCCCATCCACCTCGAAGGCGAAGACATAGAAATAGTGCTGAGCCACGGCCGCGACTATGGCGAGAATATCTCCTCCTTCGTGAACGGCCAGAACACCCGCGACGGCGGCACCCATCTTGCCGCATACCGCGAGGCCATCGCCAAGACCCTGAAGGATTTCTTCAAGAAGAACTATGCTCCCGAGGACTGCCGCCAGGGCATCGTGGGAGCCATTTCGATACAGATACAGGAGCCTAACTTCGAAGGCCAGACCAAGACCAAGCTGGGTTCCAACTATATGTGGGAAAAGCAGACCCACGACGAGCACGGCACCCTCCATCTGGACACCGGCCCCACCATCCGCAGTTACGTGAATTCCTTCGTGGCCCAGGAACTGGACAACTACCTGCGCATCCACAAGGAGATAGTCCCCATAATCGAAGAGAAGATCAAGGACTCACAGCGCGAACGCGAGGAGATTTCCGGAATACAGAAGAAGACCCGCGAGCGCAGCAAGAAGGCGAACGTCTATAACAAGAAACTGCGCGACTGCCGTTTCCACTATAACGACAAGGCCAACGAGAAGACCCAGGAGGACATTGAGCGCAGCAGCATCTTCATCACCGAGGGTGACTCCGCAAGCGGAACCATCACCAAGGCCCGCAACGCCAGCTACCAGGCCGTATTCAGCCTGCGCGGCAAGCCTATCAACTCCTACAAGGAGAGCAGGAAGAAAGTCGCGGAGAACGAGGAGCTCAACCTGCTGATTTCCGCCCTGGGCGTGGAGGATGATCTCGAGAATCTCCGCTACAACAACATCATCATCGCGACCGATGCAGATAACGACGGTATGCACATCCGTATGCTGGTCTGCACCTTCTTCATGAAATACTACCCCGACCTCATCCGTCGCGGGCACGTACATATACTCCAGACTCCCCTGTTCCGCGTCAGGAACAAGACCGCCAACCGCTACTGCTACTCCCCCGAAGAGAAGGAGCAGGCCATAGCGGAACTCAAGAACAAGGTGGAGATCACCCGCTTCAAAGGTCTGGGAGAGATATCCTCCGATGAATTCGCCGATTTCATCGGGGAGGACATGCGCCTCGACCAGGTACGTCTGGCCGACGAAGAGTCCATCTCCGAAATAATGGAGTTCTATATGGGCGACAACACCATAGAGCGCCAGAACTGGCTGCGTCACAACCTAAAGAGCGAGAAGGAGCTCGAAGACGTGGATATCTGATGAAAGGGAACAAGACTTCATACAGCAAGGGCTGGGCCCGATTCTGCGGATGGATGCTCAAGCGTCTGGGCTGGACCGCCGTCGGTGGTCCTATGCCGGAGAAGAAGGTCATAGTGCTGGGAGTCCCCCATACATCATTCTGGGATTTCGTAATTGCATATCTGTTCTACACCAGTTTCGGTGAGGTCGCGCACGTGATGATCAAGCGCGAACTGTTCTTCTGGCCCCTGGGGGCCATACTCCGCGCGTGCGGATGCATCCCCGTGGACCGCAGCAATGCGAGCAACCTTATCAGAAGCCTTATCGAACATATGGACAGGGACGAGGTCTTCAAGCTGGCGATAGCCCCGGAAGGGACTCGCAAGCCGGTAAAGCGCTGGAAAGCAGGCGCCCTGAAGATTGCCAAGGAAACCGGCGTCCCCGTGTACGCAGGCTTCTTCGACTGGGGGACCAAGAGGATTGGCTGCGGAGAAAAACTTCAGCTTAGCGGTGACATACAGGCCGACCTAGAAATGGTACAGAAGTACTATGAAGGCCTGCATCTTACCGGAAAGCACAAGGAAAAATATATAACCGGATAAACTTATGCGAAAACACAAGCACCCGTACAGGATAAGGAAGTTCTTCATCCGGATGAATCCTGTACGCCTACTTCCCGGGCATCACCAGGACCATTATCCTGCGACCCTGAGGGAACTCTTCGAAAGTTCTACGGAGAAGTTCGCCAAACGCAGGCTGAGCTGCTTCATAGACGGGACCCAGACCTACTCCTATTCCAGATTCCGTTATATGTGCGACCGTCAGTCCCAGCGGCTGTCGCGCTTCGGCATCAGCGCCGGGGACAAAGTCGCCATCCTCGCCCAGAATATGCCCAACTGGACCGTGGCATTCTTCACCGCCACCGCCTTCGGGCGCGTGGCCATCCCCATACTCCCCGACAGTTCGGAAAACGAGATCACCAACATACTCACCCACTCCGAGAGCAAGGTCATCTTCATCTCCAAGAGGCTTCTGCCGAAACTCAGCCAGGAGTGCATTGACAGGCTGACTCTGGTCATCGACATAGAGACCTTCGAGATAATCAAGAAAGAGAAGGATGCCTTCCAGTGCGACGGATGGGTACGTACCCCTTCCGCCGACGAGCTGGCAGCCATAATCTATACCTCCGGCACCACCGGAAAGGCCAAGGGCGTGATGCTCAGCCATCGCAATCTCTGCCAGAACATCATGGAAGCGCACAAGGCGGAACGCTGTTTCAAAAAAGACCGCTTTATGTCCATACTTCCCATGGCCCACGCCTACGAGATGGCCCTGGGATGCCTCTATCCCATATATGTGGGCGCTTGCGTGTACTATATCCCCAAGCCCCCTACTCCCAGCGTGCTGATGTCAGCAATGAAGAAGGTGCGTCCTTCGGTTATGTGCTCCGTGCCGCTGATTATAGAGAAAGTTTACCGCAAGAGCATAGTTCCCACCGTGGAGAGCAGCCGCACCCTTAAATGGATGCAGAAGAGTCTTCCCTGGCTCTTCTACCGCCTGGTAGGAGGGCGGCTCTACAAGAGTTTCGGCGGCAAGCTGCACTTCTTCGGCGTCGGCGGAAGCAAACTGGATCCCGTGGTGGAAGCCTTCCTCAAGAAATGCCACTTCCCCTACGCAATCGGCTACGGCCTCACGGAATGCGCACCGCTGGTGTGCAATGCAATGGTGGGGCGCACGGTAGTGGGCTCCATAGGCATTCCTTCCTATAAGGTAGAAGTCCGGCTTGACAACGTCAACCCCGAGACGGGAGAAGGAGAAATAGTCTGCCGCGGCGACAACGTGATGCTCGGCTACTACAAGGATCCCGAACGCACCCAGCAAGTTATCGACGACGACGGATGGTTCCACACCAACGACGTCGCCATCGTGGACAAATATGGCAACTTCCATATCAAAGGACGCCTGAACAACACTATCCTCGGCCCCTCCGGCGAGAATATATATCCGGAAGAGATCGAGCAGGTGATCAACAACGAGGAGGGCGTAAGCGAAAGCCTGGTCGTGGAACGCGATGGCAAGCTCGTGGCGCTGGTGAAGTTCGAGGACAATGTGCTGGACTGGAACCTGGAGGGAGAAGAGAGATTCTACGAGAAGGTCGAATCGCTGCAGAAGACGCTGCAGGAGCGCATCAACAGGCTGCTGGGCAAGAATTCCCAGGTGAGCAAGGTGGACGCGATGAAGGAGCCCTTCGAGAAATCAGCCACCCAGAAAATCAGACGTTTCCTTTACAAGAACAAGAAATAGCTGAAAACAAAAAAAAGCCCTGCTCGCAGAAAAATGCTCGCAGGGCTTTATTGTTTTCAGCCTAAGATTACTCAGCGCTTTCGGCAACAACTTCGACGTTGATGTCGGCAACGATCTTCTTGTAAACCTTGACTTTGCCTTCGAAGTTACCGGCTTCCTTGATTTCAGGAACGGTAACATCCTTCTTGTCAACCTCGACACCGGCTGCAACAAGAGCGTCGGCAACCATTGCGGCAGTGACGGCACCATAAAGCTTACCGCTCTCGGCCACCTTGACGGTGATCTTGACGGGAGTAGCGGCAATCTTGGCGGCCTTAGCCTCGGCATCGGCAACAAGCTTGGCCTCTTTGTGGGCGCGCTGGCGCTGGGTCTCCTCGTACTGCTTGATGGCAGACTTGGTTCCGAGCACTGCGAATCCCTGAGGAATCAGATAGTTGAGAGCGTATCCGCTCTTTACTTCCACGAGTTCTCCGGCCTCTCCGAGACCTGCAACTTCTTTCTTGAGAATGATCTTCATAGGGCAGGATTATTTAAGGAGGTCAGTAACATAAGGGAGAAGAGCGAGGCTGCGGGCGCGCTTGACGGCCTGGGCAACCTTGCGCTGGAACTTGAGCGAGGTTCCGGTGATGCGGCGGGGAAGAATCTTACCCTGCTCATTGAGGAACTTCTTGAGGAACTCAGGATCCTTGTAATCGACATACTTGATGCCAGCCTTTTTGAAGCGGCAGTATTTCTTCTTGCGAACCTCTACGGTAGGAGGGTTCAGATAGCGTACATTGTCATTCTGTGCCATAGTTTATTCCTCCTTGGAATCTACGGGTTCAACATCATACTCGGTGACATCGTCCACATCCTCGGCCTTTGCCTCTTCGGCGGGAGCCTCGACGGGAGCGTTCTTCTTGGCAGCCTTCATCTCACGGCGGTGCTCGGCGTATGCGATGGCATCTTTGTCGAGAGCGACGGTGAGGAAGCGAAGGATACGCTCGTCACGCTTGTACTGGATTTCGAGATTTGCTACGAATTCAGGATCTGCCTTGAACTCGATCAGGTAATAGAAACCTGAGGTCTTGTGCTGGATGGGGTAAGCAAGCTGCTTCAGGCCCCAGTCCTCTTCGTACACGATTTCTCCACCATTGCTCTTGATGAAGTCAGTGTACTTGGCAACCGCTTCCTTCATCTGGGCGTCAGACAAAACGGGAGTTGCAATGAAAACGGTTTCGTACTGTTTTAACATTTTGATTAATAATTAGTTATAAATTAAGCCCTTAAGGGAGTTTCCCAAAAGGGCTGCAAATATAGGAAATTTTGCTCAGAATTGCAATTATTTCTTCTTGGTCAGCGTCATTTCCGGCATATAAAGTTTCCCATCTTCCACATAAATGTAGATGGTGTGTTCGTATTCGGATTCATAACTGAACCAATTATCAGTTTCGAAAGTCACAGGATCCACATCTACATATTCATATTCGTTCTTTCCGGTCTCCCGGTTATACTTTATGAACTTGGAAGAAGTGTAGTCCATTTTCTCCTTGATGGTGAGGGCATTCTTATCCAGCGACCATTCTCCGGTTTCCTTGCGGACGGAAAGGCCGCATGCGGCATCAGCCTCAGGCCAGGCGCTATAATAAGTATAGCCCTTGCTGGTGAAGATATAGCGGTCGACCACGCCAGTCTCATACTGGCACTCCCAAGTTCCCACAAGGTCGGAAGATTTGAATTTGAAATTGGCTCCCTGCTTGAAGACAAGGTAAGGCTCGCCTTCGTTCCCGCGGAAGAAATCGGAATTCTCGATCAGGAAATCGCCCGACCATCTCCAATATGCAATTCCGTCACCCGTCCTGACCACCGTCACCTTGCGGGGGCCGTTCCACTGGAAACTGCTCAAAGAAGTTTCGACCAGTTCCTTGGTATCGTAGTCCTCCTCATAGAGCTTCTTGGGAGTCATGGTAATGACGTTGCCCGACACGGTGTAGGAGCCCGTATCCTTTATCCGGCCACTGGCGCCGATCCACATCCATTCATAATTGCCGTCCTTTTTGAAGGTGGCATCGAAATAGTGGTACTCATCGCCCCTGAACTGCCAGGTGCCGACTACGCTGCCGTCACCGGATCCGCCGGAGCTCTGGTTTTCTTTTTCACAAGAAGTCAATGCCAGGCAGGAGGCCAGGCAGATAGCCAAAATGCAATAAATCTTTTTCATTTGTAAATCAATTTATTACAAAGATAGGCCACCTGGTGGTCCGCACCACTCGCGATTCACAAAAACCGAACTCGCAAAGCGAATAACGTTATGTATTTGGATCGATTCCTTTGCGCCAGAAGCGATGGGTGATGTCCTCGCGATGATAGTAAAGCCTCTGGTTAGTGCTGCGCTCGTTGAGCGGCCCACATTCCGGGCGATAAGGGCCGACCTTCACATAATCGAAGGCATCCCATATCTCCGCTTCCACCTCTTCCCTGCCGGAATAGAGCGCCAGCTCAAGGGCAGGATGGGCGGAGCGTATGTGCGCTGCCAGGGCCAGCAGGGCCTCTGGATCGCGCCCCTCCCCCAGGAAAAGGAAACAGTTCACTCCGAAATTGTCCGCTATCAGAGCGTCGGCTATTTCCGGGGTAAGTTCCTCGCCTATGTCCAGTTTAAGGAAAGGAGAATGGCACCCGACACAGTTCCCCCGGCAGTTGCTGATATCTACTGCCAGCGAAACCCGGTCCGGAATTTCTTCCAGGACCACGGATGTCATCTGAGGGACGTACTTTATCACTTCTTGGTGTAGAAGCGGTGGAAGGCCTCCTCCTGGCGCATCTCGCTGAAGGAAGATATCCTCTTCAGGTAACCGATGACACGGGTGAGATAATCCAGGTTGGTGCTGCCGCACTTGGGACACACGGTGAGGGTATCCTTGCTGATGTATCCGCAATCATTGCAGACGGTATTGCGGCAGTTGAAGGTGAAGTAGTTGGTGCCGTAGTGGGCCGCCGTGTTGAGCAGCTGCCTGTACTGCTCCTTGCTGAGGTGCTCCGCGATGTTCATATGAAGTGCGGAGCCACCGTCGAGGAACTTGACGTACTCCTCCCCGTGAAGCTTGAACTTGTCTATCATGCTCAGCTTGTCGTCCTCGGGATTGTAGAAGTAGGAGGAATACATATTGTGATTGGGCGAGACGAAGTATCCGTCCTTGCGGTCCCAATTGTAGTTCTTTCCGGAAAGGTTCTCGCCGGGCACGAACTCAGTGTTGAACATAGCCTCCTTGGTGCGGTCCTTTCGGTTGGAGATATTGATGGTCTCGAGCAGGTTGTTCACGAACTCCTTATACTCATCGTTGGGAGAAATCTCCAGACCCAGGAACTCTGCGGCATCAGTAAGGCCGTTCACGCCTATGGTAAGGTACTGGCGCTTCATATCGATGAAGCCGGCACGATAGACATCCAGCATCTCGGCCTTGAGGAAGTCCTTGATAATCTCGTTGAAAGCGATCTGATACTTGTGCACGCGCTCGGTTTCAGCGGTGATGGCATCGCTGATGCGCTTGTAGAGGACTGCCTTGTCGTAGCTTCCCTTCTGAAGCGGCTTGCCGGGCTCCAGCTCCTCGTGCTTCTCTTCCTGGAAGTAGGCGCGGGCGGCATCCTGGATAAGACGGTTCAGGTTGATGGTCATGACCGACTTGGAACCGGTGGAAACCGAAGCGGTACCCATGGAATACTGGTGGGTGGTATGGTTGTGCTCCTCGTCCTCGTTGTCGAGGTCCTTGAGGGAGTTGCGCAGACGGCAGCAGCTGGAAAGGCTGTCGGGGCTGTTGGACAGATAGCAGAAGAAGCTGTGCCCCTTGCTCCACATCTCGGCGGTGAAGTCGGCGTAGTCCTTGTCGGCGAAATCGTCCCCGCCGTCGGTAAGCAGTGCCATGGTCTCCACGGGGAAGGTGAGGATGTAGTGATTGCGCTCCTCGTTGAACCAGTTCATGAAATGCCTCTGGAGCCAGTCCAGGGTCTCCCACTTGGCGGGAGTGCCGTCAGGGAAGCGGAAATCGCCGAACACGCCTTCGAAATAGGGCTTGTCGAAGTAGCCGATATTCCAGAAAACGGTCTGATAGCCACGGTTGCCGGCGGGCATGTTCATAGAATGGACCACCTGCTGGAAGCAGTTGTCGATAACCTTCGTGAGGGTGCGCTGCTTGGCATTGTTCTCCACCACCTCGTCAAGCCTGTCGAGGTAGTTATCCCCGTAATCCTTGCGGATGAAATAATCGAGATAGATGAGGAATTCAGGGGTAGCCACCGCACCCATGAACTGCGAAGAAATGGAGTACACCAGGTTGATGAACTCGCCGCAGAAGCTCTTGAGGTCGGTAGGCGCCACGGAAACTCCGCCCAGCTCACGCAGGCCGCTCACCAGGAAAGGATACATGGTGATTGCCACGCAGTAGGGATAGCCGGGAGTACCGCTCTCGTCGTGCTTGTAGAGGACGTGGGATTCCAGATCCTTTATATACTGGTCGGCAAGCTCGTGACCATAGAGGTTCTTGATCTTGTCCTGCATTATATAACGGTTCTGCTTGATATTGTTCTCCTTATAGAGCTCCTGGCCGAGCGTCACGATGTTCTTGCGGGTGACGTTGGCATTAGCATCGAACTTGGAACCGGTGGCGGCGTTCGAAGCCTTGATATAGTCCTTGATGAAGTCGCGTTTCTTGCGCAGGTCCTTTCCGTCGTCGAACTTTTCGATGTATTCGAGGGCGGCCTTCTTGTTGACGGACATCAGGGAATCGACTACCTGACGACGGATCTCCTGACTCGTCATCTTGTCATATATGTAAAGATTGTCGGTAATGGAGACCACGATCTCCTCCGGGCAATGCTGGCCTGTGGCTAAGTAAGTCTGCCGTATACCGTTCTTCAGCTTTTCGAGGTCGAATTCCTCAATGCTTCCGTTTGTTTTCCTGACGTCCATAGATTTATAGGTTATAAGGGATTTTTACACGCTATTGTCTTACAAAGTTAACAAAAGAGGATGCACTTTGTCAATGCATCCTCGGGAAAAGTTATCAACACGAAACTAACAATCAAGTTTCGGTCACTGTGTGTCGCTATTTTTCAGGAATTGCCTCAAGTACGGCCACGAGGAAGTCCCACGCCTTCTGCACCGAAGGGATGTAGCAGCGCTCGTCCGGGGAGTGGGGACTCTTGAGGGTAGGACCGAAGGAAATCATATCCAGACCGGGATAGATGCCGCCTATGATGCCGCATTCCAGGCCGGCGTGTATGGCCATCACCTCGGGCTCCTTGCCGTAAAGTTTCTTGTAGGACTCCTTCATCACGCGCAGTATCTGGCTCTTGTCGTCCGGTGCCCAGCCCGAGTATCCGCCTACGAAGCGGGTATGGATTCCGGCATTGTTGAGAACTGCCGCAATCTTGCGGGAAAGGGCCACCTTGGCGCTGTCGATGAAGCTGCGCATCAGGGTAACGACCGAGACCTTGCCGTCAGCGATCTTTACGATGGCGAGGTTGTTGGAAGTCTCCACGGTGCCGGGCATGGTCTGGGACATACGCTCCACGCCGTCGGGGCAGGCCAGTACGGCGTTGATTATGGCGCGGGCCTCGTCATCCTTCACATAGCCCTTGCGGAAATCGGCGGGAGTGAAGAGTATCTTCATATCGGGATCGGTGTGGCGGAACTCGTCGAATATCTCGCGGCCGGCCTTGGTCACCACGCGTGCCACCTTTGCAGGATCCTTGACATAGAGCAGGACATCGGCTTCGCGGGGGATGGCGTTGCGCATATTTCCTCCGGCGAACTCCACGAGCTTGCTGTCGGTCTTGGCGAGGATCACATCGGTCAGTCGGGCGGCGATGCGGTTGGCATTTGCGCGGCAGAGGATGATATCCATTCCGGAATGTCCTCCCTGGCATCCCTTCACCTGGAGGGAATAGGCCTCGTAGCCTGCAGGACGGCGTACCTGGGTGTATCTTCCGCTGCCTTCGGTATCCATACCTCCGGCGCAGCCCACATAAAGCTCGCCTTCGGTCTCGGAATCGAGGTTCACGAGTATATCTCCCTTCAGCACGCCGGGCTGGAGGGCGTTGGCACCGGTCATACCGGTTTCTTCGTCATAGGTGATGAGGATTTCGACAGGGCCGTGCTTGAGATCCTTGCTCTCGGCGACTGCCATTGCCATAGCAACGCCCATACCGTCGTCGGCTCCGAGGGTGGTACCCTTGGCCTTGACCCACTCGCCGTCTATCCAGGTTTCGATAGGATCGGTGAGGAAATCGTGCTTGACGTCGTTGTTCTTCTGGGGAACCATATCCATATGGCCCTGGAGTATTACGGTCTTGCGATTCTCATATCCCGGTGTTGCGGGGACCTTCATTATCACATTGCCGGTAGCATCCGCAAAAGTCTCGACACCGTGGCTCTTGCCCCAGTCGAGAAGGAAGGCGCGGACCTTCTCCTCGTGCTTGGAGGGGCGGGGCTGACGTGTGAGCTGGTAGAAATTATTCCATACGTTTGCGGGTTTGAGATCTTTAATACTTGACATGACTATATCTATTTTGTTTTATAAACAGGATAAGCTGCTACGATACCGAGCTGATAGACCGGAACCCGGGTCTGGAGCAAGGTGTTGATGCCGTCGGTCAGGCGCACTCCGCATACGGCGGGGATGCGGTAGTTGACCACCTGGGCGGGCTTGGACTTGCTCTCCACCGGAGGAGCCGGAGCAACGGATTCGACGGCAAGAGTCACGAAATACGGCTTGCCGGACACATTGTCGGCCGGCACCAGACCTTCCTCGTCGGAAAGCCGGAAGGCAACGTAGGTCTGATTCTTCTTCACCGAAGGGATGACCTCGAAGGATGCCGACTGGGAGCCGAATTCGCTCACTCCGGTAAAGAGGGCGAGATAGTCCTGCTCGAGCTTGTTCAAGGCGTCTATGGTAGCCTTCATAGCCTCTCCGCTGTAGGTGGCGTCGGTATCCCCTACCAATATCTTGTACTTGTTCTCGCGTATCTCGAATATCTTGTCGGCCACTTCCTTGGCCTTGTCCTCGGTGCTCTTCTCCACCACCACTTTCTGGCGCACGGCGTGGTTGTCGGCCTCGTAGAGGGTGTTGGTACGCTCGGTCAGGTTGGCGGGGATGCCCTTGCCGGAGAAGCCCGTCCCCTTGCCGGCGGGATACTTCCATCCCTTGTCGGCGGTGTAGGCCCCGGCAGGACCTGACACCAGGCCCTGGCTGGTCAGTTGCAGGAAGAGAGGCTGGCTCTGGCCGTTGAGCACATAAGTATAACGCACGCTCTGGTCGGCTTCCACAGCAGGATAGAGCTTGACGGACGTCACGGTGTACGACACCCTGTCGTAGAGTTCGGCGCTAATGCCGAGATACTTCTGCGCATAGCGGGCATAGGGGCCGGCATAAAAGCTTTCTTTCTGGGCTTCGACGCTGAAGACCAGCACGGTCTGGGGCATCGAATACGATACGGTGCCCTGCGCGCGGACGAGCTGGGGCATCAGCATCACTGCGATGAAGAACAATAACTTTTTCATGGCTATTTCCATCTTTTATGGGTCCAGAGATAATTCCAGGGTTGCTCCCGTATATCTTTCTCCAGTTCCGCGTAATACTTTACCATTATCTGTTCAGGCGTGGACTGGGACGCGTCCTCGCACAGAGGCACAAATTCCAGACCATATCTGCCACGTTCCAGCACGGTCCAGCGTAGATAGCTTACGCTCATACCCAGCTTGCAGGCAAGGGCTGCTCCGCCTCCCATCGCGACGGTCTCCTGGTTCATGAAGCGGCCCACATTGTGGCTGCTGGCAATCTTGTAGGGATACTGATCCGTGGGAAAAACATAGACAAGATGCTCATTGCGGTCGCGCAGGGCGGAACGGAGCACTTCTCCAGCTTCCAGATAACCGTGGAAGCCCGTTCCCTGCAGGCAGTTGCAGCGGTTGTCGGCCATCACCCTGTCCCAGGCAGCGCTCTTCAGGCGCCGGTACACGACGCGCATCGAAGCATATCCCGAATCGAAGGGATGGGAATCATCGTGGTTGTAGCAGAACCATCCCCCCAGAAGCTCCCAGTTGCCGGCGTGGCTGGTAAGCACCATCATGCTGCGGCCGTTGTCGTAGAGCTTGTTATAGGTTTCGGGATTGGTCACATCGGCAAGATGCGAATCCTTCAGGCGTTTCCGGCCCTTCTCGCCCTTGCAGCCTCCGAACCATATCGCTTCGGCGAAAATGTCGCCGAGATGGTCGTAGAACTGCCTGGCAAGGGCCGTTATCTGCTTGTATTTCAGTTCGGGAAAACTGCGGGAGAGGTTGGTTATAACTACGTCGCGCCTGTAGTGAATCACCGAGCGCAGGAACCAGCTCACGAAGCGCCCTACCCTAAGATGAAAACGCAGGGGAAGACGGGACAGAAGGCCGAGAATCGCCTCGACAATCACCACACCGACGGATCTTTTCTCATTTTGCATAACTCACAAATATAGCCAAATTCGGGGAAAAGCGCTGCCGAAATCCCCTATTTTTATTATATTTGTAAGTATTTGAAATCTATTTAAAGTTCAGAATATGTTCAAAGGACATCCCAAAGGGCTGCTTGCAGCCGCACTGAGCAATATGGGCGAGCGATTCGGCTACTACATAATGAACGCCGTCCTTCTGCTCTTCCTCTGCTCCAAGTTTGGTATCAGCGATGGTACCGCAGGTGTTATCTACTCTGTTTTCTATGCAGCAATCTATGTGCTTTCGCTGCTCGGAGGTATCATAGCCGACCGCAGCCAGAACTACAAAGGGACCATACAGAAGGGTCTGCTCGTGATGGCTCTCGGCTATATCCTGCTCGCGATTCCCATCACGGCCACATCCGCCAACCATATCTGGCTGCTGCCCTTCACCTGCCTGGCCCTAACATTCATCGCATTCGGCAACGGCCTCTTCAAGGGTAACCTCCAGGCCATAGTCGGGCAGATGTACGACAATTACGAGGCCGAAGAAGCCAAGAAAGGCGAGGAGGCCCTCAACATTGCCAAAAGCAAACGCGATTCGGGCTTCCAGATCTTCTACGTATTCATCAACATCGGAGGTCTCATCGCTCCTTTCGTGGCCCCGCTGCTCCGCGAGTGGTGGCTCAAGGCCAACGGCTTCCTCTACAATGCCAACCTTCCCGAGCTCTGCCACAAGTTCATCGACGGCAACATCGGGGACCAGATGGCTAAATACGAGAGCCTCTCGGAATCCGTCACCCTTGCCGGCGGATCCTTCGATCCTGCCGCATACCTCGAAGTATTCAACCAGGGCGTGCACTTCTCCTTCATAGCCTCGGTGGCCGCAATGATCATCTCGCTGGTCATCTTCCTCTGCAACAAGAAGAAGTTCCCCACCCCCGAAAAGAAGGCCGCTGCCAGCACGGACAGCTATACTCCCGAAGAGAAGGTGGCAATGGCTACCGAAATCAAGCAGAGGATGTATGCACTGTTCGCAGTGCTCGGCATAGCCATTTTCTTCTGGTTCTCCTTCCATCAGAACGGGCAGTCCCTTTCGGTGTTCGCCCGCGACTTCGTGAAGACGGACAAGATAGCCCCCGAAATCTGGCAGGCCGTGAATCCCTTCTTCGTGATTGTGCTTACTCCTGTCATCATGTGGCTCTTCGCCGCACTGGCAAGGAAGGGCAAGAACGTATCCACCCCCCGCAAGATTGCCATAGGTATGGGAATAGCAGGCATGGCCTACCTCTTCCTGACCGTATTCTCATTTACTAACGGATATCCCTCCGGAACCGAGTTCCGCGCCCTTGACGAGGGTGTCGCAGCCGGAATGAAGGCAGACTGGTGGGTGCTCATAGTCACCTACTTCTTCCTGACCGTCGCCGAGCTCTTCATCTCCCCTCTCGGGCTGTCGTTCGTGTCGAAGGTGGCCCCCAAGAGCATGCTCGGCCTCTGCCAGGGTCTCTGGCTCGGCGCCACCGCAGTCGGCAACCTCCTTATATGGATAGGCCCCGTAATGTACAATGCCTGGCCTATCTGGAAGTGCTGGACCGTGTTCCTGGTAGTCTGCCTCATCTCCATGGGCGTAATGCTCGGAATGGTGAAATGGCTTGAAAGAGTAACCAAATAATGACGGACGAATTAAAGGACAAACTTCTCGCCTGGGCGGAGCGCTACAACAACCCGAAGTATTTCGAGGAAGATCCGATAGCGTTCCCCCGGCGCTTCTGCAGTATGATGACCACCATACAGCCCGTGCTCGGCTTCGAGGGCGGGGAATGGCGGCCCAGCCTGCAGGACGTGGAGATTGCGGCGGTGTTCGCCGCCCATCTGGCCTGGGGCAGGCGCGCGATGATAGTGCGCGACTGCAGCCGTCTTTTCGACGAGATGATGTGGCATCCCTTCGACTATGTGATGGCCGGGGACTGGCGCAACGACGCCAGCTCCATCCACCGCACCGTGAAATGGAGCGAGATAGCCGCCATCTGCCGCAGGCTCAAGGATTTCTACTCCGGGAACGAGTCCTTGGAATCCCTTTCCGTACCCGAAATCCGCGTGCGTATCTTCGGCCAGAAGGCCGACCCCAAAGCCCCGGACAAGAAAATCTGGATGATGCGCCGGTGGATGGTGAGGGACGACGGACGCGTGGATCTAGGACTATGGAAAAACAGCGACAAGCGCGAGCTTGTCATCCCCCTCGACGTACACGTGTACCGTCAGGCAGCGGAGCTGGGGCTTACCTCCCGTAAATCCAAGGACATAGTCACGGCCCGCGACATTACCGATTCATTCCGGGAGCTTTTCCCGGACGATCCTGCGAAGGGCGATTTCGCGCTCTTCGGATATGGAGTGAACAATGCCTAGAATGTATATCATCTCCGGATGCAACGGCTCCGGAAAGACAACAGCTTCCTATACCCTCCTTCCCGAAATGTTGGAGTGCAGCCAGTTCGTGAATTCCGACGAGTTCGCGAAGAGCCTTTCCCCGTTCAATCCGGCCGAAGCATCGGTGACGGCAAGCCGCTATATGCTGCGCAAGATATATTATCTACTGGAAAACAATATGGATTTCAGCGTGGAAACCACCCTCGCCACCAGGTCCCTCCTTGGAATAATCAACGATGCCAAGTCCCGGGGCTATATGGTGAGCATACTCTACTTCTGGCTGAAATCCCCCGAACTGGCCATCGCCAGGGTGAAGAACCGCGTCGCCGCCGGAGGGCACAACATCCCCGAAGACGTGCTGCGCAGGCGTTATTATATGGGCCTCAACTATTTCTTCGAGACCTACGCCCCCATCTGCGACCGATGGCTGCTTGCCGACAACTCCTCGGACCCGCTTACGATAGTCGCGGAAGGTTCCGAAAAAGGAGTCAACATCAAGGATCAGGAGAAATACGACCTGATCTACAAACTGGCCTATCTTGATGAAAACGAAAAATGATTATCTGAACCTGTTCGGCGTGAGTACCGCGCAGCTTCGGGCTTTGGTTGCCGAAGGGATGAAAGGTGGCGGACAGTGGTGCGACCTGTTCTTCGAAGATACCTCCTACGGCGAGCTTGTGCTCCGGGACGGCGTGGTCAGTTCCGGAGGTTCCCATATAGATTACGGATGCGGAGTGCGCGTCCTGAAAGGAGAAAAGACGGGATACGCATATGCCGAGAGCACGGACCAGGCCGCTCTGATGGCCGCTGCGCGCAAGGCGTCCGTGATTGCCGCGGCATCCTCTTCCGACACGAAAGCGGCCGGAGCTGCCACCCGGGCCCTGTCCCCCGGCAGTTTCTATGATATGGATGATGACTGGCGCAGGGCCGAAGCAGCCCGCTTCGTGCCCGTGCTGATGAAGCTCGAAAGCGCCATCCGGGCCAAAGATTCCAGCGTCCACAAGGTGATAGCCGCCCTCAGCTGGCAGGTCAGCGACATACTTATGTACAACTCCCTCGACGAGACCACCACCGACACCCGTCCGGTAGGGAGCATCACCGCCACGGTCATCTTCGTAAGAGGAGGCCGCACCGAAATGAACAACGCCTCCCGCAGTTTCCGCTCCGGCGTGGAGATGATCGGGGATTCCCTGATAGAGGAACTGGCGGAGGCCGTAACCTGCGGAATGGACGAGCGCTTCGAGGCCCGCAGGCCCAAGGGCGGGAAGATGCCCGTGGTGATGGCCGCAGGAGCTTCCGGAATACTGCTGCACGAAGCGATGGGCCACGCATTCGAGGCGGATTTCAACCGCAAGGGGCAGAGCATCTTCTCGGATAAGATGGGCTGCAGGGTCGCCGCATCGGGCATCAACATCATCGATGACGCCACCATCCCCGGAAACCGCGGGTCGGTGAACGTGGATGACGAGGGCGTTGCCGGGCAGAAGACCTATATGATGGAAGACGGCATACTGCGCAGCTATCTCCACGACCGCATCAGCGCGGCCTACTACGGAGTATCCCCCACTGGCAACGGGCGCAGGGAATCCTTCCGCTACAACCCCATCCCCCGCATGCGCTGCACCTATATGGAAAGCGGGCACGACGGCAGCTGCGCGGATCTGATCGCCGGCGTCCGGAAAGGCATCTTCGTGGACCAGTTCAGCAACGGGGAGGTCAAGATAGGAGAGGGAGATTTCACCTTCTACGTGAAGAGCGGACGCCTGATAGAGAATGGCCGGCTGACTATGCCGGTGAAAGATATAAACATTGTAGGAAACGGCCCGAAGGCGCTTGCGGACATTGTTGCGGTGGCTTCGGACCTCAAGATAGACAACAGTACCTGGACCTGCGGCAAGGAGCAGAGCGCCCTTGTGAGCTGCGGCATTCCCAGCGTGCTGGTCAAGAGCCTGACCGTCGGAGGAGAATAAGATGCTGGAAAAAGAAGAATTGAAGTTGACCCGCGAGTGTCTGAAGATGGCGTTGGAAGCCGGTGCTTCCAAGGCCAGGGCCAGCCTCAGCAAGAACGAGATGAGCATAGTCGCGACTCTGGACGGCGAGGTGGACAAGGTGAGCGGCTGTCTGGACCGCAGCATCAGCCTGAACCTCTACGTGGACGGGCGCTACGGCACCTTCTCCACCAACAAGCTGGACAGGGAGTCCCTGCGTGCCTTCATTTCGAAGGCGGTGGACACTACCAGGATGCTTGCGGAGGATGCAGCTCGTGATCTTCCGGATCCGGCCCGTACTGCCAAGGATGCGGTCTCGGGAGATGAACTCGGAATCTGCGATCCCGCCTGGAATTCCGTCACCCCCGAACAGCGCATAGCCTTCGCGCTCGATAACAGCGTGCAGCGTCGGCAGGGACGTGTTGCCCCTGCGAAGTTTTTTGAGCGGGCCTCGTGCGTGGCGGTAGCGAGCAGGGACAACAACTCCCTGCCGACGTGCGCGAAGAAATGGAAGCTGATATCCGAGGAAGGAGAATACTCCGATTCACTGTACTACAACTACGTCGTGGACACCCAGGGCACCGAAGCCCTCCACAGCGAGACCTCCTTCGAATTCTTCACCGAACTCACGATCGAGGATTCCCGCGGCCACAAATACAGCGGAGGATGGTGGGAAGCATCCCCCACCCTGGCCGGCTTCCATCCGGAAAAGGTCGCGGACGCGGCCCTGGAAGAGGCCGTGCTGCAGATAGGCCCCAGGCGCTGCAGGAGCGGGAAGTACCGTGCAGTCATCGACAGCGAAGTCTCGCAGAAGGTGCTGAATCCTATCCTGAGTGCCCTGAACGCATTCAACATCCAGCAGAAGAACTCCTTCCTGACGGATTCGCTCGGAAAGCAGCTTTTCCCCGCCGGGCTGGACATAATGGACATCCCCCGCACACCCGGGGAAGCCTGCGGAAAGATGTTCGATTCCGAAGGCGTAGCTACGTCCAATCACTATATAGTGAAAGATGGCGTGGTGCAGGAGTATTTCGTTAATACCTATATGTCCAACAAGCTCGGCATCACCCCCACGATTGAAGATGCTACCAGGCCGTTTATCCCCAGGTTCGGAAGCGCACGGAGCAGAGAAGAGATCATGAAGCTTTGCGGGTCCGGCATACTCATCACGGACTTCTGCGGAGGCAACAGCAACCCTGCGACGGGAGACTTTTCCTACGCGATCCAGGGGTACCGTTTCAAGGACGGCAAGATAGTCCATCCGGTGCGCGAAATGCTGATCACCGGCAACATAGTGACACTCTGGAGCAATCTGCTCGCGGCCGGCGACGATGCCCGCCGCTGCCGGGCAAAACTCACCCCCACCCTGGCTTTCGACAACGTCGATTTCAGCGGATAACATTAATCTGAAACATTCAAGAAGAAGATATGAAAATTGAACAGAACAAAGTGGTCGCAGTGGCATACTGCCTGACCGTAGAAGGAAAACAGATCGACAAATCCCCTGAGGGACAGCCCTTGGAGTACATCCACGGTACGCATATGATGATAGCCGGCTTCGAAAAGGGCCTCGAGGGCCACGAACCTGGCGACAAATTCAGCATCACCGTAAGCCCCGAAGAAGGCTACGGCACCGTCAATCCCAAACTCCGCATCGACATTCCCAAGAGTTCTTTCGAAGTCGGAGGCGTACTCCGCGAAGACCTCCTCAAGATAGGCACCGTGGTCCCTATGTTCAACAGCACAGGACACGTCGTCCAGGGAACAGTTGCAGAGGTCAAGGAAGATACCGTGACCATGGACTTCAACCACCAGCTCGCCGGCAAGACCCTCGACTTCGAGGTAGAGGTCGTTTCCGTGCGCGATGCCACAGAAAAGGAGCTTAACGAAGGCCTGCACGGAGAGTATCTTCCCCTCGAGGAGGAAGAGCATCATTGCTGCCACGGCAAAAACAAGGGCAACTGCCACAAGCACGAGGGCGAAGAAGGGCACGAGTGCTGCTGCAAAGAAGACAAGTAAAGATGAAGACCGCCGTAGTAGTACTTAACTGGAACACAAAGGATTACCTGAGGAGATTCCTCCCCGGGCTGCTGCATTCGTGCATAGCTGCCGGGGCGGAACTGGTGGTGGCCGACAGCGGCTCGGACGATGGTTCCCGCGAGGTTCTGGCCCAGGAATTCCCGGAAGTGCACACGGTGCTTCTGGACCGCAACTACGGCTTTACCGGTGGATACAACAGGGCCTTCGAAGCCCTGGACGGCCTGGGATACGACTACTACGTGCTCATCAACTCCGACATAGAGGTTGAAGACGGCTGGCTGGAGCCGCTGCTGGACTGGATGGAAAGCCATCCGGAATGTGGCATCTGCGGCCCCAAACTCCACGGGCTGCTGCGGCAGGACGGCCTGCTGATACGCAGCAGCCGCTTCGAATATGCCGGCGCCGGCGGCGGCCTCATCGACCGTTTCGGATTCCCTTACTGCCGCGGGCGCATATGGAAAAAGGTGGAGCAGGACCACGGCCAGTACGACCAGGACCCTCCCGAGGTTTTCTGGGTAACCGGAGCCTGCCTCGTGATACGGGCTTCCCTCTGGAAGAGTCTGGGAGGCCTGGACGACCGCTTTTTCGCACATATGGAGGAGATTGACCTCTGCTGGCGCGCACAGCTTGCCGGCTGGAAAGTGAACGTTGTTCCCAAGTCGGTAGTATGGCATCTGGGCGGAGGCACCCTTCCACCCACATCTCCGCTTAAGCTGAAACTCAATTTCCGCAATAACCTGCTCGCCCTGGAGAAGAATCTTCCCGGGACCTATATCACGCAGGGCCTCTCCCCCGAGCGGGCGGAACGCAAGGCCGCGCGCTTCCTGTGCGTGCGCGTTATTTTGGATTATTGCGCAAGAATTGCTTATTTTTGCATCGGCAAACCCGGCTTGGCCAGGGCGGTACGCGATGCCCACAGGGAATGGAACGCCCTGCGCAAGCAGGCCCCTCCCCGGCAGGCTCCCCTGCCCGGCGCCAAAGTCGAAGGGCTTACCGGCATTTTTATTTTGTTAAAATAGAGTCGCTATGAGAATAGTCATCCTCGGAGCAGGTAAAGTTGGATCGCACCTGGCAAAGATGCTCAGGGGCGAAGGCAACGACATTACGGTAATCGACAACAACGAGGCCCGTCTTGCCGGCATCAGGAACACGCTCGACGTAAGGATCATCGAAGGCAGCCCGTCTTCGACCACCATCCTGAACAAGGCCGGGGTTTCCAAGGCCGACCTTTTCATAGCGGTTTATCCCGCCACCCAGCAGGAGACCAACATCGTGGGTGCCCTGCTCGCCAAGAGGCTCGGCGCCGCCAAGGTGCTAGCCAGGGTGAATGACGAGGACTATCTCTCCGCCGACAACCGCCTGCTTTTCAACGAGCTGGGCATAGAGCTTCTCTTCTACCCCGAAAGGATTGCGGCAGATGAGATAGTGGCCCAGCTGAAGCGCAGTTCCAGCTCCGAGACCATGGATTTCGCCAGCGGCAAGCTGCAGATTTCGGTATTCCGCCTGAACGAAGAATCTCCGCTGCTGGACCTGACCCTTTCCGCCTTCATGCAGAAGCTCAGTCCGGAGGATGCCTCACGTTTCCGCATCATAGCCATCTCCCGCGGCAACAATACCATCATCCCCAGGGCGGATACCACCTTCCAGTATAACGACCTGGTATTCACCTTCTCCCGTCAGGACGGAGTGGAGCTGCTCATACAGTATTTCTCCCAGACCACCCTGGAGGTGGAAAAAGTGATGATAGTGGGAGGAAACGAGATTGCGGCCATGCTTGCGGCCGACCTTTATTCCCAGGGGATAGATGTCAAGCTCATAGAGATCGACCACGACCGCTGCGTCAAGCTCACCGAGGACCTCGACGACAACATCGACGTCGTGCTGGGCGACGGGCGCAATTCCGACCTTCTCTTCGATGAGGGAATCAATGAATGCGATGCCTTCGTGGCCCTTACCGGCAGCGACGAAACCAACGTGCTCACCTGCGTGATGGCCAAGAAGCTGGGCGTTCCCCGCACCGTTGCGGAGGTGGAGAATATGGAATACATACGCCTCGCCGAGGAGATGGGCGTCGACAGCGTAATCAACAAGAAACTTATCACGGCCTCCAACATATTCAAGTTCACCCTGGGCGGCAAGGCCCGTTTCGTGAAGTATATGCGCGGCACCAGCGCCGAGGTGATAGAATATACCGCGACGGCCGACAGTCCTATAATAAAGAAAAGCCTGAGGGATACGAAGTTCCCCGAGGGCGCCATAATCGGAGGAGTAATTCGTGGCGAAGAAGCCTTCATTGCCGTGGGAGACACCCGCATAGAACCCGGGGACCACGTTGCAGTATTCGCGCTTCCCGACAGCGTCAAGGCTGTCAACAAGCTCTTCCGCTAGCATTTAGACCTATATGAAAGCATTCGAATGGATCAAGCAATATCTGCGCGACACGGCCAACCTTAGCGGCCAGCTCGACGTGGACAAGGCAGCCGAGAACATCCGCGGCAATATCTTCTTCCGCGGGCCCAACGTCTGGATTCTCGCATTTTCGATAATCATCGCCTCGGTGGGCCTCAACGTCAACTCCACCGCGGTCATAATCGGCGCAATGCTCATCTCTCCGGTAATGGGCCCTATCATAGGAATGGGACTCGGACTCGGGGTCAACGATACCCGGCTCCTGGGCGACAGCTTCCGCAACCTGCTCATAATGGTGGTCATCTCCCTTATAGCATCTTCGCTCTTCTTCCTGCTCTCTCCCCTTAACCTGGCCAATCCTACCGAGCTTGCCGCCCGTACGTCTCCATCCATCTACGACGTGCTCATCGCCCTCTTCGGCGGTTTCGCAGGCATACTGGAGCAGGCCCGCAAGGACAAGGGCACCGTGATGTCGGGCGTAGCCATTGCCACCGCCCTGATGCCGCCCCTCTGCACCGCCGGTTTCGGCCTTGCCAAGTGGAACATGCATTACTTCTTCGGAGCAATGTACCTCTTCACCATCAATGCGATATTCATTATGTTCGCCACCTACGTGGCCTGCAAATATCTGCATTTCCACCAGAAGAGCTTCTCCGATGCCAAGACCGCCAGCCGCACCCGCAGCGTCATCACCCTGGTGGTACTGCTGGTCACAGTGCCCAGCATCTGGTCGGCCTTCATAATGATACGCAACAATAACTTCAGCACCAACGCCCAGCACTTCGTGAGCGAGAACCGTATGTATGCCCGCAGCTACATCTACGACTACAAGATAGAGAACGGCAGGAACCGCACGGTTACCCTCTTCCTCACCGGCGACGCGATGAACGACCAGGAAAAGCTGGACTTCGTGGAGCTTGCCGGCAAATACGGCATCAAGGCCAACGAGCTGAAGATCAAGGAAAACGCCCTTGCCGCCGACGACCAGTCCAAGCAGCTTGTGGAAGGCATCTACGAGCGTATGGACCGTCAGATGGCCGAGAAAGAGAACGAGATACTCGGGCTCCAGGCCACCCTGGATTCTCTAAACGGAAGCAGGATTCCTTACGAGCAGATAACCGCCGAGACCATAGCCCAGTATCCTTCGGTTTCCAAGCTGCACCTATCCCGCGGAGCCACCGTCAGCGCCGACAGCACCCGCACCGACGGTATTCTTGCCATTGTCTACTGCAATCCGGAACTTTCTGCCGAGAACAAGCTCCGGCTGGAGACTTGGCTGCGGGTCCGACTCGGAGGCGACGTGGCAGTCAAACTCCTGACTATCAACAATCTACAATAAATCCTCCCCCCTGAAAAATGCGGGGAGGGCATCCATCAATATGCTGAAAATCAAAGCCATAGCCGCCACGGCCATTTTGATGGCAGCGGTGGGGTGCCAGCGTACGGACGGTGTACAGCCGCCGGTTCACTTCATTCCCCTGAACGTGGGGCAGATCCAACCTGAAGGATGGCTCCGCGACTGGGCGGAGGACGCCGCCAACGGAATCACCGGGCACCTGGATGAGTACGAACAGGTGTTTGCCTACGGATGGCTGGGGCGCGATATCAGCGCCCGGCAGGACGACGGAGACGGCAAGCTGGGCAGCACGGGATGGCTTCTGGAGCAAAGCGCCTATTGGCTGGACGGAGCCCTCAAGCTGGGGTATCAGCTGGGCGACTCAACGCTGATATGCAAAACCACCGCAAGGCTGGACGGAGTGGTGGACGGCGTGCTTTCCAGCCCCAACCATACGTTCATATGGTGGAAGGATGATGACATAGTAAAGGAAGAGAACGGCAGCGAAAGCAAGGGAGCCTTCAACAACTGGGCCCACGGCCTGATGGGGCGCTGCCTGGTTTCGTATTATCAGGCGAGCGGAGACGAGCGCATCCTGAAAGCCCTGGAGAAGGTATATTCCTCCGGATACTATCTCAAACCCCCGCAGGAAGATATCTACGGCGAAGATGCCGGCCTCACTCAAGGGCTGGTGCGGGGAGCCGTCAATCTGGATGCGATGAGCGAGACCTATATGCTCACCGGCAACAAGGCCATACTCAGCACAATGCTGGATTATGCTGCCAATCCGGAACAGATATATGAAGAAAGGCGACTTCTCGAAAAAAAGGACAGATGGGACCATAACTGGGGAGATGCCACCATCCACGGTGTAAGTCTGAACGAGATTGCCCGGGTCCCCGCCCTGCTATATCTGTGGACGGGCAAACGCGAAAGCTTGCAGGCCAGCATCCACCTTCTTGAATGGGCAGACCGCTTCAACGGCCTGCCGAATGGAGTGGTGTCGGCCGAAGAGTGGATCTCCGGCATCGGCCCATACAGATTCACAGAGACCTGCGACATCCCCGCATCCATGTGGACCAAGACCTGGATGATGCGGATTACGGGAGATGCCCGCTGGGGAGACCAGGTGGAGCGCGCCTTCCTCAATGCCGGGCCCGTGCCCGTCAGCCGCGATTTCAAGACGATGTGCTACTACCAATGCCCCAACCGCATCGACGGAGCGACTCCTCCCGCCCCTCCCATTCCCGGGCCGGGACGTGAGCTCATCTACTCCCCCACCGGCAACAAAACCCTCTGCTGCGTCGGCAGCAGCAACTGGATCATCCCCAATTACGTACAGAATATGTGGATGAAGGTGGCCGGAGGAGGGCTGGCATTCACCCTCTACGGGCCTTGCAAGGCCTATGCGGACGGTTTTGAACTGACTTGCGACACCGCATTCCCCTTCGGAGATGAAATCCGGATATCCGTTAAAACCTGCCCGGCAAAGTGGATGCCTCTGTATTTCAGGGTGCCGCAGTGGTGCGAAGGAATGACGGTGCTGGTAAACGGCAAAAAATCCAAAACCAAAGGCAGTTCCGGCTTCCTGCGTATATCCCGCTGGTGGAATGACGGTGACGAGATAATCCTCCGCCTCCCCATGCGACCCAGGATCTATACGGTAGAAGACAACTGCTACCCCCGGCATCCATATTTCACCGAGGAGCATTGTCCTGGCGGGAACAAGTACAGCTGCGTGGACTACGGCCCCCTGCTCTACGCCCTGCCACTTTACGATATAGACGAAAACACGGTAATCCCCGGGCAGGAAAGCAGGTTTTCTCTGGCAGCGCAGGACGCCTCGCAGATAGAAGTGGTACATAGGGCTGAGATGCCCGCCCGCTGGAGATGGCGCATAGAAGATGCTCCGACGCTGCTGAAGGTACCGGCCACCGCTCCCGGCCCCGCCGCAGCACGCTGCGACACCACCATCACCCTGGTGCCCTACAACTGCACCAAGTTCAGGGTATCGATGTTCTAATCCCTTACATAGCCGTCATCCTTTATGTTCCAAAGGACGGCTACGAAGATGAATCCCACCACGGAAACTACGGCCATCAGCAGATAGAGGCTGTCCCAGCCGAAGCGGTCGGAATACCAGCCGAGGCCGGCTCCGGTGAATATTACCGAGACATAACTCATTATCCCTATGATTCCCAGGGCGGAAGATGCAGCCTTTTTGGTGGCTTGTTTGGAAGCAGTTACGCCCAGCAGGGCCTGGGGCCCGTAGAGGAAGAATCCTGCAAGGGCCAGAAGCACCAGTATCAGCACCGGGGAGGCCGTGTTGCGGACCAGATGCAGAGCCAGAAGACAGGCCCCGGTAAGGAGCATCTCCACCGCGCACACCCGGTGCGTCTTGGAATGGAAGAAATGATCCGAAATCCATCCGGCTGCTAGCATTCCCAGCAGTCCCGCTATCTCGAAAATGCCTATCGTCCAGCCGGCGAGCTGCGGTGAGAGCGGCACTTCCCTCTGCTGGAGGAAGGTGGGGCCCCAGTCCAGCACCGCGAAGCGGACTATATAGACAAAGAGGTCGGTGATGGCGAGCAGCCAGATGACAGGATTGAGGAAGACCTTCTTCTTGACGAAGGCCCTGAAAGCCTCCGGGGTATCGTCATCGTCTATCTCCGTCTTGGTGT
The DNA here is from genome assembly GCA_016287875.1 of Bacteroidales bacterium. GTDB lineage: Bacteria > Bacteroidota > Bacteroidia > Bacteroidales > UBA932 > Cryptobacteroides. Next base: position 18,835 of record JAEEXQ010000002.1, on the reverse strand, counting down.
CGGGCAGATCTGGCAGGCCTACGGAAGAAGGAGTGTCGCGCAGCGTGAGCACTACGAACAGCACACCCACGAAAGCTATGGCCGCGGGCGCGAAGAAGCAGTAGCGCCAGTTGCCGGTGCGGGCTATGACATATCCGCAGAAAACGGCAGCCAGCGCTGCGCCTATCGAATGCGAGGTATTCCACACCGCCGTCTTGGTGGCAAGTTCCTTGGGAGGCACCCACCAGGCAAGCAGATGGTTGCAGGGAGGAAATCCGCAGCCTTGGAAAACATTGTTGAGCACTAGCAGGGTGGCCATTATGATGACCATCGTGCTCACGAACTCGGCTCCTCCGGCCTGGCCGGTGATAAGGATGGAGAGTTTGTCGGACCAGCCGAAAACCAGATTGAAAAAAGAGCAGGCGGCGAGCCCGATGGCAAGATGCCAGCGGGCTACCGTCCTGTCTGCTATGATGCCGTTCACGAACTTGGAAAGGCCGTAGATTATGCCTACGAGGCTGAGGATTACACCGAAACTGGTATTGGTAATCCCATACTCCTCTCCAAGCGACGGCATTGCGAAGGCGAAGTTCTTGCGCACGAAATAGAACAGGGCATAGCCAACCATCGAGCAGATGATGACCCGCCACTGCCAATACTTGAATGAGCGCTTCGTCTTCATATGTGCTATTTGCCGAGATGATCGAACGTGAAGGCCTCCCAAGGCATATCAGCGTCGGCCTTACCCTTGTCAAGGATATCGACGATGTGCATGAGCAGAGGGAAATCCTTAAGGTCCACCAGACCCAGTTCGGCCTTGCGGCGTATGGCCTGCCCCATCACCCGGGTAATCACAAGGCTCTCGAGGGTGATTCCGGCAAGGGCTTCGGTGACTTCTTCATAATTCAGGCCGCGGCCCATAAGCACTCCGCATTTGCGGGTACGGCCGCTGAAGATGGTGACATACAGGTCGCCGAGGCCTATGCATTCGCTTTCGAATGTCCCGCCCTGCATAAGCATCAGGGCATGGGTTTCGCGGACGGCTTGCGTGAACGTGCCCGCCTGAGAGTTGTAGTGCTGGGGCTCGTCTTCTCCGTGCCAGCGGGTATTGAGTCCGACGGCGAGGGTGACGGCCATCGCATAGGCGTTCTTCAGGGCCACGGCACTCTCCAGACCGATCACGTCATTGGTAAGCGAAATGTGGTAATAAGGGCGCTGCATTGCCTCTTTCATCATATGGAGGGCGTCGTTGTCCTTTCCGCAGAAGCCCACCTCGGAGGGGTCTTTGAATACCAGTTCGTAGGAGGTGCAGGGGCCGCCGATCGCGCAGATGCTGCGCTTTATGCCGCGCTTTGCAAGTTCGCTCTCCCAGTATCCGGGATAGGACAGCAAAGTGCCATCCTCCGTAGCCCTGAGGCCTTTAGTTACGGAAAGGACGGGCATTGCAGGATCGAGTTTGGTAAGGATTTCATCCAGGAACCAGTCGACTCCGAAGGAGGATACGCCGCCGATTACGAAATCGGAACCTTTTACGACATCTTCCCATTCCTTATAATAATGGTATTGTACGTTGTCCGGGAAGGGACGGCAGAATTTCTCGTGTTTGTGGGTGCGGATATAGCCGTCGATGATTCCGTCATCGAGGCAGGTTCCGACAATGTGCACTTCGTTGCCATTCTCCGCAGCGGGGAAAGCCAGGGCGGAGCCCATCATACCGGCTCCGATAATAGTAATCTTTCTTTTCATATCATTGTTCGTTTTGAGTGCACGCGCACTCACACTGCAAATTTAAAGATTATTGTTTTATTTGCAACCATATTTTTCTACTTTTGTGGGAAGTATCTGAAATATGCAGAAAATAAGCAACAAGACTGCTACCATCTTCGACGTGGCGGAAAAGGCCGGGGTCTCGCGCGGGACCGTGGACCGTGTCATATATGGCAGGGGGCGCGTGTCGCAGCAGACCCGCGACAAGGTGCACAAGGCCATAGAGGAGCTCGACTACTCCCCCAACACCAACGCATCGAAGCTTGCGTCCAGAAAGGAATATGCATTTTCCTGCCTGATTCCGGAATTCAGGAAAGGCGATTATTGGGAGGAGATGAATAACGGCTTCCTAGCCGCCGCCAGGGACTATTCTTCCTACAACATCAACTTGACCATACACCACTATGACCAGCAGGATGTGGATTCGTTCATCCGCGAAAGCGAGGCCATCCTATCCGAAAAGCCTGCCGGAGTGATAATGAACACGGTTTTCCGCGAGGAGGTGACCGCCTTCTGCAAGAAACTGGAAGGCAGCGGCATACCCTACGCATTCGTGGACAACAAGATAGACGAGCTCGACTATACCCTCTACTACGGTGTCGATCCCTACAAGAGCGGTGCCCTCGGGGCCTGGCTGCTTACCAACAGGACGGATCCGGAGGAGATAGCTCTGGTGCGCCTGCTGCGCGACCCCAGCCACAAGGCAGACCCGAACAGGCCGCGCCGACACGGCTTCTCGGACTATATCGAGGACTTCTTCCCGAAGTGCAAGATACACACGGTCTTCATCGACCCCGAAAAGCCAGGCAGCATACTTTCCACCCTGGAATCCTTCTTCGGGCAGCATCCTGGCATCAGGCATATAGCGATGACTAATTCCAGAGTCTATCTGCTCGGGGAATATCTGCGCAAGCATCCTTCGGAGGGCAGGATAGTCATTGGTTTCGACGATCTGGACAAGAACCTCGCCTGCCTCAAGGAGGGTATAATCGATGCGCTGGTAACCCGCCACATCCCCCTGCAGGCTTACAACGCCCTCACCACCTTCGCAGACTGCATCATCCGCAACCGACGCCCCGCGCACAAGAACCACTTTGTGCATATGGACATCCTTACCCAGATGAATCTGGACAATTATTAACGGCTATTCAGAGTCGGCAGGGCGTCCAGTCCCTGGCGGAACTCCGTTCGCTCCGCTCACTCCGGCCCCTCCCACAATCTTCTTCGTCATCGCTGCGCGATAACTCGCATCTTGCGGGCCCCTCCCCCTGCCCGTGTCCGGGGGTGGACACGTCCGCCAGGGACTGGACGCCCTGCCCACATATCCAATAAGATGCTATCCCATTTGGGCTATTTTGGACTATGGTGGCAGGCAGGGGCCCTAAGGAGGCCTGTCCACCCCCGGACAGGCATAGGGGGAGGGGCCCGACGGAGACAAGTAGTCGAAGACTACGCAGGATACGTTGGGAGGGGCCGGAGCGCAGCGAGTTGACAAACTCGCAAGCGGAGTCCTCCTTAGGGCCCCTGCCTGCCACCACAAAAAAAAGGCCGGCTAAAAGTGATTTTAGTCGGCCTCCTTTATAGGGTTAACTCAAATTACTTGAGCTCTGCGAGGTACTTGATGGTGCGGACCATCTGAGAAGTGTAGGAATTCTCGTTGTCGTACCAAGAAACGACCTGGACCTGATAGGTATCGTCATCGATCTTGGAGACCATGGTCTGAGTTGCATCGAAGAGGGAACCGAACTTCATACCGATAACGTCGGAGCTGACGATCTGATCCTCGGTGTAACCGAAGGACTCGGTGGAAGCGGCCTTCATAGCGGCGTTGATGCCTTCTACGGTAACATCCTTACCCTTGACGACAGCCACGAGGATGGTGGTGGAGCCGGTAGGAGTGGGAACGCGCTGGGCGCTTCCGATGAGCTTACCGTTGAGTTCGGGGATCACGAGACCGATAGCCTTGGCAGCACCGGTGGAGTTAGGAACGATGTTGCAAGCACCTGCGCGGCTGCGGCGGAGGTCACCCTTGCGCTGAGGACCGTCGAGGATCATCTGGTCGCCGGTGTAAGCGTGGATGGTGCTCATGATACCGCTCTGGATGGGGGCGTACTTGTTAAGGGCGTCGGCCATAGGAGCGAGGCAGTTGGTGGTGCAGGAAGCTGCGCTGATAACTGTATCGGCAGGGGTGAGGGTCTTGTGGTTGGTGTTGTACACGATGGTAGGGAGGTCATTTCCTGCAGGAGCGGAGATGACGACCTTCTTTGCGCCGGCCTCGATGTGAGCGGAAGCCTTTGCCTTGGAGGTGTAGAAACCTGTGCACTCGAGAACCACATCAACCTTCAGCTCGCCCCAAGGGAGCTCGGCTGCGTTGGGTTTTGCATAGATGGTGATCTCCTTGCCGTCAACGATGATGGAACCAGGAGTAACTACGGTCTTGCCGTCTTCTGCGAGGACTGCGTCCTTGTAATCTACAGTGTGCTTACCCTCACCGAACTTGCCGGCGAAACCACCCTGGGCGGTGTCGTACTTGAGAAGGTGAGCAAGCATTTTAGGACTAGTGAGGTCATTGATGGCAACTACTTCGTAACCATCTGCTTCGAACATCTGACGGAAAGCCAGACGACCGATACGGCCAAAACCGTTGATAGCAATTCTATTCATATGAAAATTTTTGTAAGTATTAAACAATTTCCAACCAAATTCAGGGCTTTTCCTGAAAAGCGCGGCAAATTTACAAAAATTTTAGAGCAAATCAAAGATTATAAGGAAAAACACACACGGCATCTTTATGCTCCTCTTCCAGCGCCGTCCAGACAGCCGGTTTATCCTCCCCTTCCTTCAATGGTTTGGGGAAGAAAAACTCCCTCTGGACGAAACTTGCCACCGCTTTATCCTTTTCAAGCTTCAGCAGTGCGAATCCTATATCCCCCCAATGCCCGGTGGAAGGCATACACAGTGTGCGCAGCATAGTGCGGGTCTTGTAATCCTTGTGTATCCAGCCGGAATTCCAGATGTGATTATGGCCGTAGATATATCCGCAGCAGGCCGGACACTTCATCAGCAGCTTCCCGACCTTGGTCTCGTTCACGGGATGATGCGCCATCACGAACACGGGCTTTCCGCTTTCGGCATACTGCGCCAGCTTGGACTCCAGCCACGCACGCTGATCTTCGTCGATCGCCCCCGGGGTAATCCACTTGTCGTGGTTCTCCCCTTCCTGCAGGGAATCCAGCACTATGAAATCGGCCTGAGGAGTCTTGACGGTATAGACCATCCTGTGGCCCAGTTCGGCCGCGGCGGCCTTTTCCGGGAAGGCCTCGGCGAAGTTCGCCCTGCGGTCGTGGTTACCCATAGTTATGGTGAGTTCCATCCCTGCCTCTTCCAGGCGGCCCAGCAGGTCCCTGGCCACCGCATATTCCTCGGGTTTCCCGGTCAGGTAAGCCACGTCGCCCAGGCAGATTACCCGCTTGGGACGGGGATTCAAGGCAAGTATTTCCTCAACGGTTTTTTCGAAATGCTGCTGCTGATACTTCCCCGGCCTGACATGCAGGTCGGAGATGATGCACACCAGGTCCTCGTCGACCGTCAGTTTGCCTTTCTTCTTGCGGGAGGGGCTCAAAGATGCGAGCCTGGCGGCTGCGGGAGAAGCCAGCAAGGTGCTGCTGACCCCAAGGGCAGCAATGCTTTCCAAAAATTTCCTTCTATCCATAGAATCTTGAAATCTGAGGACGCAAATATAACAAATATGAACTATCTTTGCATAAAACGAATCCCGGATGAGAATACTTGTGACAAACGATGACGGCTTCACCGCCAAAGGAATCAAAACCCTGGTCAACATACTGAAACCTTACGGCCAGATCACCGTAGTAGCCCCCAAAAGGACTCAGAGCGGTATGTCTATGGCGGTAAACCTCGGCCAGGGCCCCATCGCCACCAAGTATCTCGGCGAAGAAGACGGAGTGCAGTGGTGGTATGTCGATGGCACCCCGTCCAGCTGCGTCAAATTCGGAATCGACAACATCTTCCCTCCCGAAAAGCCGGACGTGGTGGTGAGCGGAATCAACCACGGCGGGAACTACGGCACGGCCTACCTCTATTCCGGCACCATAGGAGCCGCCTGCGAGGGTGCCCTGGCCAGCATACCCACGGTGGCCGTATCGCTGGACGCTTTCGATCCGGATGCGGATTTCAGCGCGGTCGAGGCCTTCTTCCCCGCCATCTTCGAGAAACTCCTGAAAGAGGGCAACAAGGCCTTCGGCACCGTATATAACGTAAACTTCCCCAATCTGTCCGCATCCCGCCTGAAAGGGATAAGGATGGCAAAGGAAGCCCTACTGCGCTGGAAAAACGAATTCATCCCCTTCGACGAGGACCTGTTCCGCAGGCTAGTGCGGGAGAAGTTCGGCAGCGAAGCCGGCCAGTTCCCCAAGGTGGAAGAGGGAGAGGTGCGCTTTATGATGGCCGGCGACATTGTAAACGATTCGGCGGATGATCCCGAAGCGGACATCAACCTGCTGGCGGAGGGATACGCGACCATCTCCTGCCACCGGCTGCTCAGCCACGACCTCGGGGAAAACGCCCGCCTGAAGGCCCTCGGAATGGAAAGCGACTTTTGATATGAAGTACTACCTTATAGCCGGCGAAGCTTCCGGGGACCTGCACGGAAGCAATCTGATGAAGGGACTCTATGCCGAGGACCCTTCCGCAGTGATACGATTCTGGGGCGGAGGGATGATGGAAGCCGTGGGCGGCACCAAGGTGCGTGACTACAAGGGAACCGCCGTGATGGGCGCCACCGACGTGCTCCGCAGCCTGGGGAAGATCAGCCGCAACCTGAGGGACTGCAAGGCGGACATACTTGCCTGGAAGCCGGATGTGGTCATACTCATAGACTATCCCGGATTCAATATGAAGATAGCCCGCTTCTGCCACGAGAACGGAGTGCGGGTCTTCTACTACATCGCCCCCAAGACCTGGGCCTCCCGCGAAGGCAGGAACCGCAAGCTCAAGGCCTGGGTAGATAAGCTCTTCATAGTCTTCCCCTTCGAGATTCCCTACTTCGAATCCAGGGAAGTACCCTTCATCTACAAGGGCAACCCGCTAATAGATGCGGTAGATAACCACAAATACGAGAATCCCTCCGGGAAGAAATACATAGCTATACTGGCTGGCTCGCGCAAGGGGGAGATATCCCACACTATGCCGAACGCCGTGAAGATGGCAGACGAGCTGCACGCTCTGCCCGAATATGCAGATTACGAATTCATAGTGGCCGGGGCCCCTTCCCGTTCCATCGAGGACTACGGAAAATACATAGGCGGCAGGGACTACATAAAAGTGATTTTCGGCCGCACCTACGACGTACTTAAGTACGCCGAGGCCGCCCTCATAAACAGCGGCACTGCCTCGCTGGAAGCAGCCCTTATCGGCACTCCCCAGGTAGTCTGCTGGAGCACTACCTTGCTGACGGCCCTGCTGGCCAAGTACGCCCTGCGCGTGCTGGACCACATCAAATACATCTCCCTCGGGAACCTCATACTCGACAAGTTAGCCTTCCGCGAGCTGATACAGTTCGATTTCACGGCAGAGGAGGCCGGAAAAGAAATCCGCCGCCTCATCGAGGATGTCCCCTACAGGCAGCGGATGTTGGACGACTACGCCCGGATCCGCGAGGAGCTGGGCGGCAGCGGTGCTTCTCAGGCAGTAGCCAAGGCTATGATCTCCCTCATCTGAGGTACTTTCGCAAGGGCGGCGTGGAACAAGGCCACCTGGTTGCGGGTGCGCACCAGATTGTGCTCTGGATATTTGATCTTGTAGTAAGTATCTCCGTTAATATAGTCCGTGAAGAAGCGCACGGCCTGCATATAAGGGAAGAGGCAGGCTGCGTAAGGCAGGTTCTCGATTTCCACGGGGGTCAGGAAGCTGCGGGCGGACTCCAGGTAGCCCTTCGCGAAAGCCTCGAAGATATCCATCTTGAAATCCACTTTTTCCACTGCAGGATCATCCTCGGCTACGGTGTTTGCCGCAGTGCGCAGGAAATCCCCGAAATCCGAGAATACGAACGAAGGCATCAGGGTGTCCAGGTCTATGACACAGAGTATGTTGCCGTCGGCATCGAACATCATATTGTTCACCTTGGTATCGCAGTGGCAGATGCGCTTGGGGAGTTTCCCTTCGCGGTACAGGCGCTCCGCCTTGCACATTTCTTCCTCGTAAGGCTTCAGGTCGGCGAGTATGGCCTGCACCTCGGGTTCGGCCATACGTCCGGCCTTGTCAGCCTCCACAGCCTCGTGCAGCTGGCGGGCACGGAGTTCCATATTGTGGAAGTCGGGAATGGTCTCACCTAAAGTGTCGGGGATGTCGGCAAGCATAGCTTCGAACGCGCCGAAGGCCTTGCCCGCAAAATAGGAATACTTCGGATCCACCGTTTCATAGGTGTAAGCGTCGCGGACGAAAACGGATACCCTCCAGTATGACTTTCCGTCAGTCCAGTAGCTCTTCCCCGTCTCCTTGCAAGGAAGGAACCTTAGCACCTTGCGGTCTATGTCCTTCTCCCCTGCCGCCTCGAGTTTGCGGCGTATGTGAGCCGTGGCGCAGTCGATGTTGTGCTGCAGCAGGTCCACGTCCTTGAAAATGGAGTTGTTCACCCTCTGGAGCACATAATTGTCGGGTCCGTCGGTGACTACGAGCAGGGTATCATTGATGAGGCCGTTACCCAGGGGCCTGATATCCAGCACCTTGCCTTCTATGGCGAAATGGCCGGTTATATTTCTAAGTTGTTCTGTGGTTTCCATATTCCAAAATTAAAACTTTATTCCCTCTTTTTCAAGAAAAGCGACGAAGTTCCGGGCATATCTAAGCTGACCTAGGTCGGTCTGATGGACATAGTCCACGATTGCCTCTCCGTCATCCCCTATCAGGCCTTCGCCGGGAAGGAAGTAAACCGCCTTGTCTCCGGCGGCGACAAGCTGCTCATAGAGCTCCCTCTGGGCGGCATTGCGGCGTTCGATGTCGGCATATGATGCCGAACTCACGAAGTCGTGGGTATAGTGGACCATCCCGAGGAATATGATGGGCACGTCCGGATGTGCGTCGCGCAGTATCTTCACGAAAGCCATCCCCTTCTCTCGGATCAGTTCCGGACTGTCGTTTGGCACATTGTCCAGTACGAAGAGGGCCGGGTCCTCCACCCTTGCCATAAGGGTGGCGATTTCGGGGTCGAGCCGGGCATTGCCGCTGAAACCCAGGTTCACCACCTCGCGGCCCAGCAGCCGGCCTATGATATTCGTGGCGGCCATTCCGGGACGGGTGACGCATCCTCCCTGAAGGATGCTGGTGCCATACATAACTACAGGGGCTTCGCGTTTAGGAGCGTCCACGGGTATGAACTCATATCCGGGCTGGATTCCTATCTCCAGTTTGGATATCCCGTCGTATAACGAGAGATACATCCTGAAGTATTTGTAGCCTGCATCCATCTTCTTTACCATGCAGCGAGTAGTTTCGTTGTAATCCAGGGCCGGGCGGGCACTGGTCACGAAGCGCCATCCATTGTCGGTATAGGCATACAGGTCCACTCCGCGGGAGCCCACGGATGCCATATGCGACATCGTGAGCTTCTTGACCGAAGTCCATCTCACGTGCAGCTCGGGAGTATCGGTACGGAACTCCACATACAATCCTGCAGCATCCTTGCCGAGCTTCTGCAGGTCCTTCCTCGCGATGGCGTCAATATCCTCCGGAAGCCGGGAATAATGGGTCTTGGTATTCTCTACGGCCTTGCCGAAAACGTGCATCGATTCGGCGTCGTGCCACTCCTGCCCCCGGGCGCAGACGGCCCCCAGGCACAAGGCCAGCAAAAGAAACAGTCTTTTCATATCAGATAGTCATCAGTTTTTTGCGTTCTTCCTCCGGAAACTTCTCTACCGCATATCGGAGCATAGTCCTGGGCATCCCGGCCTTCCTGGGTTCCAGATAAGCCACCAGGGCGGCCTCGTCCCTTTTCCCCGCCTCGCGAAGCAGCCAGCCTACGGCCTTGTGGATAAGGTCGTGGGGATGATGTAGCAATATGTCGGCGATTGCGAAAGTGTCGGCGGTCTGGCCGTGGCGTATGAAAGTCATCGTGCTCACAATGCCTATGCGCTGCTCCCAGAGGGTTTTCCCGTTCCTTGCAAGCTCATAGAGCAGGCTGCGGTCCTTATCCAACAGCCACTCCCCCAGCAAGGGGTAGCAGGAAAGATCTACCAGGTCCCAGTTGTTGATGTATGAGGTATGGGCCAGATAGAAGTCTATGCACTTCTTCTGAAGCTCCTCGTCCTTTTTTGCGTGGGAAAATATCTGCACCAGGGTCAGCAGGGCCGACAGGCGGATTTCGTGGTACCCGCTGGTGATGCATTCCTCCAATTCCGGAAAGCCGGTCTCACGCCAGCATCTTTTCACCACCTCCCTGGTTACGGGCACTTTTATGCCCAGGAACTTGTCCCCTTCGCCATATTGGCCGGGGCCGGTTTTAAAGAAGCGCATCAGACCTTCGACCTGCGAAGGATCGGCGTGGGAAAACATTTCCGAGAGTAATGGATTCATCATTACAAATATACAAAACATCTTTGTATCTTTGTAAGAGTATATGAAACGAAAATTGAAAGCGCTGACCCGCTTATATTCCATCTATTGCGAATTAGGATATATTCCCTGGCATAAAGTCCGCAAGCCCCGCAAGGAGCGCCGCGCCCGCAAGAAAGGGAACGGGGTTTACATGGGCACCAGGGAAGCCATCATTCCCTTCCTCAACGACGATTCCAAGAGAACCTTCTCGCAGTTGCTCCTGAGGCCGGGATATCTGATGAGGGACTACATCCTGCGCGGAAAGCACGAGAGCTACCTGGCGCCACTTACCGCCTTGCTGGTTTTCTACTCGGTATTTACCTTGGTGCTGGCGATAGTCAAGCCGTCGGATTTCAAGGACCCGGTGGGTGACAGACTGATAGAAAGGGAGCATCTCAAGGTCGATATCCAGCTCGACAGCATCGACGTGGCAAAACGCAGAGACAGGGTCGCCCAGAGTTTCCTTACCATGTTCAAGAGCGCATTCATAATCACCAAGCTTGACCTTCATCCGGACTTGGCCGATACTGCGTGGAAGAAATCGCTCGCCGCGATCGAAGGAGACCTCCGCAGCAAAGGTATTCCCTTGTTCCTGGGGCGCTTCCTGTTGCTATGGCTTTTGTTCGCCTTATGCCTGCGGAAGTACAAGATAAGCGTTTCCGGAGCGGCGGCAATGTCGGCTTACGTCCTGTGCCAGTTCTGCATATTCATGTTCCTGTCGCTGCTGATAAGTTTCGGCAAGGATTACGCACTGCCCATCTGGGTCATGTGTGCGCTTCTGATAATAGACTACATACAGTTGTTCGGCATCTCTTTCAAGCAGTCGGTCAAACTGACGCTGAAGACGGCTCTCTACTACGTGCTTTATGCCGGCCTATTCTACCTGCTGCTGGGAATCATCTTATTCCTCGCCGCCGTCCTTTTCGGCTCATAAACCCTGGCTGACATGATTAAGAAGATAGTTTCAGTATTATTGTTCCTGTCCTGCTGCCTGTCCCTTGCAGCTCAGCAGACCGATTACAGCAGGTACATACTTACCCCCAAGGCCCCGGCGGCCCCCAGGATCAACGGGCCTAAAGTCTATGGGAACTACCCCGGGACTCCCTTCCTATACAAGATACCGGCTACCGGGCAGAGGCCTATGACCTTCAGCGCCAAAGGCCTTCCAAAGGGCCTGAAACTCGACCGCAACACAGGAATCATCAGCGGGAAGGTCCGCAAGCAAGGAACCTGGAAAGTCACTTTCACGGCCAGCAACGCCTGTGGCTCGGACAGCAGGGAGTTCAAGATAGTCATAGGCGGAAAACTCTGCCTCACCCCTCCGATGGGCTGGAACTCATGGAACTGCTGGCGCAGGACGGTAAGTCACGAGAAGGTCCTGAGTTCGCTGAATGCATTCATCGAGAAAGGCCTCGACCAGTACGGCTGGTCATACATCAACATCGACGACGGATGGCAGTTCGAAAGGCGGGGCGAAGATCTGGCACTCCAGCCCAACAGCAAGTTCCCCGACATGAAGGCCCTTGCCGATTCCGTGCATAAGCGCGGCCTTAAATTCGGCATCTACTCCAGTCCGTGGGCGATGTGTCCCGGCGGCACCCCCGGTTCCAGCGCCTGCAATCCCGAAGGGCGCTATTGGTGGATAGATTCCGGCAAAGCCGACGAATACAATGCCTACATCAGCACTCCGGAAGATGACAAAGTCAAGGGTTCCTGGGAGAAGATGCGCTACCATGGCAGGTACCTCTTCGTGGAGCAGGACGCCCGCCAATGGGGCAGATGGGGCGTCGATTTCCTGAAATACGACTGGCATCCCAACGATTACTACAGCATAAAGGCCATGCGCGAAGCCCTGGACAAGACCGGCCGCAGCATAGCCCTCAGCCTTTCGAACCGCGCCCCCATAGGCTTGGGAGATGCGTACGTCAAGCTTTCCAACTCCTGGAGGACCTCCAGCGACATAAAAGACCTCTGGGAGTCCGTCTACCGCATAGGCTTCACCATTATGGACCGCTGGGCGGCATATACCGGCCCCGGACATTGGCCCGATGCGGATATGCTGGAAATAGGCAGCGTGTGCGACTTTTCCAAGGGAGAAGGGTACACCCGGGCCTGCAGGCTCACTCCGGACGAGCAGTACACCCACATGACGCTGTGGGCCATACTCTGCTCTCCCCTGCTGATAGGCTGCGACCTCGCATCCATCGACGATTTCACCCTCAGCCTTCTGACGAACAACGAGGTGATAGATGTCAACCAGGATGCCCTGGGCTATCCCGCCGCAAGGGTTTCCGAGTCCGACAGCACGGTGGTGTACCACAAACCCCTCGAAGACGGTTCGCTGGTTGTCGCCCTGTTCAACATCAGCGACAAACCCGTAAAGATGGGATTCAAGATAGGTGAGCTCAACTACATGATGGTGGAACCGCAGACTGTCCGCGACCTCTGGAGGCAGCAGGACATAACGATCCTTCATCCCGTCGAGCGATTTGAAGGAGACGCCTTCGAAACCGATGTTGCGCCTCACGGATGCCGCCTGCTCAAGCTCTCCCCCGGCCTCAACTACAATCAAGGCATATGGTGGGAAGACAAGCAAGGTGCCCCTGAATGGATAAAACTATAATCAAGATGAAAAAAAGCATACTTACCCTTGCCATACTGGCATTGACCCTGGTATCTGCCCCGGCCGCAGTCCACAACGTAAAAGATTACGGAGCCAAAGGCGACGGTACCACCATCGACTCCCCGGCAATCAACGCCGCCATAGCGGCAGCAGCAGCCGACGGCGGAGGCATGGTCTATATCCCGGCCGGGCGCTACGCCAGCTATTCCGTGCATCTCGCAAGCCACGTGCATCTGTATCTGGAAAAAGGCGCAGTGCTGCTTGCGGCAGAGCCCACTGCAAGCGAGGGTTACGACCTCGCCGAGCCTTTCGAGTTCGGAAAGGAATATCAGGACTATGGCCATTCGCACTTCAAGAATTCCTTCATATGGGGAATCGGCCTGGAGGATATAACCATCAGCGGCGAGGGCATGATAGACGGAAGCGGCCTGGTGCCGGGCTATGGAGATGATCCTCTTGCCCAGCCTGCCCCCCTCAGGGGCAACAAGGCCCTCGTGCTCAAGGACTGCAAGAATGTCTCCCTGAAGGACTTCACGATGTATATGTGCGGGCATTTCGCCCTGCTGGCCACAGGAGTGGACAATATGCTTATAAGCAACCTGGTGGTAGACACCCAGCGCGACGGATTCGACATAGACTGCTGCAGGAACGTCATAATCAAGGGCTGCCGCCTGAACTGCCCCTGGGACGATGCCATCTGCCTCAAGGCTTCCTACGCCCTGGGCAAATTCAAGGACACCGAAGAAGTGGTGATTTCGGACTGCATAGTTACCGGTTACAAGGAAGGGACGATGCTTGCCAACACCAACCTCATTCCCCACGACAAGCCCGGCCACAGCTGGTCGCCCGACCGTGCGGTGAGGCCTCCCTTCAAGATAATAGGCCGCGGGCGCATCAAGTTCGGCACCGAATCCAGCGGCGGATTCCGCGATATCACGGTCACCAACTGCATACTGAAAAACAGCGGAGGCATATTTCTCGAGACCGTGGACGGTGGCATACTCGAAGACGTTACCTTCAACAACATTTCCATCAAAGGCACCAATTCTCCCCTTTTCTTCCGCCTAGGAGCCCGTATGCGCAGTCCTGAAGGTACTCCGGTCGGAGCCCTCAGGAGGATAAGGATAAGCGACCTCAACGTCAGCGATGCGGATCCCCGCTACCCCATACTGATTTCCGGCATTCCCGGTTATTGCATAGAGGACGTGACGCTGCGGAATATCAACATCCAGTTCCAGGGCGGGCTCAGCCCCGAGGATGTGCAGGCGCCTGCTGATGTGCCCGAAGAGGTGGAGAAGTATCCCGAGTATAAGATGTTTGGTCCTCTGCCTGCGAAAGGGGCCTATCTGCGCCACATAAGGGGCATTTCCATAGACGGGCTCCACCTCAGCTTCATAAAGCCCGATACGCGCCCGCTGTTTATCCTGGACGACGTGGAAGGCCTGCGCCTCAACGACATAACGGTAGACGGCCAGGAAGTCAACTGAACGGCATCTTAATTTCCAGGCTTCCGGGCCGTCAGGCAGTCAACCGCTGGCGGAACTCCGTTCGGCCGCCTTCGGCGTCCTTCACTCCGGCCCCTCCCACAATCTCCTTCGTCCCGCGGAACGCGGAACTCGTATCTTGCGGGCCCCTCCCCCTGCCCGTGTCCGGGGGTGGACACGTCCGCCAGCGGTTGCTGCCTGACGGGCCCCTGATCCTAGGCTCTGGCATGTATTCTCTACCGTCTATACGGCTTTCATCCACGCCTCGAAGCGCGGGGGTGCAGCGCTGCGGGCGGTAGTTGCCTCTGAGAGGCCTGTCCACCCCCGGACAGGGGCAGGGGGAGGGGCCCGTCGGCAGCAAGTTATCGCGCAGCGATGACGCGGATGACGATGGGAGGGGCCGGAGCGAACGCAGTGAGCGGAGTCCTCTCAGAGGCAACTACCGCCCACAGCGGAAGCACCGACGAACGAACTATTTGGACAGGACCGGGCGGACGGTTTGTCCGTAGTAGCGGTAGCAGTACATCCAGTCCTTGCTACCCTTCTCGAAAAGCAAGTAGCACGCACCATGGTCGTGCCCCGGAACAATCGTAGATGACATATAGTAGCCGCGTACGCCGCAGCTCCTTACGGCAGTGCCGAGCTTGTCCCCTGCGGCAGGAAGGAATATGCTGCGGCCCTCATAGCCAGCAAGCTCACTCTCCACCAGATAACCGCATACGCCACTACCCTTGTAATCATCGCACCAAGTCCATTTGCAAGCGGTCCTGAGCTCCTCCTGCTCCTCGTGGGTAGGAGTACGCCACTTCCCTCCCCAGGCTGCCGTAGCGGCATCGTCGCTGCTTTCTAGCACCACTTTGCCATCCACCTCGCCATACTTGGTAAAGCGCAGGTCCCAGAAGAAACCCTCGCACCAGCGGTAGTTCCACACCGTGCAGGAATCCTTAGGCTCAGTTTCGCCCCAGGCATAATAGTTCCCGGCCTTTTCGGGAGAAGAAGCACCCAGGTTGCAGGTCGCCCAACGGACGGAAAGCCCCAGGTCCACATATCCGTGCCCGCGGCTGACCGGCCCCTTTGCGGAAAGGGAAATGGAGAAGATCAGCAGGATGGAGATCAGCAGATGTCTCATTTCGCGATATCTATATCGAACCAGGTACCGAAAGGAAGGCGGGTGTTGCGCTTGGCGTGGGTAATCTTCTTGCCATCATAGAAGCCGTGGAACATTATGCGGTCGTCATCCTCGCGCACCCAGGTCTCGAGGTTGCGGGTTCCCTCGAAGAACTTGAAGATCTTGGCTCCGTGAGGCAGATAATTCGTGGTGGTATCGCCACCGGAGAAACGCCCATAGCAAAGCAGTATCCCGTGGTAAGCGGCCATAAAGTCGTTGCAGTGGTCGTGGCCCACGGACGTTGCGATCACGCTGCCCGTCTCGAGCATTGCGGCGAACATTCCGCTGTTGACCGCTCCGGCGCATATCTTCTCGCCCCGGACGCCCCAGGTAAGACCATTGTCGGCAGCCTCCTCGCGAGGATTCTCCTCCCCGGACCAGGCATCGATGTATTCACGCAAGGGAATATGGAAGAAGGCCATCGAAGGGGCCACCTTGCCTTCCGCATCGGTCCTGGCAAGGCAGCAGTTGCGCAGCCACTGCACCTGTGCGTCGGTGAACCAGGCATAATACCTCTCGCCGTTGATCCAGGCATAGTCGTGGGAATCCATCGCATAGACATAGAAAGGAATGTCCTTTCCGTTGCTGCCCACGACAGGAATCTCCAGGTCGGCGAGTTCGCCCGCCTCGTTAAGGGTGTTCAAGGTGTACTTTCCGGATACTACTATGGATGACATCTCCGCACGGGAGATATTCTGCTCGGCATCGTGGTTTCCGTACACAATGACCCAGGGAATCTCGTAGGAGTCCAGAGCCTTTACCAGCCTGTTCCACTCGGGTGCAGCAGGCTTGACGAGGATGACGTCGCCGGTGAAAACTATCAGGTCGGGCTTTTCGGCCTTCACCATATGGTCTATCCTGTCATATACCTCCTGCGCTTCCTCGACATTGAAAGTGCGGATATGGGTATCGGTAAACTGAAGCACCTTGAAAGTGCCATCTGCATTGAAACTGGGGCCCTTCTTGTCGGACTTTGCTCCTGCTGCGGAGCAAAGGAATGCGAGGGCTATAACCAACAATATCTTTTTCATATGAATATTTGGATTAATAAATGAATTCAAGTTCGCCTCCCTTGATCAGCTCGTTATGGTGTATGCGCCAGTCTTCAATGGCTTTTCCGTTGAAACTGACGCTTTTTACCGTAGTGTTGTCGGGAGAAAGGTTACGCACCGTTATGTGCAGTTTTGCGGGAGTGTAGGGCTTCCCTATGGTCAAGGTAGCTTCCCGCACGCAGGGAGCCCCGATCTCATACCAGCCGTCGGCCGGATTGAGCATATAGAGGCCAAGCGAAGAAAGTATGTACCAGGCACTCATCTGCCCGCAATCTTCATTACCGTCGAAGCCCTTGCGGCCGGTGGAATAAGACCGGGACATTATCTCCCGTACCCTGGCCTGTGTCTTTTCCGGACGCCCGATCCTGTTGTAGAGATAGGCGATATGATGGCTGGGTTCGTTGCCGTGTATGGATTTGTTGCCTCTTTCCGGTACCCAGAAAAGGGTTTCGAAGAAGTTGTCCAGACGGGCCTCGTATTCATCGCGGCCACCTATGAGTTCCACGACTCCGTCGACATCGTAAGGCACGCACCACTGGGCAGTCCACTGTGTGCATTCGCAATAATGACGTCGGCGGGGCTCCATCCACTCTCCGGAAGCGCTTCTGGGAAGGAAAAGTTTCTGCTCGTCATTCCAGAGATTACGGTAGTTGAAAGAACGAGCGCGGAAATAATCCGCATCCTCGGGATAACCTGCCGCATCGGCAAGGATGGCCGCGGCAAGGTCCTGCAGGCCGAAGTCCTGGGTGCGCGACACGGATTCCCGTGTTTCGTCGCCCGCCACGTAACCTATCGTCTGATAACGGGTAAGACCGCCGCGGGTTTCGGGAGTGTCGCCGAAGTTGCCCCTGTCTTCCCACATGAACTCCATGTCGGTAGGCTGGGGAACGGTGGCGTTCTTCTTCACGGCAGCATAGGCTTCCGCCAGGTCGAAACCGCGGAACCCCTCGGTCCAGGCCTGCGCAAGTATGGTTTCCGCGGGAGAGCCTATCATTATGCCGGTGTAGCAGGGATTCGGCCATTTGGGGAGCCATCCTCCCTCGTGATACATCTCCACCAGGCTCTGCATCATTTCATCCACCCGCTCGGGCACTACCAGACAGAGAAGCGGATGCTCTGCGCGGTAGGTATCCCACATCGACCAGCAGTTGTACATCTTGCCTTCGTGTATGCTGTCGTCGAACGCGGAATAGTATCTGCCGTCCTCGTCGATACGCCTCGGATAAAGCAGGGCATGATAGAGGCCGGTGTAGAAAATGGTCTTCACATCGGCATCGGCATCAATACAAAGCTTTCCGAACTGAGCAGCCCAGGCCTGCCTGGACTCTTTGGCGACCTGCCTGACGCCCTTCTTTCCGATTTCGGCGGCAAGATTTGCCTTTGCCTGCTCCACGCTCAGCAAAGACACGCCGACCTTTACGGTAAGCGGCTTAGCAGCCGGGCCGAAGCTGGCATAACCATGGCAAGCGTCACCCATGTCGTCCAACACCTCGGTAGCAGTTGCAGGCCGGGAGAACTCCATGTAGAAGAAACCCTTGAAATTGGGTTTGGGGCTGGTATGCTGACCGTCGAACATGTCGCTGTTCCAGCCGAAGGCACTCCTGCCGTCTGCAGAAAACTCGAGATGGCCGGGAAGAGCCGCAGGGTTGGTCCTGTTGCCCTCGCATTTGCGGGAGGCATCGATAACTATATGGTTCGCGGCAGAAATCTCATAAACGGAAGAATGGTCGGCACCGGCATAGCTGGTGCGAATGCCCCCGGCGGTAACCCTTCCGCAGTAAGGAGTGTACTCCTGACTCTCTATCATCTGTCCCCTTTCACCGTATCCCAGCACGGGAGCATCCCCGCACTGAGGCTGGAACGAGACCTGGCCCCACTCACCCATCCATATGGCAGGCTGACGGGTGCCTATGAAACCTAGCAGCAGAGAGTCCGCCTCGTTGTAGCTCAGCACTCCTACCTCGGTCAGGCGAGTCATCGGAACCCACTGGATGGAGCCGAACGGCACGCCGGCCATAGGCATCATTCCTCCGTACTGGGTACCGGTGCCCTGGGTTCCGATCAGAGGATCCACATAGGCAAGAGAAGAGATGCCGACATCCGTCCGGCAAGAGACAAGCAAGCAGGCGGAAAGCGCAGCTGCAAGGGTGTA